>NZ_JBFBNR010000002.1:0-285077 GCF_040687675.1 Kitasatospora sp. NPDC056731
GGCAGCTTGGCGCGCAGCACCTCGACCACCGCCAGGTTGGTCTCCACCGGCATCGGGAACGACTCCAGCAGCTCACCTCCTCGACCCGGCGACGTCGGCGTCGTAGAGCAAGCCGGTGGGGCCCTGGGCCGCGGCTTTCTGCGGGATCGCGATCTGGCGCTCTTCTCCGGCGGCCAGGGCCGGGAGGGTGCACGGGACCTCCTCGGGCACGGCGGAAATGCGAGCCTTCCCTGGCTTACGTCAAGCATGTTGACCTACGCTGCCGGTATGAGCGAACGGGTAGTCCCCGAGCCCCGGCGGCAGCGTCGGCGGCCCACCAAGCAAGGCGTCATCCTGTCCAGGGAACTGATCGTCGACACCGCGTTGCGGCTCATCGAGCAGCACGGCGCGGACGCGCTCACCGTACGGCGGCTCGGTACCGCGCTCGGCGCCGATCCCAGCGCCGTCTACCGCTACTTCCGCAGCACCGACGACCTGCTGCTCGCCGTCGCCGACGAGCTCATCGGCCGCGCCCAGTACGGTTGGCAGGCCACTGGTGACTGGCGCGCCGACCTGCGCGCCATCGGCCTGCGAATCCACGCCGCCTACCAGGCCCACCCCCAGGCCGCGCTGCTCGCCGCCCACCGCACCACCGGCCGAACCTACGAGATCGCCGCCGTCGAGGCCATCCTCGGCGTCCTGCGCGGGGCGGGCTTCCCCGACCGCGAGGCCGTCCGGATCTACCACGCGTTCGTCGACCAGAGCCTCGGCTTCGCCGCGCTCGACGCCGCCGCCCTCGCCCTGCCCGCCGCGGCCCAGGCCGCCGACCTGGAGGTCTGGCAGGCCTCCTACGCCCGGCTCGACGCCACCACGCACCCGCACATCGCCGCCACCGCCCGCCTCCTCACCAGTGACATGCGCCGCAGCGGTTATCCCTACGCCCTCGACCTCCTCCTCGATGCCGCCGAGGCCCGTCTCCCGGCGACGGGCTGAGCGCGGGCGACGGGCCGAGCGCTGCCGGATCCGAATCGGCCCTCGGAACCGGGCAGATCGCTCCCGGCTGCGTCGGCGACCGTCACGGTGCCGACGCAGCCCTGGCGCCTACGCGTTCCTGGGTACGTTTCATCACTTCGTGCGGGGGATCCCGGTAGTGCCCTGAGACGCCGGGGCGCCGACTCACCCCCGGGTGGGTCAGTCCGCCGCGTGGACGAGCCGGCCGCCGACGTAGGTGCGCAGGACGCGGGCGTCGGCGATCTCCTCGGCGGGGGCGGTGAAGAGGTCGCGGTCCAGGACGACGAGGTCGGCGAGGTGGCCCGCCGTGAGGGTGCCGGCGTCGTCATGGCCGTTGACGTGCGCGGTTCCGGCCGTGTACGCCGCGAGGGCGGAGGCCAGGTCGAGGCGCTGCTCGGGGAGGAAGACCCGGCCGTCGGCGGCCCCCGGCTCCCTCCTGTTGACGGCCACGTGAACGCCGGCGAGCGGGTCCGGGCTGCTCACCGGCCAGTCGCTGCCCGCCGCCAGGGTGGCGCCCGCGCGCTGGAGGGCGCCGAAGGGGTACTGCCAGGCGGCGCGCTCCGGGCCGAGGAACGGGATCGTCAACTCGTCCATCTGAGGCTCGTGCGCGGCCCAGAGCGGCTGGATGTTGGCGATCGCGCCGAGCCGGGCGAAACGGTCGAGGTCATCCGGGTGAACCACCTGGAGGTGGGCGAGGTGATGGCGGGTGCCGCGTCGCCCGTTGACGGCGCGGGCGGCCTCGACCGCGTCCAGCGCCTCGCGGACGGCCCGGTCGCCGAGGGCGTGGAAGTGCACCTGGAAGCCGAGCGCATCCAGCTCGGTGACGTACCCGCGCAGGGCGGCCGGGTCGACGAAGCTGAGGCCGGAGTTGGCGGTGGCGCAGCCGCAGCCGTCCAGGTAGGGGCTGGTCATAGCAGCGGTGAAGTTCTCGGCGATGCCGTCCTGCATGATCTTCACCGAGCCGGCCCGGAACCGCCCCTGGCTCAACCCTGCACGCCGCTCGACCAGTTCGGGGATCTGCTCGGCCCCTCGGTCGCGGTCCCACCAGAGCGCGCCGGTCACCCGGGCGGTCAGCGCGCCGGAGCGCGCGGCGGCCAGGTAGGCGTCGGACGGATCCGGCTGGCCGTTGAACTCGCCGAGCAGCGCGTCCTGCCAGCCGGTGATGCCGAGCGAGTGCAGCAGCCGTTGGGCGCGCAGCAGCCCGTCCAGCCGGTCGGCGGCGGTGGAGGGCGGGATCAGCCGGGCGACCAGGCCGGTGGCGCCCTCCTGGAGCGTGCCGCCCGGAGTGCCGTCCGGCTCGCGCTCGATCCGGCCGTCCGCCGGATCGGGGGTGTCCCGGGTGAGGCCGGCGAGCTCCAGCGCCCGGGTGTTGGCCCAGGCGCCGTGGTGGTCGCGGTTGGTCAGGTACACCGGGCGGTCCGGGACGACGGAGTCCAGCAGTTGCCGGGTCGGCAGCCCGCCCTCGAAGCTCTCCATCGACCAGCCGCTGCCGGTGATCCACGCCTGGCCGGGATTGGCGTCGGCGTACGCGCGGATCCGCTCCAGGTAGTCGGCGACGCCGACCGTGCCGGTGAGGTCGCAGACCGCCAACTCGGTGCCGCCGAAGACCGCGTGGATGTGCGCGTCCTGGAATCCGGGCAGCAGCAGCTTGCCGGTGAGGTCCACGACCTCCGTCCCCGGCCCGATCAGCTCCCGGACCTCGTCGTGGCCGACGGCGGTGATCCGCTCGCCGGTCACGGCCAGGCTGGTCGCCCGGGTGCGGGCGGCGTCACCGGTGTGGACCGGGCCGCGGGTGAAGACCAGATCGGCCTCGGGCATGGGGTGCTCCGTTCTCTCGTGGCTTCCGTGGATCGTCAGTCGGTGTCGGGCAGGAAGTAGGGCGAGCGCCGCCGCCAGCGGGCCCAGGCGGCCGCCGGTAGTCCGGTGACGATCATCATCACCGTCACGGTCAGCTCGAACCACCCGTTGTCGGCGGCCAGTTCGAAGTGGTCGGCGGAGTCGTAGAACGACCAGGCGAGATAGCCGCCGACGGTGAGCAGGGTCGCCGCGCCCAGCAGCGGGCCGACCACCGCGCGCAGCCCCTCCAGCAGGTTGCTGCGCAGCAGGTGCCGGAACCGGACGGCCGCCGCGACGGCCGTCAGCGCGTAGTACAGCGCGACGATGATGCCGATCGCGTTGACGGAGGCGGAGATCAGGTCGTTGACGGTGGGGATGACGATCGAGGCCAGCGCGAGGGCCATCGCGATGCCGGTGATCAGGAGCGTGCCGACGGCGGGCGTCGCGTGCTTCGGGTGCAGTCTGGTCCAGACCGGGCCGAGCACGCCGTCGCGCCCCATCGCGTACATTCCGCGCGCCGTCGGGATCACGGACGATTGCAGGGAGGCCACCGCGGAGAACATGAGCGCGATCAACGGCAGGGCGGCCAACGGCTGGTGGGCGAGCGTCGTGCCGAAGTAGGCGAGCCCGTGTGCGCCGTTGTCGGCCAACTCGTCGAGTGGCAGCACCCGTTGGAAGGCCGTACCGGCGAGCAGGAAGAGCAGCAGCATCACCACCAGGGCGAGCATGCCGCCCCGCGAGGCGTCCCGGGGGCTGCGCACCTCCTCGCCGACGCTGAACACCGACTCGAAGCCCCAGTAGCAGAACACCGCCAGCACCATGCCCTGGGCGAGCGCGTCGAAGGACGGGATGTCGAACGGGTTGAACCACTGCAGTGAGAACGGCTGGTCGCCGGCGAACAGCCCGTACCCGCAGAAGCCGAGCAGCACCGCGTACTCGAACACCAGCAGCGCCTTCTGCAGCCGGGCGGCCAGGTCCAGGCCGCGCACCGCCACCAGCGCCGCGCCGGCCAGGACCACCAGGCCGAGCAGGGTGCACTGGACGGTCGAGTCGGCGTCGAGGCGGAGGCCCGCGAGGCTGCGCACGTGGGCCAGGTCGAGGAGCTGGATGATGGAGGACCCGGTGACCGTGGTGGTGTAGGCCATGAAGACCACGGTGCCGACGGTGTTCACCCAGCCGGTGAGGAAGCCCAGCCAGGGGTTGAGTATTCGGCCCACCCAGCGGTAGCTGCTGCCGGCGTCCGGCTCGACGGTGTTCAGTCGCCCGTACCCGCCCGCGATGGCGAGCACGGGCAGGAAGGCCAACAGCATGATCGCGGGCAGGTGCAGGCCGACGACTCCGGCCATCAGGCCCAGGCCGATGCCGATGCTGCTGGTGGCCGCCGTACTGGAGGCGGCGATCGTCGCCCCGTCCAGCAGGCCGATGGACTTGTGCATGGTGACGTGGGGGCTGCTCGTGTCCGGTCTCGGAGCGTCGCCCGTGGCCTTCACCGTCGGTGTCAACGGATCACCGCCTTGCTCGTGTGGGGGAGGGGTGCGAGACATGAAACCGGTGGCGTCCCTACACGTCAATGCTGTTGTCATAAGAGCCGGCGCGCAGGAGAGCGCGAGCAAGGGCTCGAAGCCATCCTCGGGCGGGAACGGGCCCGGGGCGAACAGCCCCCGACCCTCGAACACACCGCGGACGCCGTACTCGCGCCCCTCTACTACCTCGCTGTCTTCACCGACCTGCCGCTGACCGCCGAATGGACCCGCACCCTCGTGTCGCGCCTGCTGTCGCCCGGTCCGGTCCAGCAGCAGGCCTCCTGAGGTTCGCAGGAGGCCCGAAGAACCTGTTCGGTTTTCTGTGGGCGAGGACCGGATGGAACCCGGTCGTCGCAGGTCAGGTGGTGTCGGGGGGCGCGGCTTCGGCCCCGTTGCTTCAGGTGTTGAGCAGGCGGTTGAAGAACGAGCGGTAGCGCTGGAGCGCGACGCGCAGTTCTTCGGTCGGCACCTCGTCGCCGCGGTGCCACTGGCTTTCGAGGTCCTGCTTGTGGGCGGAGAAGGTGGTGGCGAGTGCCTGCATCGCTTCGGCGACCAGATTGTCGGCCGCGGACACGGCAGTGCGCGGGTCGTCGACGAATTCGCCCTGGATCTTCTGCCACCGGGAGCGGAACTCCTCCTGCTGCCCGCCCAGCAGGGGTTCGTTCTCGGCGGCTTCCGGGTCCTCGGTGCGCTCGGACGACTCGGACGGCTCGGATGCCTGGGTGTAGCCCGTTTCCTGGTCCTCTTCCTGTCCGCGTTCCTGCCCGTATTCCTGCTCGCGGTCGCGGTCTTCGAGCGTGAACTCCTGCTCACCGCTCCGCTGTTCGGTGGTGGCTTCCCCGGGGAACGCCGGTGGCGAATCCGCCCCGGAGGTATCGCTCTGTTCGTCGGTGTCCTGTCGGGCGCCGGCCAGGTCCTCCGTGGACAGGCCGCCCTCGCGTGGTTCGGATGTTGCTCGGCTGTGCATCTCTTCACTTCCCTCTCGACCGTTCCGGTCGGCGGCCGTCGTCGGGTGCGCCATGTCGGCTCAACCCACCGGTCAGGGGTTCACGCACGGCTGCCCCGTGGACGGTCGCCGTTGTGGAGCAGTTCCTCGAACAGGGTGCGGTAGTGCACCATGGCGCCCCGCAGTTCTTCCGTGGTCGCCTGGTGGCGGCTGCTGCGGTCGTTGACCTCGTGAGCGGACCGGAAGTGCGTCAGTACGTTCCCGTGTTCGACGGAGAGGTCCTTGAGCTGCTGTTCGTACCCCTCGGTCGGGTATCCGCGCTCGCTCATGAGCGTGGTGACGAGCCGGTCCGCCTCGTGCACCGTGTCGTCGGGCCGGTCGACGAACTGTTCCTGCACCCGTGCCCAGTCCTTGGCGTAGCGGTCACGGGCACCTGGTGACAGCGGTTTGATGTCCAGCGAGTCGTGGCGCGACTCGCGCTTGCGCAGCTCCTGGTCGGCGGCGAAACGGCCGTCCTTCGCCTCGGCGGTCCGGTCGTACTCCGGGCCGAACCGTTCCTGCAGATGGCGGCGGCGGATGGCGAACGTCGCCACCAGCGCGGCCACGATTAGAAGGGCGAAGACGATGACGAGGACTGCGATGAGGGTGCCTGTTGACATGTGGGTCCTCCGTTTGTAGCTCCAGACCTCCCTGAACGGCGCGTGCCCTGCGGCCCGGAGCCAAAACACGGACGAACCGAAGAAGTCGAACGATGTGCCACGCGGACGTGCCCGATCACGTTGAGCAGCCCGCCGGCGACCCCGGGCGCGCCCGACGGCGTGCCCGGAGATGCTGACGGACGGTAGCCTTGGCTGCCCGTGGAGTGACCCGGGCGGACCCGAGGGGGCAAGGGTGGCGGAGGACGGGCGGGTTCCGGGGCTGGTCGGGCGGCAACGGGAGACGGAGTTGCTGACCGCGGCGCTGGTCCAGGCCGTGGACGGTGCGAGCGGTTCCACGGTGCTGCTGCGCGGTGAGGCCGGGGTCGGCAAGAGCACGCTGCTGGCCTGGGTGGAACGGGCGGCGCGGGAGCGGGGGTTCACCGTCCTGCGGGCGCTCGGTACGGAGGCGGAGACGGATCTCGCGTTCGGCGCCCTCCACCAGGCCTTCCGCTCGCCGCTCCAGCGCACCGACATCCTGTCCGCGCACCAGCGGGAGGCCCTGGAGAGCGCGCTCGGTGTCCGGGCCGGCACCCCGAGCGGGTTCGCCGTCGGCGCCGCCGCGCTGGCGTTGCTGGAGGAGGCGGTGCGGACCGCCCCGGTGCTGCTGCTCCTGGACGACCTGCACTGGATCGACTCCTCCAGCGCGACCGTCTTCGCCTTCCTGAACCGCCGCTGCGCCGAGCTGCCGGTGGTGATCGTCGCCGCCGTCCGGCCGGGCGGGCCGGCCGCCCGGACGTGGTCGGCCGAGACCGTCGACGTGCGGGCCCTGCCCCGGGCGGCCGCGGCGCTGCTGCTGGGCGCCCGCTACCCCGACCTCGCCGCACCCGCCCGGGACCGGGTCCTCACGGAGGCGGCCGGAAACCCGCTGGCGCTGGTGGAGCTGCCGCGCCAACTGGCGGCCGCCCAGCAGCTGGGGGCCGCCCCCCTGCCCGAACGGCTGCCGCTGGGGCGGAAGTTGGAGCGGATGTTCGCCGACCGCCTGGGCGCCGTGACGCCCGAGGTCGGCCGCCTGCTGCTGCTGGGCGCCCTGGCCACCGGTGCGGAGTCCGCCACCGGGGCGTGGCTGCGCGCCGTCGCGGACGAGAACGCGCGGGAGATCCTGGAACGGATCGAGGCGGACGGGCTGGCCCGGCTCGACCGGGCCGGACAGCTCGTGTTCCGGCACCCCCTGGTCCGTACCGCCGTCGTCTCCACCGCCTCCGACAGCGCCCGCCGCGAGGCGCACCGGGCCCTGTCCGCCGCCCTCGCGCCGGACGATCCCAGGCGGCTGGTCCACGAGGCGTCGGCCGCGCTGTTGCCCGACGAGGCACTCGCGCAGCGGCTGCAGGAGGCGGGGCGTGACCTTGCCTGTCGAGGGGGCGACGCGGAGGGCGCGCTGCTGCTCGAACGCGCCGCCGCCCTCAGCCCCGGCTCCTGCGACCAGACCCGCCGGCTCACCTGGGCCGCGGTGATGGCGGCGCGCGGCGGGCAGCTGCGCCACGCCGTGGACCTGGTGGAGGAGTTGAAGTCCAGTACGGTGCCGCAGGACGTCGCCCCGCTGTTCGCGTACGCGGTGGTCTACGTCGATCAGAGCCACCACGTCGACTTCGAGTCCTCCGCAGCCCTGCTGCCCGCGGCCCTCGACGCGCTGACCGCCCCGGGCGCCGACAGCTTCGGCGGGCTGGTCGACCAGGCGTACTTCAAGCTGCTGCTGGCCGCCAGCTACACCGACGACCCGTGGGTGTGGCACGCCCTGGAACGGCACCGGGAGAACGTCTCCGAGGTGGGGCGGCTGTGCTTGCGGGCCTGGACCGCCCCCGGCCCGGAGGTCGCCGAAGCGCTGCGGACGGTGGCCGGGACCATGACCGAGGAGCAGGGGGCCGGTGCGGCCTGGCTCCTGCTGTGGACCGCCTCGGCGCTCGACTGCCCCGAGGGCGACCTGTGGCGGCGCTTCACCGGCTTTCACGGCTACGCCACCCAGGGCTCGGTGGCGAAGGCCATGTGCCACCAGGACTTCCTGCTCGGGCACTGGGACCGGGCGGCCGCCTGCCTGCGCGAGGCCGAGATCGCGGACGAACTCGGCTATCACACCAACGCCCTGATGTTCCGCCAGTACTACGCCCACTTCCTGGCCGGCCGGGGTGACGAGGACGGCCTGCGGGAGATCGAGCAGGCCGTCCGCCCGGCCGCCACCCGGGGGCGGATGCGGTACGTCCTGGACCGCCTGACCCACCTGCGCGGCCTGGCGGCGCTCGCCCACGGACGCGACGAGGAGGCGTACGCGCACTTCTGCGAGCTCACCCCGCCCGGGCGGCTGCCCAACGGGTCGCCGTGGCGCCACGCGCTGGTCCTCGACCTGGTGACGGCCGCCGTGCACACCGGCCGGCACGAGGAGGCCCGGGACCACCTCGCGGCCGGGGCCGCGGCGCGCTCGGCGGAGATCTCCGGCCGCCACGCCTTCCTCTTCGCGGCCGCCACCGCCCTGGCCGCCACCGCCCCGGCAGCCTCCGCCCCGGCCGCCGCCGACGACGAGGCCGACGCCGCCTACCGCGCCGCGTACGCCGTACCCGGCGCCGAACGGTGGGCGTTCGACCTCGCCCGGCTGCGGCTCGCCCACGGCTCGTGGCTGCGCCGGCGCCACCGGCCCGGGGCCCGGGAGGCGCTGCGCGCGGCCCACTATGTGTTCCGCCGCCTCGAAGCCACCCCCTGGGCCCGGCAGTGCGAGGCGGAACTCCGGGCGGCCGGCGACTCCGTGGCGCTGCCGCCGGGCGGACCGGTCGCGGAGCCGGCCGGCCTCAGCGGTCACGAGCTGCGCATCGCCCGGCTGGCCGCGACCGGGCTGACCAACAAGGAGATCGGCCGGCAGCTCCAACTGTCGCCCCGCACCGTCGGAGCCCACCTCTACAGGATCTTCCCGAAGCTCGGCATCACCACCCGGGCCGCGCTCGCCCACGCCCTCGACGGCGGCTGACCTGCCGGAACGGCTCCTCGAACCGCCCTTCCCGGGCACGGCAGTCAGATGACCTAACGGCACGTCGTGCGCGCGGTCCACGCTGGACCGCGCAGGGCTTCGGCGGAAGGGCGGTCAGATGGGCGTGCGGGTGACGACCGCGTCGGTCGCGGACGAGGAGAAGGCGGCGTTCTGGAGCGCGATGGTGTCGCGGACGCTGGTGCCGGTGGAGGTGCACCCGCTCACCGGGCGGCCGTTCGACGGACTCCTGGAGTCGCACCGGCTCGGCTACGTACGGATCTCCACCCTGGAGGCGGACGCCGCCCGCCTCTCCCGTACGGCCGACCTGATCGCCCGGGCCCCGCGCACCGAGCCGCAGGTCGGGGTCGGGGTGCAGGTGTCGGGCCGGGCCGTGCTGGAGCAGGACGGGCGCCGGGCGGAGGCGCTGCCGGGCGGGCTCATGCTGTACGACACCGCGCGGCCCTACGCCGTCGACTTCCCGGAGCGCTTCCGCACCCATCTGGTCCACCTGCCGAGCCGGCTGCTCGGTGCGGCGGAGCGCGACCTGCGGCACGCGGCGGGCACCGCCGTCGGCCCCGCGGACGGCTGCGGGCCGGTGCTGGCGCCCTTCCTCGGCGCCCTGGCCGCGTCCGCCCGGTCGCTCCCCGCACCGGTCGGCGACCTGCTGGCCGGACGCGTCGCCGACCTGGTGAGCGCGTTCGTCGCCCACCTGGCGGCCGGCCGGGCCACGGATGAGCCGGACGGCCCCAACGAGCACCTGGTCCGGCGGGTGCGGGAGCACATCGACCACCGGCTGGGCGATCCGGAGCTGACACCCGAGCGGATCGCGCGGGCCCACCACATCTCCGTGCGGTACCTGCACCGGCTCTTCGAGCACGAGGGAGTGACGGTGAGCCGCCTCATCCAGCAGCGCCGCCTGGAAGCCTGTGCCCGCGAGCTGGGCCGCCGCGGTCGTACGGCCCCGACCGTGTCGGCCGTCGCCCAACGCTGGGGCTTCGTCAACCCGGCGCACTTCAGCCGGGCCTTCCGCGCCGCGTACGGGGTCTCGCCGCGCGAGTGGCGCTCGCTCCGGAACGACGAGGCCGGCTGACCGGGCGGCCGAACCGTCCGCCGAAGGGCACGGTCGGGCCACCGTCCAGGTGGTCGACACCGTGCGCGTCGCCCTGCACAGCCGTCCCTGTGAGCCCCGATCGGCCGGCCCCCGATCGGTCGGCCCTCCGAAGAGAAGTACATCCGAAGCGAAGTACATCCGAAGAGGAGTACAGATGTCCGTCGTCCTCGACACCGCAGGGGTACCGGCCGCCGACCGCGCCGAGTACTGGCACGAGGCCGTCTCCCGCACCTTCATCCCGCTCGACGTCGCCCTGTGCGAGGACGCGCCCGCGCCCGCGGCGATCACCAGCCACCGCCTGGGCGCCGTGCAGGTCTCCCTGGTCCGGGCCGGACCGCAGCGGGTCGAGCGCAGCGCGGGCCTGATCGCCCGCGGCGGGGAGGACCACCTCACCCTGGCGCTCCACCACCGCGGCACCGCCCGGCTGGTCCAGGACGGCCGCCAGGTGGAGCTGCGCCCGGGCGCCTTCGCGATCTCGGACGCCGGGAGGCCGTTCGTCAAGGAGCTGCCGGAGCCGTTCGTCTTCACGGCGTTCCACTGGCCGCGCTCGGCGGTGGGCGTCACCGAGGAGGACCTGCGGGTGCTGACCGCGACGGCCTTCGACACCCGCGACGACACCGCCCGCCTGGTGGCCGCCTACCTGGAGTGCCTCTCCCGGTCGGCCGGTTCGATGGAGCCGCAGGTGGCCCGCCGGCTCGCCGCCACGGCGCTCGACCTGCTCGCGGTGCTCGCCCACGAACGGCGCGGCCGGTCAGCCCCGGAGGCGCCCGAGGCGGCCCTGGCCACCCTGGCCCGGGTGAAGGACCACATCCTGCGCCACCTGGGGGACCGGGACCTCTCACCGGAGCGGATCGCCGGGGCCCATCACGTGTCGGTGCGGTACCTGCACAAGCTCTTCCGCTTCGAGGGGGTGACGGTGGCCCGCTGGATCCGGCGCCAGCGGCTGGACATGTCCCGCCGGGACCTGGGGCGTCCGAACGCGGGCCGGGCGACCGTGGCGGCGGTCGCCGGCCGGTGGGGCTTCGTGAGCGCCAGTCACTTCAGCCGGGCCTTCCGGGCCGCCTACGGGGTCTCGCCGCGCGAGTGGCAGGAGTGCGTCCGGGCGGGCCTGGCCCAGGGAAGCGTGCTGCGGCCGGCCGGGCAGCCGGTCCCGGCCGCCCGGCCGGCGGGGTACGGCGTCGCGGTGTGACCGCCCCTGCCGCTCACCGGTCGTTGTGCAGCTCCGCGACGTAGCCGCCGGGGAAGCGCACCATCGCGCTGTCCCGGCCGTCCGCGCGGACCGGGCCCGACAGCACCGAGGCGCCGGCGGCCTTCGCCCGCTCCAGGGTGGCGCCGAGGTCGGTCACGCCGTAGCCGGTGAGCTCCCGGCCGAACGGGTACGGCAGGTGGCCGTCCGTCACGGCGACCGTCGTGGTGCCGAAGCCGGAGGTGAGGCGGAGGAGCCGGTAGGCGGTGCCGGGCAGTCCGATCGCGGAGCCGTCGGCCCGGCGGTCATCGGAGACGATCCGGCCCTGGGTGAAGGCGAGGAAGCTGTGCAGGAAGGCGCCCACCGCGTCCGGTGACAGGTAGAGCCGGTTCTCCGGCACGCTGGCCAACTCGGGGTAGGACGGCGGGGTGGTGTGCACGTAGAGCTGGGCACTGACGCCGCCGGGGAACTGGACGACGGCGTCCCGGCCGATCGGGTCGGCGAACGGCGCCACGGTGACGGCGGCTCCGTCGGCGCGGGCTGCGCGGACCGCCTGGTCGAGGTCGGTGACCAGCCAGCCGGTGCGCTCGGTGCCGAACGGGTACGGGACGGGCGTGGTGTAGTCGAACACCGACAGCGTGCCGACCGGGGAGACCACCAGTTCGGAGAGCGTCCGGCTGGGCGTGGGGGTCACCTGGGTGGCGTTCGGCCCGATCGTGCTGCCGCCGAAGGTGGCCACCCAACTGGCCGCGAACGCCTGCTCGGTGCCCGGTTCGACGTACACGTGGGTGGAGTCGTACTGCGGGCCGACGGCGAAGGTGTGGCGGGTGGCCGGTGCGGGCTGGGCCGCCGAGGCGGCGGGCAGGGCCGTCAGCGCGGCGATCGCCGCGGCGAGCGGGACGAGGCGTCGGGCGAAGCGTCGCATCATGGGGAAGCTCCTGAGGTTCTGACGTTGTGACGGTGCGGTGGGTTGCTCAGGCCGTCGGCGCGGCCCAGGGGGCGTCGGGGCCGTCGGCGGCCGAGCGCCGGTGGGCGGCCAGCGCCGTGCCCAGGAGCAGCAGGGCGGCCAGGGCGAGGGCCGCGGCGGGCCGTCCGTGCAGGACCAGCGCCGCGCCGGCGAGGCCGCCGAGCAGCATCGCCAGGGCGGAGAGGATCCGGCGGCCCGGGCGCGGCGCCGTGCCGCCGGCCGCCGTCGAGTCGGCGGCGAGGCCGGTCAGGGTGAGGGTGAGGACGGTGGTGGTCAGGTCGGGTACGGCGAGCCGCCGGGCGACCGCGTTCTGCAGGCCCATGCCCAGGCCCAGCAGGACGATCAGGACGTAGTCGGCGCCGCCGGCCGCGGCGGTGGCGGCCGCCGCGGCCGTCAGGGCCGTCTGGACGCCGACGGCCAGGGCCAGCAGGCGTCCGCGGTGGGCGGCCGACCGGCTGCCGAGCCGTCCGCCGACGAGTGCGCCGGCCAGGAAGGAGGCCAGCGAGACGAGTGAGGCGGTGGCCGACAGGCCCGGGGCTCCGGCCAGGGCGAAGCCGAGGAAGACCACGTTGCCGGTCATGTTGGCGACGAAGACGTGTCCGAGGCCGAGGTAGCTCACGGCGTCGACCACCCCGGTCGCCACCGTCAGCAGCAGCATCAGCGGGGGAAGGGGCCCGTGCCGGTCGGCGCGCGGCGGGGCAAGGGTGCGCAGGGCGTCAGTCAGCAGGGCGCGCAACGGCGGCCGCCTCCTCGGGTGCGGGCGGGTGGTGCAGGATCACCCGGGTGAGCAGCCCGCTCGCCGGGCCGAGCACGGCGGCCGCGACCGACAGCCAGAGCGGCCAGGCGGTCAGGCCGACGGCGTGGTCCACGGACCACCGGCCCGGGCCGGTGAGGGCGAGGGATCCCGCGACGACGACCAGCACCAGCGGGTACTCGTAGCCGTCGTCCTGCACCCAGAGCCCGTGCGGCAGCTTGACGGTCATCGCCACCGTCATCACGCCCATGGCGACCATGGCCGCCGGCGGGGTGAGCGCGCCCAGGGCCAGGAACAGGCCCGAACCGACCTGCCCGGCGCCCGCGGCGAGCGCGGTGAGCGTCCCGCCGCGGAACCCGTCGTGCCGGAACTCCTCCGTCCCGCCGACGAGGCCGTTGCCCCCGAGGCGGTGGCTCACCTTCTGTACCCCGTGCCCGGCGATGAGCAGGCCCACCACCACGCGGAGGATCAGCAGTCCGGTATCCATCGTGTCCTGTCCCTGGTCCCTGTTCTGAGGGGGCGTCGGTGGTGGGGGTCAGCCGGCGGCGTGTTCGCCGATGACGGCCTGGGCGTAGACGATCCCGAGGCCGTACGCGCCGCCGTGCTCCTTGACGATCTCCGTGACCAGGCCGTACGTCTCCGTCCGGGCCCAGTCGCGCTGGAGCTCCAGCAGCACCTGGACCCAGGTGACCGGCACCGCACCGGCCTGCGTCATCCGCTGGATCGCGTGCTCGTGGGCCTGCGGGGAGACGCCGCCGGAGGCGTCGGTGACGACGTAGACCTCGTAGCCCTGGTCGATCATGGACAGCACCGGCAGGACCAGGCAGACCTCGGTCCACAGACCGGCGATGACGACCTTGCCGCGCCCGGTGGCCTTGACCGCCGCGACGACCGCCGCGTCCTCCCAGGCGTTCATCGAGGTGCGGTCGAGGACCTCGGCCTTGGGGAACACCGCCGCCAGCGGCGGCAGCAGCGGGCCGGAGAAGGACTCGGCGGCGACGGTGGTCAGGACGGTCGGCACCTCGAAGGCCCGGGCGGCCTTGGCGAGGCCGACGGTGGCGTTGACGATCGCGGTGCGGTCGCCGCTGCCGGTGCCGAAGAACATCTGCGGCTGGTGGTCCACGAACAGCACCACGGCGTTGTCGGGGGTCAGCAGGTCGGGGCTCGGGGTGGGGCTGACCTGGGTGAGGTCGACCATGACGGGGTTCCCTTCGGTTCGTCTCGGCAGGGCTCCCGCGCGGTGCTCCGCGCGGGAGCGGGGGAGGTGGATCAGGGGCCGGGGGAGGTGGATCAGAGGAGGAAGCAGGGGTCGAACGGCTGGTGGTGCTCGTCCGCCAGGCCGCGCGCGACCCGCCAGCGGTGGTGCAGCTGCGACTCGGTGACGACCTCGCCGAGCAGCTCCGCCTGGCGGGCGCCCGCGCCGGAGGCGCGACCGGAGGCCTGGTAGCCGCCGAAGTGGGCGACCGGGCTCCAGCCGGGGCTGACCGGCGGGAGCTCCTCGTCCATGCCCTCGTACTCGGCCGCCGCATGGACGATCCGGCCGCCGACGACCGTCAGCAGGGACTCGATGGACGGGATCTCCGGCTCCGGCACGGTGAAGTAGTCCTCGGACAGGACGGCCAGGTCGCCGTAGCAGCCGGTCCGCAGCACGCCCTTGACGTCCTGCTCGCCGGTGAGGGCGGCGCCGGCCGTGGTGTACATCGCGAGCGCGGTCGCCCGGTCCACCCGGTTCTGCGGCGGCCGGATCGCCGACCCGCCGACCGTGCGCCCGGAGACCAGCCAGTGCAGGGCGACCCAGGGGTTGTACGAGGACACCCGGGTGGCGTCCGTACCGGCGGCCACCGTCAGGCCGCGCTCCAGCATCGCGCGGATCGGCGGAGCCTCGGCGGCGGCGCCGACGCCGTGGCGGCGGGTGAACACCTCGCCCTGGAAGGACAGTCGGTTCTGCACCGACAGCGAGCCGCCGAGGGCCGCGATCCGGTCCAGGCTGTCCCGGGAGACGGTCTCCGCGTGGTCGAAGAGCCACCGGTTCCCGGCCGGGAAGAGCCCCTCGGCGGCGAGCTTCTCGAACACCGCGAGGTCGCGCCGGATCGTCTCGTCGTAGGTCGCGTGCAGCCGAAAGCCCCAGCCGTGCTCCGTCAGCAGGCGGACGGCCTTCTCGAACTCGCCCTCGTAGGGGCCGAGTTCGGGGCGGGGCTCGGCGAAGTTCTCGAAGTCGGCGGCGGCCCAGGTGAGGTTCTCGCCGGCGCCGTTCAGCCGCAGCCAGGCGTCGCCGTCCCCGGGGCGGACCGTCTCGATCCAGCGGGTGAGGTCGTCGAGTTCCTGGCCGGGGGTCTGCGGGAACAGGTGGTAGGCGATGCGGAGCGTGAGCAGGCCCTCGCGGGCGAGTTCGGTCACCGTGGCGTAGTTCTCGGGGAAGCTCTGGAAGCCGCCGGCGGCGTCGATCGCGGAGGTCAGCCCGAAGCGGTTCAGCTCGCGCAGGAAGTGCCGGGTGGAGGTCGCGCGGTCCTCGCCCTCCAGCACCGGAGCCTTGGCCAGCGTCGAATAGAGGACCAGGGCGCTCGGCGCCGCCAACAGCATGCCGTTCGGCTCGCCGCCGCGGCCCCGGACGATCTGGCCGCCCTTCGGGTCCGGGGTGTCGCGGGTGTAGCCGACGGCGCGCAGAGCGGCGCGGTTGAGGATCGCCGACTGGTAGAGGTGGAGGACGAACACCGGGGTGTCCGGCGCCGCCTCGTTCAGCTCGGCGGGCGTCGGGAGCCGCCGCTCGGCGAACTGCTCGGCCGACCAGCCGCCGACGACCCGCACCCACTGGCCTCTGGGGGTGCGGGCGGCCTGATCCCGCAGCATCGCCAGCGCCCGGCGCAGCGATGTCACGCCGTCCCAGCGCAGCTCCAGAACGTAGTTGAGGCCGCCCCGGATCACGTGCAGGTGCGCGTCGTTGAGGCCGGGCACCACCCGCCGGCCGAGCGCGTCGACCACGATGGTGGACGGGCCGATGGCCGGGGCGATGTCCGGGTCGTCCCCGACGGCGGTGATCACGCCGTCGCGGATGGCGAGGGCGCCGGCCTGGGGGCGGCGGGCGTCGCCGGTGTGGATCTTCGCGTTGCGGACGACGACGTCGGCGGCGCACTCGACGGCGTCCTCGACGGCGCGGGGGACCAGCCCACCGACGGGTATTGCAGGCACCTCGACGGCCTCCTGTCAGGGGATCGACCTGCCGCCCGGGTGCGGGCGGCAGGTGGAGGCTTCCGAGCGGGCCGGGGCCACCGCCGCGCCCCGCTCGGGCTCCTGACGAGACGTTAGGCGCGGCGGTGGTGCCGGACTTGGCCCACAGCGCACCGGTCCCGGTCCGCGAGCGCACCAGCCGCCCGCAGCGGCGATCGTGCGCGGGGGCGGTCGATGGCGAGGGTCAATGGCGAGGGTCGGAGAGGTCCGTGGTGCCGAAAGGGGAAGGCGCCCGGTGGTCGGACGCCTTCCCCTGCTGGTCGCCGAGGTGCTCCTGCCGCCCGTCCCGGCCCCGGCGCGCGGGCTACAGCGCGGCCTGCTGGGGTCGGGTGGGAACGATGATGACGGTGGGGGTGTCGGCGGTCAGGGCTGCGGTGAACTCCCGCTCCAGGTCCTCGGTGGTCTCCACGTCGACGGCGTGGCACCCGAAGCCGCGGGCCACCGAGGCGATGTCCAGTCCCGGCAGGTCGAGCCCGGGCACCCCGGGGGTGTCCTCCAGCAGGGCGAACGACTTCAGGATCGAGTACTCGTGGTTGCGCATCACCACGTAGACGATCGGGAGCCGGTGCCGGGCCGCCGTGTAGAGGGCCTGCACGGAGTACTGGAAGGAGCCGTCGCCGATCAGGCCGACCACCGGGCGCAGCACTCCCCGCTCCCGGTCGCCCAGCGCGACGCCGACCGCGGCCGGGACGGCCCAGCCGATGCCCCCGCTGGCCGTGGCGAAGAACGAGCCCGATCGGGTGGTGGGCAGCCATTCGAGCTGCTGCGCCATGGTCGACGTCGACTCGTTGACGATGACGGCGTCCGGCGGGCGGACCCTGCTCAGGGCGGCGTAGACCTCCGGCGGGGTGAGCGGCCGGTCCGGGGCGGACGGCAGCGCGCGGGGCCGCGGCATCGGCTCCGGAGCGGTCCGCGCCGAACCCTCCTCGACGAGGTCGAGGAGCAGCTCGATCGCCCGCCGGGGATCGCCGAGCAGGCTGTCGCCGACCCGCGCGGCCGCGGCCGCCTCCGGGTCGCCGGTGATCTGGAGCAGCCCGGTGCCCGGGGGGAGGTAGTCGCCGGGCACGTACGGGTAGTAGCGGAACACCTCGGCGCCGATCACCACCACCAGGTCGTGCCCGGCCAGCCGGTCGCTGATGGTCTTCACCGACATGCCGAGCGGGCCGGCGAAGAGCGGGTGGTCCTCGGGGAAGGAGACGCGGTCCCCCAGCGGGGCGCCGTAGACGGCGGCGCGCAGTCTCTCCGCCAGGGCGACGGCCGTGTCCCAGCCGCCGCTGCGGTCGACCTCCGGCCCGAAGACGAGTGCGGGCCGGCGGCTGGCGGTGATGCGCTCGGCGAAGGCCCGCAGCCGCCCGGGGTCGGGGGCCACCCGCTCGCTCACCGTCCGCACCCGGGTGAAGCCGGACAGCGGCCGCTTCCAGTCGTCCATCGGGATCGACAGGTAGACCGGGCCGGCGGGCGGCTGGAGCGCCTGCGCGTAGGCGCGCATGAAGGCCTCGGGGACGTCCTCGGCGCAGGCCGGCTCGTAGGACCACTTCACCCAGGGTTTCGGCAGCTGGGTGGCCTCGCGGTTGCCGAGGTAGGGCTCGCCGATCACCAGCTCCCGGTGCTGCTGGCCGGCGGTGACGATCAGGGGCGTGTTCCCGTGGTGGGCCGCCACCAGGTTGCCCAGCGCGTTGCCGGTGCCGGCCGAGGAGTGCAGGTTGACCAGCGCGGGGCGGCCGGTGACCTGGGCGAAGGCGTCGGCCATCGCGAGGGCGGACGCCTCCTGGAGCGCCAGGACGTAGCCGAAGTCCGCGGGGAAGTCCTGGAGGAACGGCTCCTCGGTGGAGCCCGGATTCCCGAAGACCGTGGTGAGTCCGAGCGTGCGCAGCAGGTCGTACGTCACGGTGCGGACGGTGGAGTGCTCAGCCATGGGTGCCAACGCTTTCACCCGGGGCGTCAGGGCCTCAGGGCTTGCAGGGACGGGTCTCGGTCCGGCCGGCCGGCAGCCTCCTGGGGCGAGGCGGCGACGGGGGGCGGCACGTCGGTTCCGATCGTCACGCCGGCCGGCTCTTGCAGGAGAGCATCGGCACTGAGGGCCCCGCAACCGGACGAACGGCCGGACGAACGGGTGCGGGGCCCTGGGGCAGGGCGGGTCGGCGGCAGCCTCGGCCGGTGCGCGGGCTAGGTTCGGGTCCGTGACCGGCAACGACGCGGTCCTGGCGCTGATGGTCGCCACGGCGCTGGGCTTCGACTTCACCAACGGCTTCCACGACACCGGCAACGCGATGGCGACCTCGATCGTCACCGGCGCCCTGCCGCCGCGCGTCGCGGTCGCGGTGTCGGCGGTGCTGAACCTGGTGGGCGCGTTCCTGTCGACCGCCGTGGCGGCGACCATCGCCAACGGCCTGGTCGCCACGGGGGAGGTGACCTTGACGGTCGTCTGCGCCGGCCTGGTCGGCAGCATCCTGTGGAACCTGGCCACCTGGTTCCTCGGGATCCCCTCCAGTTCCTCGCACGCGCTGATCGGCGGGGTGGTCGGGGCGACGGTGGCGGCCGCCGGGGCCTCGGCCGTCAAGTGGCAGGGGCTGGTCTCCAAGGTGATCGTGCCTGCGGCGCTGTCGCCGTTCATCGCCGGTGGGGTGGCCGCGGTCGGCACCCTCCTGGTCTACCGCCTCACCCGCGACGTGCCCGAAGGCCCGCGCGGGCGCGGCTTCCGGCTCGGCCAGATCGGCTCGGCCTCCATGGTCTCGCTCGCCCACGGCACCAACGACGCGCAGAAGACCATGGGCGCCATCACCCTCGCCCTGATCGCCAACGGCACCCTGCCCACCGGGGCGAAGGCACCGGACTGGGTGATCCTCTCCTGTGCGCTGGCGATCGCCCTGGGCACCTACATCGGCGGCTGGCGGGTGATCCGGGCCCTGGGCAAGGGGCTGGTGGAGATCGAACCGCCGCAGGGGATGGCCGCCGAGTCGGCCTCGGCCGCCGTGATCCTCTGCTCCACCGACTTCGGCTACTCGCTCTCCACCACGCACGTGGCCACCGGGTCGATCCTGGGCTCTGGGGTCGGCCGGAGCGGCGCCGTGGTGCGCTGGCAGCTCGCCCGCCGGATGGTGACGGCCTGGCTGCTCACCCTGCCGGCTTCCGCGCTGGCCGGCGCGGTGGCCTACTGGGCCGCGAACGGGATCGGCGGGACGGCCGGCGTGGTGGTGATCGTCGGCGCGCTGGTGGCGGCGTCGGCCGCCTTCTTCGCCGCCTCCCGCCATCCGGCCGTGACACCGGAGAACGTCAACGCCGTGTGGACCGGTTCGGTGACGCCGGAGCCGGTCAAGGCCAAGGACGAGGTGAGCCCGTGAACTCCTGGATCAACCTGGACGCGGTGTGGAAGATCGTCGTGGTGGGCTTGCTCACCGGCGCCGGCCTGCCCGCGCTGTTCGCCCTCGGCCTGCGCCTGCTCAACCCGACCGGCGCGGCCGGCGAGCCCTCCGCCGTCCGGCCCTCCGCCGTCCGGCCCGCCGCCGGGCCGGTCGGCTCCACCCTGGCGGGACTGATCTTCGCGGTGGTGCTCGCGGCGATCGGCTGGGGCATCTCCGTCATCGTCGGCCACCGCTGACCGCCCGCCGTCCAGGCCGTCTCGGCGAGTGCCGATCCCGCTCGTCACCGCAGGTGCTGTCGTGCTTCGTCCGTCCCCTGCCGTCCGCCCCTGCAGTCCGCCCCTGCCGTCCTGCACCCGTCCGCCGGATGAACGGGAGTGGCTGCGGCTGAGGCCCGCGCCGGGCACGTTCCCACCGGGTGGAATTCGGATCTCACGTTCTCGGCACCCGCACCGTCTTCCAGGTGAGACAGCAGGTGCAGAAGGCGGCCGGGCACGGCGACGACCCGAAGAAACCGAGTGGAGGCCGCCGGACGTGGAGGAGGGCAGTGCCGGCCGCGACCGGCCGGCTGTTTCGGGAGCTCGAACACATCGGTTCGGATTCAAGGTCTACGGCAGGGCGAGGATGAGGGAACCGTTCGAGAAGGCGGTCGAGCAGCACGGCGCGACCGTGCTGCGGGTGTGCCGGGCGCTGCTGGGGACACACGACGCAGACGACGCCTGGTCGGAGACGTTCCTGGCGGCGATGCGGGCTTGGCCGGGGCTGCCGGAGACGGCGAACGTGGAGGCGTGGCTGGTGACGATCGCCCGGCGCAAGGCGATCGACGTGCTGCGCGCCGCCGGACGCCGGCCGCTGCCGGCCGAGGAGTTGCCGGAGGAGCCCAGTTCGCTGGGCGTTCCGGGCGCTGACGACGGGGAGCTGTGGGAGATGGTGGGGCGCCTTCCGGGCAAGCAGCGGCAGGCGGTCACGTTCCGCTATCTGGCCGGGATGTCGTACGACGAGATCGCGGCGGTCCTGGGCGGGAACACCACGGCGGCGCGCCGGGCGGCGGCGGACGGTCTGAAGAATCTACGAAAACACTATCCGGGCGCGACCTCGAGAGGAGCATCTACATGAGCGGCATCCGATCCCACGATGACGTCCTGAGCGTGCTGTCGGCTCCCGTCGACGCCGGGACCCTGGCCCGGCTGCACCGCCGGCTGGAGGCCGAGGCCCAGGCCGCCGCCCTGGTCGACATCGCCTACACCGTCGTCGACTCCCCGGTCGGCCCCCTGCTGCTGGCCGCCACCGACCGGGGCCTGGTCCGTGTCGCCTTCGCGGTCGAAGGCCACGACCAGGTCCTTCAGGCTCTGGCCGACAAGGTCAGCCCGCGCATCCTGCGCGCCCCCGGCCGGCTGGACACCGCCGCCCGGGAAATCGACGAGTACTTCGACCACCGCCGTCGCGCGTTCGACCTGCCGCTGGACCTGTCCCTGTCCAAGGGCTTCCGGCAACTGGTCCAGCAGCACCTGCCGGAGATCGGCTACGGCCAGACCCGCAGCTACCGCCAGGTCGCCGAACTGGTCGGCAGCCCCAAGGCGGTGCGGGCGGTCGGCACGGCCTGCGCGACCAACCCGCTGCCGGTGGTCGTCCCCTGCCACCGGGTGCTGCGCACCGACGGCACCCTCGGCGGCTACATCGGCGGCCTGGAGGCCAAGACCGCACTACTGGAACTGGAGGCCGCGGCATGACCGCCACCGCCGTCACCGCCGTCACCGCCGCCACCGCCGTCACCGCCGCGAAGACGAGGACGACGGCTCCCGGCACGGACGCCGCCACCGGATCCGGGCCGTGGGCCGGCCGGGCCGAGAGCGCCGACTGGGACGCGGTGGCCGCCGAACTCGACGCGTTCGGAGGCGCGTTGCTGCCGCAGCTGCTCACCCCGGACGAGGCCGGCCGCATCCGGGACCTGTACGGGCGGCCCGAGCTGTTCCGTTCCACCGTCGACATGGCCCGGTACCGGTTCGGGGCCGGCGAGTACAAGTACTTCCACGCCCCCTACCCCGAGCCGGTCGAGCAGCTCAAGCAGGCCCTGTACCCGCGGCTGCTGCCCATCGCCCGCACCTGGTGGGAACGGCTCGGCCGCACCGCGCCGTGGCCGGACACCCTGGACGAGTGGCTGCAGATGTGCCACGCGGCCGGGCAGTCCAAGTCCACCGCGATCCTGCTGCGCTACGGCGCCGGGGACTGGAACGCGCTGCACCGTGACCTGTACGGCGACCTGGTGTTCCCGTTGCAGGTCGTGATCAACCTGGACCGGCCCGGCACCGACCACACCGGTGGGGAGTTCCTGCTGGTCGAGCAGCGCCCCCGCGCCCAGTCCCGCGGCACCGCCACCCTGCTCCCGCAGGGCCACGGCTACGTGTTCACCACCCGCGACCGGCCCGTGCGCTCCGCGCGAGGCTGGTCCGCCGCCCCGGTCCGGCACGGCGTCTCGGCGGTGCGCTCCGGGCACCGGCACACCCTGGCCCTGGTCTTCCACGACGCCGCCTAGCGTCCCCGGCGGCCGCCGTCGGTCTGTCCGCATTCACCGCGCCCGCCCGCCCGCTCGCCTGCTCCTGCCGGCCGGGCGCGGTGTGCCGCCTGGACCTCTGCCGGTCATCGAAGAGCGCTGACGAAGAAGGCACCCCATGAATCCCCTGACCAGCCCCCTGCTGACCGACCCCCCACCGCCGGGCCCCGACCTGGCGGTCACCGACACCGAAGTCACCGTGCTGGTCGCGCTGGCCCAGGCGCGCGGCGCCCGGAGCATCGCCGTCGGCTCCGGCCGGACCCCGGCCGCGCTGGCGGGCGCCGACGCGATCACCCGGGCCTGGCAGGCCGCCGGCGGCGTCGTGGCCGCAACGACCACCTGGCCGGAGACCGCAGCCTCCTGGCTGTGCCAGGCCCGCCACTTCGCCGACGCGCCGGCCGACGTGTGGGTGATGACCGGCCCGGAGGTCGGCTGGGCCCAGGTGGCCCGGCGGCTGCTGTGGTCCACGTCCTGGCGGCCCGACCGCACCCTGGCCACCGCCGCCATCGGCCGCCCCGCCACGCTGGCCCTGGTCGGCGCCCGGCAGCTGCGCGGCCTGACCGGAGCCGACGCGAACGGCGCCACCTGGACCGTCACCGACGACGGCGGCCTCACGGTCACCGGCCCCGGCCCCGGCCCCGGCCCCGGCCCCGGCCCCGGCCCCGGCCCCGGCCCCGGCCCCGGCCCCGGCCCCGGCCCCGGCCCCGGCCCCGGCCTATCACGGTGACGGCGCTGTCCGACCTGCCGGAGGTGCCGCGCGATGCGGTCAGCCCCGCCCCCCGGGGCACCCCTGTTGCCCGGACGACTCTTCTAGCTGCGCCCCGGCCCGGCGGTCCGACCATCAGGCCGTGAGCACCAGACCCCTTGAAGAACAGCGAGGACCATTTCCCGATGGCCAGCGACACCGCCCCCGCCCCCGCCCCCGAACACTCTGTCGACCCCGGGGTGGTGATCGGCGAGGACGGGCTCGCCCGCCCCGCGTGGGCCGGCACCGATCCGCTGCTCCGCCAGTACTACGACACCGAGTGGGGCATGCCCGTGCGCGACGAGCGCGGCCTGTACGAACACATCAGCCTGGAAGCGTTCCAGGCCGGGCTGTCGTGGGCGACGATCCTGCGCAAGCGCCCGGCGTTCCGCGCCGCGTTCGACGACTTCGACCCCGACCGGGTCGCCGGCTACGGCGACACCGACGTCGAACGCCTCATGGCCGACGCCGGGATCGTCCGCAACCGCGCGAAGATCCTCGCGGCCGTGGCCAACGCCCGGGCGACCGTCCGGCTGCGCGAACACGGCGGCCTGACCGACTTCGTGTGGGGGTTCAAGCCACTCGACACCCCCAGACCGCGCACGTTCGCCGAGATCCCCACGACCTCCCCCCAATCGCAGGCCCTGTCCAAAGCACTGCGCGCACAAGGATTCGCGTTCGTCGGCCCGACCACCATGCACGCCCTGATGGAAGCCATCGGCATCATCGATACCCACCTGCTGGACTCCCACCGCCGTGGCTCCTCCGGACCCCCCCACCACCCAGCGCCCCTGCCCGGTGAGGCCGTTCGGCCGCCACACGGCCCGCCACGTCCCCCGTGTGGCGGGCCGTGTCCGTCGAGCCGCCGTCTGGAGGCGACGAGCGACGGGACGTTCGCCATCATCATCACGCTGCTCGTGTTCCCGATCCACCGCACCCGGGAGGGCCGGTGCGGTGAACCTGGTCCCGAGTGGGTGTCACATGACGCGCTTCATGACGATCATGTGGCGTTTGAAGGGTGCGGTGTCGCTGCCCCAGGACAGCACGGCGAAGACCTCGCCGCCGGGGAAGCCGTGGATCTCGGGTGCGGCGCCGGTGGGCGAGGGGCCGCCGGTGCTGTGGGCCCAGTCGGACCAGGTGTTGCCGCCGTCGGTGGAGCGGTTGAGGTAGAGCTGGTGGTCGTTGGGGCTGATGCAGCCGATGGCCATGTTCTGCTGGGCGGCGTAGCCCGGGTCGAAGGGGCTGGTCGCGAGGTGTCCGGGGTCGCCGCCGCGGCCGATCGCGACCGACTCGCACCGGCCGCCGCCGGGCAGGTCGGTGTACTGGGCGTTCCTGCCGTCGCCCGGGCGGGTGCGGGCGACGCGGACCGTGTTCGTCAGGCCCCGGGAGGCGAAGAACTCCTGTTCTCCGAAGGTGAAGGTGAAGTTGCTGGCGATGTCCACGCCCCGGCCTTGGAAGCGCTGGATCTCCCAGTCGGGCCGGAAGCGCGGCCGGCCGGGCCGGAGATCCATCTGCTGGGTGTGGAGCCAGCCGTTGACCTCGGTTGCCAGTTGCACGCCGTTGGTGCTGTAGGTCGCCGAGACCCTGCCGGTGAGGTGCAGGATGCCGGGGACCCGGTTCCAGCCGGTCCACCAGTTGGTGTTCCGGTCCTGGAGGAAGCTGTAGTAGGCGGAGCCGTCGTTGCCGACGCGGAACATGACCAGGCGTTGGATGCGGGCGTCCACGTCGCCGACCGCCAGCGTGGGCGGGAGGTGGGTGTGGGCGTTGCCCGGCATCTGCTGCCAGGCGCCGTTCCCGTGCCGCCACCAGATCCGGTCGTCCTCGCCGCGGGTGGCCTCGTACGTCTCGTTGTCGTGCCACAGGGCGGTCATGGCCGACGGGGGCCGCCAGCCACCGCGCGCTGCGTGGCCGGCCGTGGCGACACCGCGCGCAACTCCTCCACCAGCGCATACAGACGGTCGGTACGGTTCACGTGGACGACCGAGGCGCAATCCGAAAGAGCGTCGCGTGTTAGGTTTCGCCCGCGGAACAGGACGGTTGAGGGCGGGGGCGACATGGTCAGTATCAGCGCGGTAGCAGGCATCGCGGCGGTGGAGTTCGGGATGGTGCTCACGCCCGGACCGAACATGATCTACCTCGTCTCTCGCTCGGTGGCACAGGGGCGCCGCGCCGGACTGATCTCACTGGCCGGCGTCGGGACCGGCTTCTTCGCCTACCTGCTGGCGGCGACCGCGGGCATCTCGGCGGTCTTCTCGCTGGTTCCGGAGATCTATCTGGCGGTCAAGCTGGTCGGCGCCGGCTACCTGCTCTGGCTGGCCTGGAAGGCGGTGCGGCCCGGCGGCTCCTCGGTCTTCGCGCAGCGCGAGCTGGTGCCCGATCCGCCGCGCAAGCTCTTCACGATCGGCCTGCTGACCTGCCTGCTCAACCCGAAGATCGCGATCCTCTACGTGTCACTGCTGCCCCAGTTCGTGGACCCGAGCCGGGGTCACATCGCGGCGCAGAGCCTGCTGCTGGGACTGACCCAGATCGTCGTCGGGCTGGTCGTGAACGGCATCTTCGTGCTGACCGCCGGATCGGTCTCGACGTTCTTCTCCGGCCGCCCGCTCTGGACCCGGATCCAGCGCTATGTGATGGGCACCGCACTGGCCGGCTTCGCGGTACGGATCGCCGCCGACCGCTCGCAGGCCGTGGCTGGCACGCCCTGAGAGGGCTGTACGCGGGCTGATGTCCGGTGTGTGTCGCCTGAACGTGTGGCTTTGACGCCCTATGGTCGGTCGCCGAGCGGCTGCCGTGCTGAGCTGGCTACGTGAGCGACCGCAAGCCCTACAAGAGCGACTTATCCGACGAACGCTGGGTGCTGATCGAGCCCGTGATCACCTCCTGGAAGGCCCGGCACCCTTCCGTCAGCGGCCATCAGGGCAGCTACGACATACGGGACATCGTCAACGCCTTGCTCTATCGGTCCCGCACCGGTTGCCAGTGGGACTTCCTCCCCCACGACCTGCCGCCCGCCGGGGCGGTGAAGTACTACTTCTACAAGTGGCGCGACGACGGCACCGACCAGACCATCCACGACCTGCTGCGCTGGCAGGTCCGCGAGAAGAGGGGCCGATTTGCCGACCCCAGCCCGGTGGTGCTCGACACCCAGAGTCTGCACGCCGCCGCCGGGGTCCCGGCCGGCACCACCGGACGGGACCCGAACAAGAAGGTGCCGGGCCGCAAGCGGGGCCTTGCCGTCGACGTCCTGGGTCTGGTGATCGCCGTGGTGGTGCTGGCCGCCTCCGTCCACGACAACGCCTTCGGCACTGCTGGACGGGCTCGACACCGCCGCCGAGGAGATCCGGATCACCCGCAAGACGCTGCTGGAGCTACCCGGTCCACACCACCCGCACCGCCGGCCGCCAAGCTGCCGGACCATCCGGCCTACCAGGAGATCATGGCGGTATTCGCTGTGGCCGACGCCCCGCTGCGGGCGCGGGCGGTGTGCGAGGCGATGGACGTGGAGATCGCTCCCAGCAGCATCAACAACGCCCGCCTGAAGCTCAAGCGGCTCACCGAGCGGGGAATCCTGGTCGAGACCGAGCAGGGGTTGTTCACCCTGCCGCGGCCGTAGTCGCCCCAGCGAGCCCGCAGCCAGCCTGCTCAACCCAGTCGACAAGCAAACCGGGCATCACGTCACGTACCGTCCTCTCAGTAAGCACCGCCGGAAGCGCCCAGTGGTCAACCGTCAGCGCCGCTGGCCAGTGTGGTCGCTGCAGGCAGATCAAGGTCGACTGCCCAGCGACTACGGGGTGGTGATCTTCCAGGCGGTGTATCGCCTTGAGCATGTCCTGCCCGACTGGTTCTGACGTCCGCGCGCTGTCCCGCACGCTCTGCCGACACACCGGGCCGCGGAGCGAATCTTGGGTCCGGGATCGCCGAGTCCGAGAAGGCGAAGCCCGTGGGGACGTACGCCGCCCTCCTGGACCCACCCCACCCCACTCCCCGACACGGCAGCCGCTGCGGGCCTTCTCGCGGCGGCAGGCGCTCTGATTGCGGAGTCGGAGAGCAACTCCGTGAAGTTCTCCTGCCGTTCAACATGGCGGTACTCGGCGAGGGATAGCATCTGCGACATCTAGATGTGTAGATGTCCTGCCGGGGCCTCGGTGGGACCTGCGTGGCTTCCTGGTGAAGGAAGTCTGCTCGAACCATGGGCGCTCGCACGCCTTCTGGCGAATAGTCATGAGAACGGGAAGGGACCCCGATGACCCCCACGAAGACCGCCGGCGTCGCAGCCGCGGCCTGCCTCGCCCTCACTACTGCGCTGGCCCTGGCCGGCCCGGCCCAGGCGTCCCCGGTCCAAGGCGCCTATGTCGCCCTGGGTGACTCCTACACCGCCGTCGGAACACTGACCGCCCCCGCCCCCGGCGCACCGTCCGCCTGCCGCCAGGGCATCGACAACTACCCCCACGTCGTGGCCCAGAACCTCGGGCTGCAACTCGTCGACGTCAGCTGCTCCGGCGCGCAGGCCCGAGACATGACGATCGCCCAGTCACCGGACTCGCCGCCGCAGTTCGACGCGCTGGCCCCGTCCACATCGGTGGTCACCCTGGGCATAGGAGGCAACGACAACAACACCTTCAGCACCGCCGTCCGCGGCTGCGAGGTCATCGACGCGCTCAACGTGTTCGACATCGGTTCGCCGTGCGCGGACTTCTACAAATCGACGTTCACCGACGCCATCGCCTCGGACGAGGTGAACATCGCCGGGGCCCTCCAGCAGATCCACCGACTCTCGCCGCAGGCCAAGGTCTTCGTCGTCGGCTACCCGGACATCCTGCCGCAGAGCGGCAACTGCCGGCCGCAACTGACCCTCACCACCAAGGACACCGCCTACCTCGACGACATCGAACTGGCCCTCAACTCCATGCTGCGGCGCACCGCCCAGAGCAACGACGCCACCTACGTCGACACCTACACCCCGAGCATCGGGCACGACGCCTGCCAGAGCGCGTCCACCCGCTGGATCGAGCCGCTCGTTCCCGCCGGCGCCTACGCGCCGTTCCACCCGAACGCGGTCGGTCAGCAACACACCGCTGCGGCCGTCGAAGCCGCGCTGCGGGCCGCCGGCGTCAGCTGAGGGCCGAGGCCGCAGACCGCAACGGGTCGGTGGCCCGGCGGCCTCACCGAGGCTGCCGGGCCACCGGGCTCTCGCCCCCGACGTCCCAGTTGTTCCGGTCGCGCCTGGTCACGCTTGGTCGCGCCTGGTCACAGCCTCACATATGGCCCGGATCACTTGCGACGGGAGGGAGGTGGAAGTCCCCGCGCAACGAGGCACGCCTCAGCCGCTGGTATCCGCGCCGCCCGAGTCCTGGTCCGCCTGGCGCCACTCGCGGTAGCGCATCACGAAGCTGGCGTTCTCGCCGTAGATCCGCCGGCGTACGTAGAGGATCGGTCGTCCGTCCGGTGCGCAGCTGACTCCCTCGCGCAGGAGCAGTGGACTGCCGGCCGCGACGTCGAGTCGCTGCGCGTCGGCGATGTCGGCGGCGATCGCGCTGAACGAGCGCCAGTCGTATTCAAGTTCGATATCGATCGCCTCGGCCACCGCCACCGTGGTGTTCCGCGACTCCGTCGACTCCGCGAAGCCTGTGGGCAGCAGGTGCGTGGCCACCCAGTAGCTGTTCACGGCCCAGGGCTGGGCGGAGATCACGATCACGGTGTCGATGCGGGTCAGCGCGCTCGTGGGCAGCCGCAGGTGCTCGGCCGCCTGCCGGTCGGGCGCCGTGTCCGAGCCGACCGACACCTCCACGGCCCGTTCCTCGGTGCCCTTCAGGCCGCGTACGGGCACGGGCACGCTCTGGCTGCCGACATCGAGGCGGGCGCTGTTCGGGTCGACATCGATCGTGGCCCGCACGACCGGCCGGCGTACGAAGGTGCCGACCCCCCGCCGGATCTCGATCGCTCCCGCGCGGTCGAGTTCGGCGATCGCCTGGCGGACAGTCAGTCGGTTGGCGCCGAATTGTAGGCACAGCTCCGGCTCGCTCGGCAGTCGGGAGCCCGGGGGGTACTCGCCGGTGTCGATGCGCTCCTGGATGGCGTGGGCGAACTGGAGGTACAACGGACCGTTGTTTCGTGGTGTCGGCACGTGGCGAATCCTACGGATCCGGCGCCCTGGGTCCAGTCCGGGTTCGCATCCGTGAAGTTCTCCTGTTGTTCAACCGGGTGCGGCCCGGCAAGGGATAGCATCTGTGTCGTCTAGACGGCTAGACATCTAGATGCCTGGTCGGAGCCCCAGCAGGCCCTGCACAGCCGCCTGGTGAAGGGCCCCGCCCCCCCCGGCACCCCATCGAATGAATCGCAACACCACGACAACCCCGACGGGCAGGCCGACACCATGCACCACCAGCACGAGCCGCACGCCTGGATCACCACACCCATCACCGCGAACCTCCTGCGCGGAGCCCTCGACCTGGAGCAGACCGAGCGCGGCCTGCTGCCGCACCGACTGCCCGCCTGGGCCCGCGCCCAGTGCGCCGACCCGCAGCTGGCCAGGGCAGAGTCCCAGCCCTCCGGTGTACGGCTGGCCTTCCGCACCCGGGCCACCGCCGTCGAACTGGACACCCTGCCGACCAAGACCGCCTACGTGGGTGCCCCGGCGCGCCCGGACGGCGTCTACGACCTGCTCGTCGACGGCCGCCTGGCCGGTCAGGCCGGCGTGACCGGCGGCGACACCCTGACCATCGACATCACCACCAGGACCGCCGAGCGCCGCCCGGGCACTGTCGGCACTCTCCGCTTCAGCGACCTGCCCGACCGGGCCAAGGACGTCGAGATCTGGCTGCCGTACAACGAGACCACCGAACTCGTCGCGCTGCGGACCGACGCCCCCATCGAGCCCGTGCCGGACCGAGGCCGCAAGGTGTGGCTGCACCACGGAAGTTCCATCAGCCACGGCTCCGACGCCGCCGGCCCCACCAGCACCTGGCCCGCCCTGGCCGCTGCCCTCGGCGACGTGGAACTGATCAACCTGGGCCTGGGCGGCAGCGCCCTGCTCGACCCCTTCACCGCGCGCACCATGCGGGACACCCCCGCCGACCTGATCAGCGTCAAGATCGGCATCAACGTGGTCAACCACGACCTGATGCGCCTGCGCGCTTTCACCCCCGCCGTCCACGGCTTCCTCGACACCATCCGCGACGGCCACCCCCGAACGCCCCTGCTCGTCGTCTCGCCCATCCTGTGCCCCATGGTCGAGGACACACCCGGCCCCAGCACGATCGACCTCACCGCTCTCAGCACCGGACAACTCCGCTTCCGGGCAACGGGCGACCCCGCGGAGCGCGCGAGCGGAAAGCTGACGCTGGGCGTCATCCGGGACGAGCTGGCCCGCATCGTCGAACAGCGGTCCGCCGACGACCCGAACCTCCACTACCTCGACGGCCGCGACCTCTACGGACCGGCCGACGCCGCCGGCCTCCCGCTGCCCGACCAACTCCACCCGGACGCCGCCACCCACCAGCACATGGCCCAACGCTTCGCCACCCTCACCTTCACCACCCCGGGCCCCTTCAGCCACTGGCCGGAGCGGTGCCGTTCGGCCGGTTCGGCCGCGCGGTGTGGATGTAGTTGAGGAGTATGCCGGTGAAGGGCTCGGGGACTGGGGTGGGTGGATCGCCGAGCCGGAGCGCGACCTGATCGGCTTCGTGCTGGACCTCGCGGATGGGTGAGCCGGACCAGCTGCCGGATGGGCTGGGCATAGCGCAGGATCAGTGCGGTGGCGACCCCCTCCATGGGCGGGAGCTCGTCGCTGATCACGACCTTGCGGATCAGGGCGATGCGCCGGTGCCGGCTGACCGGGCCTGGGGCGGATTCTCGGAGAAGCCGGGAAGCCGAGCAGCGTCCTCGTTCAGCGCGAGGTTCAGCATGAGGTTCGGCACGAGTCGGCGCAACCAGGTGTGGTGCCAGCCGACTTGTCGGCATTCGACCGGCCCTGACGGGAGCCGTGCGGCCCTCGACCCATCCCCCTGCGAGGCCGGGCCGAGGGCGGCGTAGTGTGCGCAGTGTGAATGAACTGATCTTCCGGGGGAAAGACAGATTCCGCCCAGACTGGTCCGATCTCGGGCCGGTGCTCATCGTCGTCACGATCGAACTCGTCGCCGGCCACCTGAAGTTCCACCTCGGCCTCGGCCCCATGGTCCTGATCGTCGGCGGGACCGTGGTGCTGGCCGCCGCGAGCCGCCTCCTCGCCATGCGGTACTGGAGTAGGGTCGGCACCGACGGAGTCACCATCTGCTGGGGGTTCGGCCGTGGCCGCACCTACTCCTGGCAACAGATCTCCTGGATCGACGTGTCGGAGATCCAAGGCCGCGGCGCGCCCACACGTGTGGCCCGGATCCACACCACCGACGGCCGACGCCACTGGATGTCCACCGTGATGGCCAGCGACCTCCACCCGTCGGAGGACTTCGACGCCGACTTCCGGCGGGTCGTCGACTGGTGGAAGCACAACACCAGTCCGAGCCAGCGCGTCCTGCCGGAGAAGCGGTTCCGGGACCGGCTGACGCCCGTGAGGGTCGCGGTGCTGTGCACCATCGCCCTCGCCGTCGTCCTCTTCGTCTTCACCGTGGTGCTGGCCCAGTAGCCGCCTGAACGTGTCGGCCCGGCTCCCCGACGGGCGTTGGGCCGTGGCGCTGACGTGGGGAGATCGGTCGGTCCTGTCAGCGAGCCGGTGGGGTGAGGGCGGTGCGGTCGAACGGGCCGCCGTGTGAGGCGGCGTACGTGACGGCGTCGTTGACGGCGCTGAGGCCGAACGACCGGACCCGTTCGGGGGCGAGGTCCAGGGTGCCCGAGGCGAGGAGCCGGATGATGCCGACGTTCGCCGTACGCGGGTACATCCACTGGCCGCGCACGGTGACCGAGTTGCGCATGATCCACGGGTACGGGAGCGCGAGGTCGTCGCCGCCGAGCATGCCGACGCCGCCCATGAGAACGACGCGGCCGTACTCGCGCACGGTCATGGCGGCCGTGCGCGCCGCCGGGCTGGGTGCGCTCGGCGGCAGCAGGTCGATCACCATGTCGATCGGGCCGCCGCCCGCCGCGGACATCGCCGCGCGGTCGCCGGCCTCGTCCCCGCTCAGCGGGACCGGGCGCACCCTCGGACCGAACCGGTCGGCGAGGAGGTCGAGCGCGGCCCGGTTACGGCCGGGGGCGACCACGCGGCCCGCCCCCATGGCGAGCGCGACCGCGACCGCACTGCTGCCGAGGTTGCCGGTGGCCCCGCTGACGAGCAGCGTCTCACCGGCTGCGAGCCCACCCTGGTCCGGGCACTGCGCGCGGGCTCGATCGACCTCGCCGTCCTGACGTCCCGCCCGCCCCACCGGCCCGTGGACGGCGAGTCGCCGCGCCTGCACGTCGAGACCGTCGCGGACACCGAACTGGTCGTGGCGGCGCCTTCGACCGGAGCGTTCGCCGGCCGCACCGCGGTGCACGTCGACGAACTGGCCGACGCCCCGTGGATCGCCGCCCCGGCCTCGAACTCCGAGCCACTGCTCGGCGTCTGGCCCGGCCTGCCCGCACGGCCGCACATCGTCCACAGCGCGCGCGACTGGCTGACGAAGCTCCAACTGGTCGCCGGCGGCTTCGGGGTGACAACGGTGCCCTTCCGGCTCTCCCCGGTGCTGCCGCCCGGGGTGAGCCTGCTGCACGTCGAAGGCGCACCTCCCGAGCTCCGCCGGGTCCTCGTAGCGCGCCTCCCCGGCCGCCCGACCCCGCCGGTCACGGCCGTCACCCGAGCCATCACCTCGACCGCCTGATACGTGCCGCCGGGCCCCCGGACCCAGCGCCGAGACCACCGACTCGCCGTGCACCAGCTGTCGGCGCCCGTGTGCAACCTTCTCGGTGGTGCGGCGGTGAGTAGGGCAGAGCGATGGCCCGGTTGGGTCGTCGCGCGGACGCGAAGAGGAATCGGATGACCGTGAGCGTATTGCACATCCCAGTGGAGGACCCGCCCCCGTCCGTCACGGCACCGGCTTCCGCGGGCGGCCCCGGCCTGCGGGAGCTTGACTTCGAGGGGTTCGCCGCCGCGCGCTGGCGGCAGTTGGTGCGCACCGCCTACCTGCTCACCGGTGACTACCACGAGGCCGAGGACGTGGTGCAGGCGACTTTCGCGAAGGTCTTCAGGAACTGGTCCCGGATCAGCCGTCTGGAGGAGCCGGACGCCTATATCCGCCGGGCCCTGGTGAACAACAACCTGAGCCGTCACCGGCGGCGCCGGGTCAGGCAACTGCTCGTGCCCGTCCTGCCCGATCGGGCGCACACCGCGGGCGGTGGCCACCGCGACGTCGAGGAACGCTCGGTGCTGCTCCAGGCGCTGGCGGAACTGCCGCAGCGCCAGCGGGCCGTGGTCGTCCTGCGCTACTGGGAGGACATGAGCGAGTACCAGGTCGCCGAAGCGCTCGGCTGCTCGCTGGGCAATGTCAAGAGCCAGGCCAGCCGAGGCCTGGCGAAACTGCGCGGACACCCGGCGTTGGCCCCGTATGCGGCGGACACCGGTTCGACGAGCGACGGCACGAACGGAGACAACAGGTGATGGACACCGAGAACATGATGCGCGGCGCTCTGCGAGATGAAGCGGCCCGGGTCGCGGTGGCGGACTGGTCTGCCGGACCCGTGCAGGTCCAGGTACGCAGGCAGCGGCGGGGGCGCCGGGTGGCGATGGGCGCGTCGGCTGTGGTGGCCGCGCTCGCGGTGGTGGCCGGCACGGGCGCGGTACTGTCCGCGCAGCGCGCGGTCCAGACCGTCGGGCCGGCCTCGCAGGCTCTGGCCGTACCGGAGGGGCCGGCTCCCGAGGCCGTGGTGGTGGAGCCCGGCCAGCAGCTGTCGTTGGGCCGCCAGGACTGGTGGATGCAGCTGAACGACCAGGAGATCTGCATCCACGACGCCCCCGCCTACCGCAGCGGTCCGGGGTGCGGCGGGCACTCCTGGGCGGGCGGAGCGACCGAGATCGTCATGCAGTACTACGGGAACCCCCCGCAGTACCAGGAGGGTCTGTACAACCTCATCTACCACGGGCCCGGGCGGGTGGCCCGGATGACCATCGAGGTGGACGGCCAGGTGTCCTGGGCCACGGTTGCCTCACTTCCCGGCAACCCGGGCTACGCCACCGGCTATGTCTGGGGGCCGCCCAGCCGCAAGACCCCCAACGGTTCGACGGCATACCCGTTCGAAGGCGTCAAGCTCGCCGCGTACGACGCTCAGGGGAAGGTGCTGGCGAGCAAGACGCTGACCTCCTGAATCAGACCGCCGCCGCGATCCCGGCGGTGCCCGGCCGGTCGGGGAAGCCGCCAAGTGGCTGCTCTCCCACCCGTAGTGCGCCCGGACGTTCGGGTTGACGCTCGGGTTGAGGCCCGACGCGTCGGACGCGCCGGGCGAGGACGGTGCCGCCCCGGCGCCCGGTTGCCGGGGATCCGCGTCGGTGGGAGACGTCTGCCGGGCGGATCGACACCCTGCAAGGATCCGGCGCTCGCCCTGGCAGCCGCCGTCCTGCGCCAGCCTTGAGCTCAGCCCTGAGTTCAGCCTTGAGCTCAGCCCTGAGCTGCGCCGAGCCACCTGCCGAGCGCCTCGCCGAGCCCGTCCGGGGCCTCACCGCTGCCGCCCGCCCAGGCGACGAACCCGTCCGGGCGGACCAGCAGGGCGGCCAGCGCGGACTGTTCGGGGCAGTGGGAAGTCACGACCCGCAACCGGTCGCGGTGGCCGTCGGCGCGGGCGCGCAGCTCGGGGTCGTCGGTGAGGTCCAGCAGCAGCGCGCGGCCGTCGTGCAGGTGGTCGGCCAGCTTGCTGCCGTCGGCGAGTACGAGGTCCGGCGCGCTGCGGCCCACCAGCGGGTGCTCGCCGGGCAGGTCGTAGCGCTGCCACACGCCGGAGAGCTGCTTGACGAAGTAGGTGGTCCCGGCCGCGGTGTCGGCCAGCTGGGCGACGACGTTGCGCAGTGCGTCGCTGCCCGGCTCGGGCCGCATCAGCGCGACCTGCGCCCTCGTCCAGTCCAGGACCCAGGCGCCGATCGGGTGCCGCTCGGCGGTGTAGCTGTCCAGCAGGCCCTCCGGCGCCCAGCCCTGCACGGTGGCGGCGAGCTTCCAGCCGAGGTTGATCGCGTCGCCGATGCCGAGGTTGAGTCCCTGGCCGCCGAACGGGGAGTGCACGTGCGCCGCGTCGCCGGCCAGCAGCACCCGGCCCGCGCGGTAGGTGCTTGCCTGGCGGGCGTTGTCCGTGAAGCGGGTCGCGCTGTGCACCTTGGTGATCGTCACGTCCACACCGCTGACGTTGCGCAGGCCGGCCTGCAACTCCTCGGCGGTGACCGGCGACTGGCGGTCCGCGGGCGGACCGTCGAACTCCACGGTGAGGATCCGGCCCGGCATCGGCCCGTGCACGTACGTCCCGACCGCGGTCCGGTTCCAACCGGCGCCCAGGGCCTCGGAACCGGTCATCTCCACCATCGCCTGGTGGCCGGTGATCTCCGGGGCCGTGCCGGGGAAGTCGAACCCGGCGAGCCGGCGCACCGTGCTGCGGCCGCCGTCGCACCCGACCAGCCAGCCGGTTCGGATCGGCGCACCGCCGTCGGTGTGCACGGTCACCCCGTGCTCGTCGTTGTCGAAGCCGGTCAACTCCACGCCCCGGCGCAGCTCGACGCCCAGCTCGGCCGCGCGCTCGCCGAGCACGTGCTCCAGGGCGGCCTGCGGGATGAGGGTGGCCTTGTCGACGGGGCCGCGGTCGGCGAAGTCGGGGTCGTCGGCGGGGTCGAAGCGGTCGAGGCTCAGCATGATTCCGGCGAAGTGTCCGGCGATCCGCTGCGGTGCCCGCGCGGGCACTGCGCTGTCGGCGGGCACCGCACTGTCGGCGGGCAGTTCGCCGTTGGTGGGCACTGCGCCGTTGGCGGGTGGCCCGCCCGGGCGGCGCTGCCGGGTGAACTGGGCGAACTTCTCCATTGCCTGCGCGTGGATCTCTTCGAGCGCCGGCAGCAGCCCGCGCCGGTAGAAAGCCTCCACGCTGGGTGTGTTGATGGCGCCCGCCTTGATCGTCTGGTCCACCTCGGTGAGCCGTTCGATGACCAGCACCGAGGTTCCGGCGAGCCGGAGCTCGCAGGCCAGCATCAGCCCGACCGGCCCGCCGCCCGCCACCACCACGTCGTAGTCCGTGCCTACGTCGGTGCCTGCGTCTGTGCGCATGTCCGTGCCCGTGTCCGTGTTCATGACTTCACTGTAGTCACTAAAAATCTGTGGTGGGTATAATTTCGGCCATGGATGTAGCCAAGACCCCGGACGCCGACGACGAACCGCAGTCCCGGAACCTCACGATGCGTCAGCGCAAGAAGGTGCAGACCAGGCAGCGGATCTCCGGCGTGGCCACCACCCTGTTCCTGGCGCGCGGGTTCGACCAGGTCACCGTCGCGGAGGTGGCCGAGGCGGCGGAGGTCTCGACCATGACGGTCTTCAACTACTTCCCGCGCAAGGAGGACCTCTTCCTGGACCGGATCCCGGAGGCCGTCGAGCTGTTCACGAGCGCGGTGCGCGGCCGCCCGGCCGCCGAGTCCCCGCTCGCCGCGCTGCATCGCCTGATTCTCGAACTCGTCGACGAGGGCTACCCGTTGGCGGCGCTGCGGGATCGCTTCACGGCCTTCTGGCGGGTCGTGGTGGACTCCCCGTCGCTGCGGGCGCGGGCCCGCGAGGGCGTCGAGGAGCTGGAGGCCGCGCTGACCGAGGTGATCGCGCAGACCTCGCCGGACCCGCAGCCCCGGCTGACCGCCGCGCTCGCCGTCGCCGCCTATCGCACCGGCTGTCTCACCTCCGCAGGCCGGATGCTGGCGGGGGAGAGCGCGGCGGCGGTCGACCCCGATCATCGGGCCCTGCTGGACGAGGCCTTCGGTGCGCTCAGGCGGGCGCTACCGCTGTCGTAGCGCCATCGCTGTCGTAGCGCCGCCGCGGACGCGGACGGCGGGCGGCCGACAGGCCGAAGTGGCCTGCGGTCGCCCTCCGTTCAAAAATCCCCGCGACTACTCCGGCCGTCTGGTTCGAACGCTATGCGGACGACGCGGTGCTGCACTGCGTCAGCGAGCGCCAGGCCCGTGAGGTGCTGGCCGCGCTCACGGACTGGATGGTCGAGGTCGGGCTGCGTCTGCACCCGGACAGGACCCGGATCGTGTACTGCAAGAACGGATCCCGCCAAGGCTCCTACGAGCACGAGGCGTTCACGTTCCTCGGGTACACGTTCCGCGCCAGGCGAAACCGGGCTCGGCACGGCAGGCTCTTCCTGTCGTTCGAGCCGGCGGTCAGCCAGGACGCTCTGGCGAGGATCGGCCGGGAGGTGCGCTCCTGGCAGCTGCACACCCGCTCCGATCTTTCCTTCAATGAGCTCGCCCGATGGGTCAACCCCATGGTGGCGGGCTGGATCAACTACTTCGGCCGCTTCCGGCCGTGGGAGCTGCATCCCTTCTTGATGCGCATCAACGCCTACCTGGTGCGCTGGATCCGCCAGAAGTACAAGCGGCTCAAGGCCAAGCGGAAGGCCATCGCGAAACTGCGGGAGATCGCCCAGCGATATCCCTGAATGTTCGCGCACTGGCGCCTCACCGTGGACGCCTCGTCGGCGTACACCTGAATGTGCACAGGCGAGTACAGCCGAACGTGCACAGCGGTGGTGCCCGAGTTCCGTTGGTGGTTCGGCTTTGCCGGTCAGTTCTGCTCGGGGGCGAGGCGTGCCGCGCGGGTTGTGAGGTGGCGCCGCTCCGGTGTGCTGGTGGTGCGTCGGGCTGCCTCGCGATAGGCGTGGGCCGCTGCGTCGAGGTCGCCGAGCTGTTCCAGGAAGTGGGCGCGGGCGGCGAGCAGGCGGTGGTGGCGGGCCGTCCGTTTGTCGGATTCCAGTGCCGCCAGCAGGTCGAGCCCGGCAGCGGGTCCGTGCACCATGGCGACGGCTACCGCGCGGTTGAGAGTGACCATCGGGTTCGGTGCGAGGTGCTCCAGCAGGTCGTAGAGGGTGAGGATCTGCGGCCAGTCGGTGGCGTCGACGTGCTCGGCCTCGTCGTGGACGGCGGCGATGGCCGCCTGCAGCTGGTACGGGCCCACCTGTCCGCGGGGCAGGGTGCGGCTGATCAGGTCGAGGCCCTCCGCGACAAGCCGGCGGTTCCAACGGGTGCGGTCCTGCTCGGCCAGCGGCACCAGGTCGCCGTCGGGTCCGGTGCGGGCGGGGCGGCGCGCGTCGGTGAGCAGCATCAGGGCAAGCAGCCCGGCCGTTTCGGTGTGGTCGGGCAGCAGGCGGTGCAGCAGGTGGGTGAGCCGGATCGCCTCGGCCGACAGGGCCGGCGCGGTCAGGTCGGCGCCGTCGGTGGCGGTGTAGCCCTCGTTGAAGATCAGGTACAGCACGTGGAGCACCGCCTCCAGCCGTTCGGCCCGGTCGGCTGCCCTCGGCATGCACAGCGGGGTGGCGGAGGTTTTGACGGTTTGTTTGGCGCGGCTGATGCGCTGGGCCATGGTCGCCTCGGGGACGAGGAAGGCCGCGGCGATCTGGGCGGTGGTCAGGCCGCCGATCGCGCGCAGTGTCAGGGCGATCCGGCTGGGCTCGGACAGTGCCGGGTGGCAGCACAGGAATAGCAGCGCCAGGGAGTCGTCCCGGTCCGTGTCCGGTTCGGCGTCGGCGGCGCGGCTCAGCAGCTCGGCCTGCGGAGTGGCCAGGGCGATCCGGTCCTCGCGGCGCCGGCGCGCCTGCTCACTGCGGACCTGGTCGACCAGCCGGCGGGAAGCAATGGTGACCAGCCATCCCCGGGGATTGTCCGGCGTTCCCTCGGCGGGCCACTGGAGGGCGGCGGCCAGCAGCGCCTCCTGGACGGCGTCCTCGCATGTGTCGAAGACGCCGTACCGGCGGATGAGCGCGCCGAGGACCTGCGGCGCCAGTTCGCGCAGCAGGTCCTCGACGCCGGGCTTCTCGGTCACAGGTCCGTCGCGGCGTCGTGCAGCACCGTCCACAGCTCGACCGGCTCGATGTCCGCGAAGGGCATGTCGGCGGCGATCTCCTGCGCGCGCTCCAGGGACTCGCAGTCCAGCATGTAGAAGCTGGCGATGTACTCCTTGGTCTCCAGGTACGGCCCGTCGGTGACCGCCGGGACGCCGTCCTTTCGGCGCACCAGCTGCGCGTTGGCCGCGTCCGCCAGGCCGTAGGCGCCCAGCAGTTCACCGCTGTCGCGGTACTTCTTGTTGAACGCGTCCTGCTTGGCGATCGCCTCGGGCCAGGCATCGGCCGGGAAGGAGTCCCACTTGGCCTGGTTGCCGTAGATCATCGCAACGTACTTCATCAGGTGTCCCCTTGTGTCCCGCGCGCCCACTCGGCGCGCTTGCACCCCTCAGTCGGAGCCGGGCACAGGCCCTCGACATCCGGCACGAAACAATTCCTTCGGCTGCTCTTCCGAACCGTGGTGGCGGGCTGAACTGCCCGAACGGCACAAACGATCAACCTACCCGGCGCCCTCCGCCCAGGGACAGCCACCCGCACCGGTGCACGTTCGCGCGTACCCGACTGTGCAGATTGACCCGTACGCCGGCTACTGGGGCAACTACCACGCCGGGATCGCTGCCGGGCTATCTGGTGATACCTCCATCGCGCGGCATCGCCTCGACCAGGTCCTGGCCGAGGATGCCTTCGCGCCTTGGACGGTCCAAGCTCAGGACTGCGCCCGGCAACTCCACGGACTGGCAGGAGACTCCTAAGCCTTCCGGGACTGGGCGACGGCAGCCACCACCTCCTGCAGGCAGCGACTCAAGCTCCAGACGTGGGAGGCAGCAGCGATCAGCGGCAGCTACTGGAGCTGACTCGCGCGCCGAAGCTGCCGCGCTCGGTGGGAATCCCACCGCTTGCCGGGCCCGACCAGTGCCCCGTTTCCATCGATCCGGTCCCTGTCTCAGGTGATCCGGTCCGATTCGTCCGTCATCTCGGATGATCCGGTCTGGGCCGGCCGCGCCTGTTCCCGAGGCAGAGCCTGGTCGCCTCGCTGGATCCGTCGCGGCGCCCCGGACAACGGCCGGAGATCGGCCAGGGCGAGACTGCTCTCATGAGAGTCAGATGCCTGCAGATCATCCACCCCGCGGCCGACGTTCCGGTCGCGGAGTTCGACGGGATCCGGGTGGGCGGTGTCTACCCGGTTGCGGAGATGGTCGCATGCGACATCGATTGCCAGATTCGCGTGCTCGGCCCCGAGGTGCCCGATCCCGGACTGCTCTGGGACCCCGCCCACTTCGAGACAGTGGACACCCGAATACCACCTGGCTGGACCCTGGTCATCGACGGCGGCAGTACCCGCCTCGCGGACGCCCGTTGGCAGCGCCCCGGCTTCTGGGCCGACTACGACCACGGCGACCCGCGGGCCCGGGCCGACTACGAGCACGTGAAGCGTGAACTCCTCGCCGCCGCCCCACCATCCGAGAACTGACCCCTGCGCCGGGGCGGGGGAGAGCGCGGCGGCGGTCGACCCCGACCATCGGGCCCTGTTGGACGAGGCCTTCGGTGCGCTCGGACGGGCGCTACCGCTGTCGTAGCGCCATCGCTGCCGTAGCGCCGCCGTGGGCGCGAACGCGAACGCGGGCGGCGGGCGGCGGGCGGCCGACAGGCCGAAGTGGCCTGCGGTCGCCCTCCGTTCAGAAATCCCCGAGACTACTCGACGACGAGCGAGACCGGGATGTTGCCCTGGGTGGGTGTCGCAGGCGCCTTGGCCGGCCCCCCGATAGCCGCTGGCCGGGTTGTTCGACCGAAGCGTCATCGGGAACAGCATCCATGGGGGGCGGGCCTGTGGACCGGTGCGTCGAGCCGGATCGGCTCGCCGTGATCAGGTTGCGAATGTGTGCGAACTATCGCACTTTGCGTAAATGCGATACATGCAGAGCGTTACGGCATGTGGTGCGCGTTTGGCGCCGGCCCGGCCCTCAGGGCTTCGGCGTAGTTGGCTGACGCCCGGTTTGTGGTGATCTGCTGGCTGGTGGGTGCCCTGGAGGCAGGACAGGCACGGCTTCCAAGATCATGGAGTTCTCGACGCCCCGCGACCTGCTCGCGTTCCTCGGCCTTGCGTGATCAGCTCTGGGCCAAACCCGGTGACACGCGTGTGCCGTACAGGGAGACTGGCGATAGACATATACGAGCAGTCGAAGGCCGAAGGGCAAAGAGTGGCACTGGCGAAGAAAGGGTCCCGCCGCATTGTCGTCGACGGCGTCGAGTACCGCTGGCGAGTGAGCAGGAAACCGTGCTGCGACTACGACGGCATCACCTTGGGTTACATGGTGGAGGACGCGGCCTGTCCCGGAACGACGCTCGTCGTGGAGACCGGTCGGCCGGCCGTGCTCGAACCGAACATGCTGCCGGCTGAGGTCGTCCTGCCGCGCGAAGTCGCCGCAGGTATTCGGGCCGGGCGGTCGAACGGCTGGACGCCCAGCTCCAACGGTTCGCCGTTCAAGCTGCACCTCTCCGCTGTCTGACCGGGACGTACCGAAAGAGGCGCGGCAGCGCGGGCGGGCAACCGGTCTCCCACGGGATCCGAGCGTGGCGGAGCCTGGCCACGTGCTACGACGAGACGCCCGACAACTACATGGTGAGGCTCCAGCCGCGCGGATCGCGTGGGTCCGGTACCTGGGCCAGTCGCTCCAGCAGGCCGGGGACCTCCCCGGGAGCGGCGTCGGACTGCTCGCGTAGCTGGTCAAGGGCAGGCGGGATCGGGGATGCTGCGTCGGCAGGCACGGTCTTCCAGGCAGGTCGCGGGGCGTCGAGAACTCCACGATCTTGGAAGCCGCGCCTGTCCTGCCTCCAGGGCACCCGCCAGCCAACAGATCACCACAAACCGGGTGTCAGCCAACTACGCCGAAGCCCTGGCCCGGCCCTGGGCGGTTCGGGCCGGGGCCTGCGCGGTGAGCCTGGCGGGTTCCCTGGCGCTGACGGTGGGCCTGGCCCCGTCCGCGTCCGCTGCCACGACCCAGACCTTCACCGTCCCCGCCGGGACCACCAGCATCACCGCCGTCCTTATCTCAGGCGGAGGCGGCCAAGGCGGCGCAGGCGGCAACGGCTGCGTCACCCTCACCTACTGACCGAGCACCTGAGGCTCTCGAAGAACGCAGATGGCCCTACCGCCCCCGACCAGGGATGTCCGCTCGCCCAGGAGCCGTTCGGATCGCCGTCACCGCGACGGCGATCGGAACGGCCCCTCGCCGTGACCGGCCGCCGCCGAGGGCAACACCGTCACCATGGTGGAGAGCACGGACCGGGCGTGGTCGGCCGCACGTTCGAGGTCCTGGTCCCGGGCGAGGCCAGCAGCGACGTCGTCGCTGTCCAACTGGCCGGTTCTGTGTCCGAGTTGCCCGCGCTTCGGTCGCGCAGGGGGGGCGGGTCTCCGGTCAGTTCTCGACCCAGAAGGAGCGCGGGTGCGAGTTGAACCTGACCGAACGGCCGGCCGACACGCTGAACAGCGATCCGCCGGTGCAGTCCTCGCCCCAGTAGAAGCGGACCGTGCTGTCCGTCGCGTTGTTCACGCCTGACAGGGGCCCGTGTGCCTCCCTCGGGACGTCGTAGCAGCCGGGGGCCGGGTCGAGGTACGGCACGCCCGGGCCGCTGCCCGACCCGTCGGGGAAGATCACGTTGTAGAACGTCAGGGTGCCCGTGGCGGCCTGGGCGGACGTGGGGACGGCCACGGCCAGCGTCCCTGCGGCGATGAGGGTACCGATCGTCGTGACGAGGCGTCGCATGATGGGACCTCCGGTACGCCGGGTCGCCGGGTGCGGCCCGTGATCGCAGCCAACGGTAAGGCTGCGTACGCGAATCGTCACCGGCGTGAAGGGGTGCGAACGGGGCGCGAAGGCCTTGCCCCTGCCAGGTGACAGCCCGGCAGGGGCGTCGTCCGTCGCTTCCGCCGACGGCGCGCCCTGGACGCCGGCCCGTCCGCGGCCGGAACGGAACGGAATGGAACGGAACGGAACGGGCCCCTGGGGCGGGAGTGGGGCTCCCGGCCCGGGGGCCCGTGGTGCGTCCGGCTGGTCAGGACGCTGTGGCAGCGTCGATCAGCGGTCGGTGGCAGGCCACCGTGCGGCCTGGTGCCACCTCCCGCAGCTGCGGTTCCTCGGTGGCGCAGCGGGTGTCGGCCAGGGGGCAGCGGGTGCGGAAGCGGCAGCCGCTGGGCGGGGCGAGGGGGGAGGGCGGGTCGGTGGGGAGGAGGCCGGTGTCGCGCAGCGGGCGGCCGGGTTCGGGGACGGCGGCGAGCAGGGCGGCGGTGTAGGGGTGGGCCGGGGCGGCGAGGACGGCTTCGGTGGGGCCGCGTTCGCAGATGCGGCCGAGTTGGAGCACGGCCACCTCGTCGCTCACCGCGCGGACCACGCCGAGGTCGTGGGAGATGAAGAGGCCGGCCAGTCCGCGTTCCTCGGTGAGCCCGCGCAGCAGGTTGAGCACGGTGGCCTGGGCCGAGACGTCGAGGGCGGAGACCGCCTCGTCGGCGATCAGGACGCGCGGTCCGGCGGCCAGGGCCCGGGCGATGGCGACGCGTTGGGCCTGCCCGCCGGAGAGCTGGTGGGGGCGGCGGTCGCCGAACAGGGCGGGCGGCAGGCCGACGGCCGTCAGTTGCTCGGTGACGACCTGCTCGCGGTCGCGGGCCGGGTCGGGGTGGGCGTCGAGGGGTTCGGCGACCAGGTCGCGGACCCGGCGGTGCGGGTTGAGGGAGGAGAGCGGGTCCTGGAACACCAGCTGGAGGCGGGGCCGGACGGCCCGCAGGGCGCGCGGGGAGAGGGTGGCGAGGTCGGTGCCGTCGAGGGTGACGGTGCCGGTGGTGGGCGGGGGCAGCCGCAGCAGGGCCTTGGCGATGCTGCTCTTGCCGGAGCCGGACTCGCCGACCAGGGCGAGGGTGCGGCGCGGGTGGAGGGCCAGGTCGACGCCGCTGACGGCGTGCAGCGGGCCGGAGCGGGTGCGGTGGACGACGCTGAGGCCGGTGGCCTCCAGGACGGCCGTCCCGGGAGCGGCGGCGTCGGGGGTGACGGCGGCGGGGGCAGCGGCGTTGGGGGCAGCGGCGTCGGGGGCGGTGGTCATGCCGCGGGCTCCAGTTCGTCGGGCGAGGGCGAGGAGGAGGACGGAGGGGCGGGCGAGGACGACGGTGCGTCAGGCGGTGCGGTGAGCGGGAAGTGGCAGGCGGCGGTGTGGCCGTCCGCCGCGGTGTGGGTGGGGGGCGCGGTCGTGGTGCAGAGGTCCGTCGCCAGTTCGCAGCGCGGGGCGAAGGGGCAGCCGGGGGTGGGCCGGGTGAGGTCGGGCGGCGAGCCGGGGATCGCGGGCAGGGTGCGGCGCAGCGGGCCGGTGACCCGCGGTACGGAGCGCAGCAGGGCCGCGGTGTAGGGGTGCCGGGGGTGGCGGGTGACGGCCTCGGTGGGGCCGGTCTCTACGATCCGGCCGCCGTACATGACGGCGATCCGGCGGGCCCGCCCGTACAGCAGGCCGATGTCGTGGGTGATCAGCAGGGTGGCGAGGCCGCGGCTGCGCCGGTGCTGGTCGAGCAGGTCGAGGACGGTGCGCTGGACGGTGACGTCGAGGGCGGTGGTGGGTTCGTCGGCGAGCAGCAGGGCGGGTTCGCCGGCCAGGGCGGCGGCGATGCCGACGCGCTGGCGCAGGCCGCCGGAGAGCTCGTGCGGGTGGGCGCGGGCCCGCCGGGCGGGGTCGGGGACGTCGACGGCGGCGAGCAACGCGGTGGCGGTGCGCAGCCGTTCGCGCCGGGAGAGCCGGCGCCGGTTGGTGAGGGACTCGGTGACCTGGTCGGCGATCCGGACCACCGGGTTGAGCGAGGTCATCGGGTCCTGGTGGACCATGGCGATGCCGGTGCCGAGCAGTTCGGCGCGGCGGGTGCGGGAGGCGGCGAGCAGGTCCTCGCCGTTCAGCCGGATCTCGCCGGTGGCGACGGCCCTGGTGGTGCGGGACTCGACGCCGAGGACGGCGCGGGCGAGCACGGACTTGCCGGAGCCGGACTCGCCGACCACGCCGAGGCACTCGCCGGCCGCGATGGTGAGGCTGACGCCGTGCAGGACGTGCAGGGCGCGGCCGTCGGGGGTGTGCAGGACGGTGTCCAGCGAGCGGACGTCGAGGACGGGAAAGCCGACGGCAGGTTCGTCGAGTACCGGGACGTCGAGGGCAGGTTCGTCGAGCGCCGGGACGGCAAGGGCAGGGACGTCGAGGTCGGGGGCGGAGGTCATCCGCGCGCTCCCTTCGGGCCGGCGGGGCCACCCGAACGCAGGTGCTCCCCGAGGTAGTTGAGGGCGAGGACGGTCAGGCAGAGCACGGCCGCGGGCGCCAGCGAGATCCACGGCGCGCTGCCGAGGGCCGTGCGCCCCTCGGCGATGATGCCGCCCCAGGAGGGCTCCGGCGGGCGCAGTCCGAAGCCGAGGAAGCTGAGCGAGCCCTCGGCGACGATGGCGACGGTGGTGGCGGTGAAGGCGAAGGTGAGGGCGGTCGGTACGACGTGCGGGACGATCTCGCGGCGCAGGATGCGCAGCGGGGCGGTGCCGAGCATGCGGGCGGCCTGGACGAAGCCGCGCTCGCTGAGCGAGAGCACGACGGCGCGCACCACCCGGGTGAAGTGCGGGACGGTGAACAGCCCGATCAGTGTGCCGATCACGGTGAGGCTGGGGCCGCGCAGCGAGACCACGATCATCACCAGGATCAGGCTGGGCACGGACATCAGCAGGTCGGTCGCGAAGCCGATCGCCTTGTCGAGTGGGCCGCGGAACCAGCCGGCGGCGAGGCCGAGCGTTCCGCCGCCGAGCAGGCCGACCAGGATGGTGAGGCCGGCGACGGTGAAGGAGGCGCGGGCGCCGGCGACGGTGCGCTGCAGGACGTCCCGTCCGGCGCTGTCGGTGCCCAGCCAGTGGCCGGGGCCGGGGGCGGCGGCGGGGTGGGCGAAGTCGCCGTGCAGCGGGTCGAAGCCGGGCAGTAGGGGCAGCAGCAGCGCGGCGAGGGCGACCACGGCCAGCCAGGCCCCGGCGGCGAGCACGCCGGCCGGGGGCCGGCGGCGGGCGGTGCGCGCCGGGGCCGCCTCGGCGGTCACGGCGGTGGTCTCAGCGGTGCTCATGGGCGATCCTCGGGTCGATCGTGCGGTACAGCAGGTCGACCGCGAAGGTGGCCGCGACCACGCCGACGGCGCTGACCACCACCACGGCCTGGACGACGGGGAAGTCCCGGCCGGAGATGGCCCCGGCGGCCAGGCTGCCGACGCCGGGCACCGCGAACAGCGACTCGACCAGCACCGAGCCGCCCAGCGAGGTGCCGATGCCGATGCCGACCAGGGTGACCAGCGGCAGGCTGGACGGCCGCAGGGCGCGGCGCAGCAGCAGCCGGGTGGTGCCCATGCCGCGGCTGCGGGCGGCGGCGATGTACGGCTGGTCGAGGGTGTCGAGCAGTTGTCCGCGCAGGGTGCGGGTGAACACGGCGGCCTCGGTGAGGCCGAGGGTGAGGGCGGGCAGCACGAGGTGGCGCAGGTTCTCGGCCGGGTCCTCGGTGAACGGGGTCCAGCCGGTGGCGGGCAGGATGCGCAGTTGGACGGCGGCGATCCAGATGAGCAGCAGGCCGAGGGCGAAGCCGGGGACGGCGAGCCAGCCGAAGGTGCCGGCGGTGGCGATCCGGTCGAAGGTGCCGCCGGGGCGCCAGGCGGAGAGCAGGGCGACGGGCACGGCCAGGGCGAGTGCCACCAGCTGGGCGGCGAGGAAGAGTTCGAGGGTGACGGGGATGCGGTCGGCGAGTTCGGTGGTGACGGCGGCTCCGGTGGACAGCGAGTGGCCGAGGTCGCCGTGCAGGGCGTCGGCGATCCACTGCCAGGTGGCGGCGAACAGGTTGCGGTCCAGGCCGAGCCCGGCCTCGTAGGCGGAGATCTGTTCGGGGGTGGCGGTGGGGCCGAGGGCGGCGACGGCGGGGGAGCCCGGCATCAGGTGGGGCAGGTACAGGGCGGCGACGGTGACCAGCAGCAGCACGGCCGCGGCGCGGCCGAGCCGCCCGCCGTGGCGCAGCGCGGTGCGGGTGCGGGGGGTCACCGCTTCACCCACAGGGGGGCGGGGGAGACGTTGAGGACGGTGCGCTTGGACAGGTCGGGCAGTCCGCCGACCTTGGCGGAGCCGAGGAAGCCGACGGTGTTCTCGGTGAGGAAGGCCATCGGCACCTCGCCGATAACCCGCCGGGCGGCCTGCTGGTAGGCGGCCGCACGCTTGGCGGTGTCGGTCGAGGAGCGGCCCTCGGCGATCGCCTTCGAGGTCTCCGGGTCGGACCAACTCATGAAGTTGTACGGCGAGTTGGGAAGGTAGAGGCTGGTGAGTGCGGTGTCGGTGTCGCCGAACATGCTGGTGGGGAAGTCGATCACCTGGAACTTGCGCTGGAGCAGCGCGGTGCCCAGGCCCGCGGCGTCGAGCGGCTTGATGGTCACCTTGATCCCGGCCTCGCCGAGCATCTGCTGGATCACGGTGGCGCGCTGCTGGCCCTCGGGGCGGCTGTCGACGAGGTAGTCGAAGGCGAGGTCGGGGTGGCCGGACTCGGCGAGCAGCGCCCGGGCCTTGGCCACGTCGTGGGCCGGGTACGCGGCGGCGGTGCGGTACGGGGAGCGGGAGCCGATCGGGCCGTCCGAGACGGCGCCCTGGTCGAGGGAGACGACCTTCTCCAGGGCCTCGCGGTCGATCGCGTACTGCACGGCCCGGCGGACCCGCACGTCGTCGAAGGGCGCCGACGTGGTGTTGAAGACGATGGTGGTGGTGCCGCCGGGCCCGGTGGCGCTGCGCAGCCCGTCGGCGGCGGCCTGCTTGAGCTGGCCGGGCGTCTCGGTCCAGATCAGGTCGGTGTCGCCGGAGCGCAGCGACTGGTAGCGGCTGTCGGTGTCGGTGAGCACCCGGTAGACGAGCTTGTCGGCGTGGCCCTTGGCGCCCCAGTACGCGGGGTTGCGGGCGAGGGTGACGGAGACTCCGGGCTGCACGCTCTCCACGGTGTACGGGCCGGAGCCGACGGCGGGGGAGTCGCCGGCCGGGGCCTCGGAGACGTAGCCGAGGGAGCGGGTGAACAGGTTGGGGAAGGCGGCGTCGGGCGCTTTGAGGGTGAAGGTGAGGGTGGTCGGGCCGGAGACGGTGGTGGCGCCGATGGTGGCTGCGTCGATGGCGCAGGCGCACTTGCTCTCCGGCTTGGCGAGCCGGGTGACGTGGTCGGCGACGGCCTGGGCGTCCAGCGGCTTGCCGTCGCTGAACTTCACGCCCTCGTGCAGGTCGAGGGTCCAGACCGTGGCGTCCGCGTTGGGGGTGAAGGACTTGGCGAGGTAGGGCTGGACGGCGCCGTTGTCGCCGTTGACCATCAGCGGGTCGTACAGGGCGTTGGCGAGGACCATCATCGGCATCGAGGTCAGGGTGCCGTCGGCCGGGTCGAGCTTGGCGAACGGCCGGTCCAGGCCGATCTTGAGCGTGCCGCCGTCCACGGCCGGCCCGTCGTTTGCCGCGCCGGTGTTCCCGGCGCCGGCGCCGGCGCCGGAGACCGCGTCGTCGGAGGCGGAGCAGGCGGTGAGGGTGAGCGCGGCCGTGCAGGCCGCCGCTACCAGGAGGTGGGTGTGCCGCTTCATGGTTCCTCGGTTCGGGGGAGGGGGCGGGGACGGCCTGGGGGAGTGCGGCCGCCGACGCCCCACACCATTCCGGAAGTGGCAGTACTGCCAAAAGGCAGTTGTGCAAATTTCAGATGACGAGACCCGGAAGAGTCGGCACTCGCCTTGAGCGAGCACGGTCGGACGTGATTCGGTACTGACAGCCGCCCCCTCGGCGGCCCCATCCACACTCAACTCACCGAGAGGAAACGGAAGAACCATGCAGGGGACGGACACCGCGGCGGAGCAGGGCATGCGCGACCGCAAGAAGGCGCGCACCCGCGACAGCATCCGCACCGCGGCGCTCGACCTCTTCGAGGAGCAGGGCTTCGAGCGCACCACCGTGGACCAGATCTGCCGCCGCGCCGACATCGCCCACCGCACGTTCTTCCGCTACTACCCGGCCAAGGAGGCTCTGCTGTTCGGCTGGGACTTCGGCCAGGCCATCCTCGACGCCTTCGCCGCCGCCCCCGCCGAACTCCCGCTCTGGGCCGCGCTCGACCACGCGCTGACCGCCACCGGCGGCCGGCTCGAAGAGCCCGTCGAGCACACCGAGCGCCGCCGCCGGCTGCGCCGGAGCCTGATCGAGGTACAGGGTTCCGTGCACAACTACGCCGTGGTCGTGATCGATGGCTTCACCGAACGCACCGTCACCATCGCGGCCGAGCGGCTCGGCGTCGACCCGGCCACAGACCTGCGTCCGACCGCGCTCGGCGCGCAGTTCGGCGGCATGGTGCGCCACCACGTCCTGATCGCGTCCGAGACCGGCACGGTGGCCGAATGGCGCCAGGCCTACCGGGACGTGCTCGACACCGCCGGCTGACCCGAGCCGACAGCCTTACACCCCTACACCCCGTCACCGCGACACCCCTGGGCGATGCCGCCGGCCGTCCGGACGGCACCGCGCGCCCTTTCTCCGCCCTGCCCGCCCCCCTCGCGCGGCCCGCCGCGCACCTTCACCACCTGCTTCGCACTTCCCGAAAGGCCCCCGCATGTCCCTGGTCAACTTCCGCGACCCCGCAGCGCTCGCCGACCCCGCGAGCCGATGGGTCCGCCCCGGCACCCTGTTCCGCTCCGCCCAGCCCTTCCCCGCCGCCGACGAGGCCGTCGTCGCCCAGCTGCGCGAGCACGGCATCACCACCATCGTCGACCTCCGGGGCGAGTCCGAGAGCCGCCCCGAGGACTGGGCCGCCGCCGAGGCCGCCGGCATCGCCGTCGTCCTCGCCCGGATCGAGCCGACCAACGACGAACTGGCGCAGGCCATGCGGGCCATGACCACCGCCGAGGACCTCGGCGCCTTCTACCTGCTGATGGCCGAGTCCACGCCGCAGGGACTGGCCGCCGCCGTCGAGGCCGTCGTCCGCCCGGGCGGCGTGCTGGTGCACTGCGCGGCCGGCAAGGACCGCACCGGACTGCTCACCGCGCTGCTGCTGGAACTGCTCGGGGTGCCCGCCGAGGAGATCGTCGCCGACTACGCCCGCACCAACGAGGCGATCGGGCAGATCTGGGCCGGCCTCGCCGACCGCAACCGCGCCGCCCTCAACGAGGTCGAGGCCGGCCGGATGGTCGTCCCCGCCCCGCTGCTGGAGGCCCCCGCCGGGGCGATGAGCACCTTCCTCGACCTGGTCCGCGCCAAGCACGGCGGCGCCGAGGGCTTCCTGACCGCCTGCGGGGTCACCGCCGAGACCCTGGACGCCTTCCGCGCCAAGGCCGCCGCCCGCACCGCCGCCCACACCGAGGCCCGCACCGCCGCCCGCACCGAGGCCGGTACCGCCGCCCGTACCGCCGCGTCGAACACCGCCGAGGTGACGGCATGCTGACCCTGCTGCGGCACACCGACGGCACGCCCTTCCGCGACCTCAACCACAACGGCACCATGGAGCCCTACGAGGACCCGCGGCTGCCCGTCGAGGAGCGGGTCGAGGACCTCCTCACCCGGATGACCTTGCAGGAGAAGGCCGCGCTGATGCTGCACGGCCGGATGCTCCCCGGCGACCAGGGCCCGTTCCCCTCCGGCGCCCGCCTGATCACCGAGCGCGGCCTCACCCACTTCGCCATGATGGCCGTCCCCGACCCGCGCGCGATGGCCGAGTGGAACAACCACGTCCAGGGCCTCGCCGCGGCCGGCCGGCTGGGCATCCCCGTCACCCTCTCCTCCGACCCCCGGCACGGCTTCACCGCCAACCCGGCCACCGCCCACACCGGCGGCGGCTTCAGCACCGGCCCCGAGCCGATCGGCCTCGCCGCCACCGACGACCCCGACCTGGTGCGCCGCTACGCCGACCTGATCCGCCGCGAGCTGTGCGCCGTCGGCATCCGGGTCGCCATCCACCCGATGGCCGACCTCGCCACCGAGCCCCGCTGGGCCCGGATCAGCGGCACCTTCGGGGAGGACCCGGAGCGCGCCTCGCGGATGATCACCGCCTACATCGAGGGCCTCCAGGGCGGGCCGATCGGCCCGGACAGCGTCGCCTGCATGACCAAGCACTTCCCCGGCGGCGGCCCGCAGGCCGGCGGCGAGGACTCGCACTTCGCCGCCGGGCGCCGACTGGTCTACCCCGGCGGCGAGTTCGAGACCCACCTGCGCCCCTTCGAGGCGGCCTTCGCCGCGGGCACCGCGCAGATCATGCCCGCCTACGCGATCCCCTCCGGCAGCGGCCTCGCCGAGGTCGGCGCCAACTTCAACCGGGACGTCATCACCGGCCTGCTGCGCGGGCGCTACGGCTTCGACGGCGTGGTCTGCACCGACTTCAACGCCATCACCGGCATGGACGTCCCCGGAGTGGTCACGCTGCCCCCGCGGCACTGGGGCGTCGAGGAGCTGTCCGTCGCCGAGCAGGTCGTGCTCACCCTGGACGCGGGCGCCGACCAGCTCGGCGGCGAGACGGATCCGGAGTTGATCCTGGCCGCCGTCCGCTCCGGCGCGGTCACCGAGGCCCGGCTCGACGAGTCGGTCCGCCGCATCCTGCGCGACAAGTTCCGCCTCGGCCTCTTCGCCGACCCGTACGTCGACCCGGAGGCCGTCGCCGACCTGGTCGGCGCCCCGGAGGGCCGGGCGCTCGGCCGCGAGGTCCAGCGCCGCTCGGTGGTCCACCTGGCCGGCGGGCCGCGCACCGCCACCCGGCTGTACGTCGAGGGCATCGACCCCGCCGTCGCCGCCGGGTACGGCACCCTCGTCGAGGACCCGGAGCGGGCCGAGCTGGCCGTGATCCGCCTCGCCACCCCGTACGAGCGGCGCGAAGGGATGCTGGAGCAGCACTTCCACAGCGGCTCGCTGGAGTTCGAGCCGGCCGAGGTCGACCGCCTCACCGCGCTGGCCGCCACCGTGCCCACGGTGTTCGCCGCCCAGCTGGAGCGGCCCGCCGTGCTCACCCCGCTCGCCCCGCACGCGGCGCTGCTGATCGGCGAGTTCGGCGCCGCGGACGAGGTCGTGCTGGACGCCGCGCTCGGCCGGGCCCCGATGACCGCGACGCTCCCGTTCGACCTCCCCCGCTCGGACGCCGCCGTCGCCGCCTGCCGCGAGGACGTGCCCTTCGACACCCGCGCCCCGCTCTTCCGGCACGGGCACCGGGCTGCCGGGGAGATCTGAGGCACCCTGGCCGGGGCCGCCGGGGCCTGCCATCACCAGTGGCAGGCCCCGGTGCGGGTGGATCCGAGCCGCTGATCAGCCCGGATGAATTACCGGCGCTCTCGCCCGTTCACCGGTGTGTGCGGCCGAGCGATCGGGTACCGGTGCATTCCGTCCGCCTCCCCCATCCGGCCCGCGCGGCCCAGACCTGGAGGTCCGCATGTCCACCGACTCCAGCGCACGGAACTGCCCGTTCGACTTCGCCGAGACCCTAGAGTTCGACCCGACGCTCCGGCAGCTCATGAACGACGCACCGGTCAGCCGCATCCGCCTCCCCTACGGCGAGGGGGAGGCCTGGCTCGTCACGGGCTACGACGACGTGCGCACGGTGACCACCGACCGGCGGTTCAGCCGCCACGCCATCGTCGGCCGGGACTTCCCGCGCATGACCCCGGAGCCGATCGTCCAGGCCGAGGCGATCAACGTCATGGACCCTCCCGCCAGCGCCCGCCTGCGCAGCCTGGTGTCCAAGGGCTTCACCCCCGACCACATCGAGCGGATGAGGGGCCGTACCCAGCACGTGGTGAACGGGCTGCTGGACCGCATGCGGGACCAGGGCCCCCCGGCCGACCTCATGGAGCACCTGGCCCATCCGCTCCCGCTGATCACGATCTGCGAGGTCCTGGAGATCCCCGAGGCCGACAGCGCCCAGCTGCGCGCCAACGCCCGGACGATGATGGACGTGAGCCTGGCCAACAAGCCGAACGCGGTACGGGCCAAGGCCGACCTGCGGGCGTACTTCGCCGAGCTGACCGCCGAACGGCGCAGGAACCCCGGCGACGACCTGATCAGCGTGCTGGCCACGGCCCGCGACGGCGACGAGGTCCTCGACGAGAAGGAACTCACCGTGATGGCCATGGTCCTGCTGATCACGGGCCAGGACACCACGACGTACGAGCTCGGCAACCTCTCGTACACCATCCTCAGCCGGCCCGACGTGCTCGCCGCACTGCGCGAGCGGCCCGAGACGCTCTCCCGCACGCTCCAGGAGCTGCTGCGCTTCATCCCCTTCCGCAAGGGCGTCGGCATCCCCCGGGTGGCCCTTGAGGACGTGGAGCTGAGCGGGGTGACGATCCCGGCGGGGGACATCGTGCACGTCTCCTACCTGACGGCCAACCGGGACGGCCGCAGGTTCGACCGGCCCGACGAGCTGGACCTGGAGCGGACCAGCCCCTCCCACATGACCTTCGGCTGGGGTGCGCACCACTGCCTCGGCGCGCCGCTGGCCGTCACCGAACTCGAAGTCGCCCTCGGGACGCTGCTGGAGCGCTTCCCCAGGATCGCGCTGGCGAAGCCGGCCGCGGAGCTGGCGTGGAACACCACGTCCATCTGGCGCTATCCGCTGGCGCTGCCGGTCACCTGGTGACGGTGCCCCCACGCCCCGGCGGCCGCCCGCAGCCACCCGCTGCCGGAAACACCGCGTACATCGGCCCGCACACCCCGGGGTGTGCGGGCCGACATGCGGGACGGGCCCGCCTTCCGTAAATTGGGCTAGGTGGCCTGAACCAACTTGCGGCCAGCACGACCGTCCGCACCGCGATCATCCGATGCTCGCCCGGTCGGCTCGTCGGCCGCTGAGTTGGGTCCCGCCCGGTGCGTCCCGCCGACCGCGCCCTCCGCGCGTCCGGCTCGCAGCGGCTGCCGTCGAGTGGTGAATCCCGCCCCCGCCAGGGTCGTACCGGGAACACCGCTCGTCAGGAGGAAATCCCGTGGCAGTTCTGTGCAAACCGGCGATCGACGTACCCGAGCACGTCATCACCAACGAGGAGACCATCGAACTGGCGCGCAGGCTCCACCCCGACCACCCACAACTCGAACTGGCGCTGCGCCTCATCAAGAACACCGGAGTGCGCAAGCGGCACCTGATCCAGCCCATCGAGGTGGTGCTGAAGCACCCGGGGTGGGACGAGCGGAGCGCCGTCTTCGCGGCGGAGTCGAAGGCCCGCGTCCCGGCGGTGGTGGTCAGGGCCCTCAATCAGGCCCAAGTGGAGCCCTCCCAGATCGACTTGATCGTCTATGTGTCGTGCACCGGTTTCATGATGCCGTCGCTCACGGCGTGGCTGATCAACCGGCTGGGCTTCCGGCCGGAGACCCGGCAGCTGCCGATCGCCCAACTGGGGTGTGCGGGCGGCGGTGCGGCGGTGAACCGGGCCCATGACTTCTGCTCGGCCTACCCGGGCGCCAACGTGCTGATCGTGGCCTGCGAGTTCTGCTCGCTGTGCTACCAGCCCACGGACCTGGGCGTGGGCTCGCTGCTGTCCAACGGCCTGTTCGGCGACGGGATCGCCGCCGCCGTGGTCCGGGGCGAGGGCGGGACCGGAATGCGGCTGGAACGCAACGGCTCGTACCTCATCCCGGACACCGAGGAGTGGATCTCCTACGCGGTCCGCCCCACCGGATTCCACTTCCAGCTGGACAAGAGGGTGCCGGGGACGATGGAGCCGCTCAGCCCGGCCCTGCGCGCGGTGGCGGAGCAGCACCAGTGGGACGTGGGCACGCTGGACTTCTACATCGTCCACGCCGGCGGTCCACGGATCCTGGACGACCTCAGCCGCTTCCTGGAGGTGCCGCCCGAGGCGTTCCGCTTCAGCCGGGCCACCCTCACCCAGTACGGCAACATCGCCAGTGCGGTCGTGCTCGACGCCCTGGCCCGGATGTTCGACGAGGAGTCGGCCCTCGACGGGCACCAGGGGCTGCTGGCCGGGTTCGGTCCGGGGATCACCGCCGAGATGTCCCTGGGCACCTGGGCGTCGCCGGAATCCTGAACGGCGGCCAGGTCGGGCTGGGCCGGGCCGGGGCTGGGCTGGGCCGGGCCGGTCCGGCGCCAGTGCCGGCCGGTCCCGGGCAGGTGCGGTCGCGCTGCGGAGCGCGCGAAGCTCGCCGATACTGAGCCAACGGGCAGTGACGGAACGTCGCGTCGGCGTTACGGTCCGACAGGCCCGGCCCGCGCCGTCGTGGGCGCGGCGGCCACCGAGCAGGGCCGCCGGAAGCCACGACCGGCGACCACTGGCCCGGCGGCGTACCGACCGCCCGGCCCTGGACGGAAAGACCGGGAATGCTGAACCGACGAGACCTTTTGAAAGCCGCCGCGATAGGCGGCCCGGCGGTCCTCTTCCCCTGGGACCGCGCACCGGGCGGGGCCCGGGTCTCGTCCCTGGCGTTGTCGGCCGCGCCGGCCGCGCAAGCCGCGCCGGCCAGGTCGGAGGCCAAACGGTCGGCCGCCCGGATCACCCCCTTCGAGCACGCCATGCCGGTGCCCCCGGTGCTGAGCCCGGTGTCGCGGACGGACTCCTCGGACCTGTACCGGCTACGGATGGCCGATACCCAGGCGGAGATCGTCAAGGGCCTGCTGACCACCGTCCGGACCTTCGGCGGCTGCTTCCCCGGTCCGACCATCCGGGCGGTCAGAGGCCGGGAGGTGGTGGTCCAGCAGACCAACGACCTGCGCGTGCACACCTCCGTCCACCTGCACGGCGGCCAGGTGCACTCGCGCTACGACGGCCTGCCGATGGACCTCGTCAAGCCCGGCGAGACCCGCGAGTACCGCTACCCCAACGAGCAGGTGGCCGCCTCGCTCTGGTACCACGACCACGCGCACGAGCTGGAGGCCGAGAACGTCTACCGCGGCCTGGCCGGCGCCTACCTGCTCAGCGACCCGAACGAGAGCGGCCTGCCGCTGCCGAACGGTGAGTTCGACATCCCGCTGCTGATCCGGGACGCCCGGATCGAGACCGACGGCAGGCTGGTCTACACCGACCCGTACGCGTGCCCGCACATGCTGGTCAACGGCAAGGAGCGGCCCTACTTCCAGGTGGCCGCGCGCAAGTACCGGCTGCGGGTCTTCAACGTCTCGCCCAACCGCCATGTGTCGCTGCGCCTCGCCGACGGCCAGCCGTTCATCCAGATCGCCTCCGACGGCGGACTGCTCGCCGCGCCGGTGACGCTGCACGAGCTGACCCTGACCGGCGCGGAACGCGCCGAGATCGTCGTCGACTTCGCCCGCTACCCGGTCGGCGGATCGGTGGTGCTGGAGAACACGGCCGCGCTGGAGAGCGAGCGGCCCGAGGTACTGCGCTTCGACATCACCCGGACGGCCGAGGACCGGAGCCGGATCCCGGACGTCCTGGCCACCCTGCCGCCGATCCCGAAGGCGACGGTGCACCGGGAGTTCGCGCTGACGACCTTCCCGGACGCCAGGATCAACGGGCGCAAGTACGACCCGAAACGGACCGACGTGCGGACCACCGTCGGCAGCAGCGAGATCTGGACGATCCGCAACCACCTCACCCGCCAGCCGGCCGGGGTCTTCCACGCCCCCCACTCCTTCCACACCCACCTGGTGCAGTTCCGCGTGCTGGACCGTGACGGGGTGGCGGTCGGCCCGGCCGAGGCCGGGCTGAAGGACACCGTCACAGTCCACCCGGGGGAGAGCGTCCGGATCGCCATGACCTGGGGCCAGTACCCGGGCGAGTACGTCTACCACTGCCACCACATGGTGCACTCCTCGCACGGCCAGATGGGCCGGATCGACGTGCTGCCCGCGGGATCGAAGGACTCCGGTCGGGAGTCGGACGACGCCTTCGCCGACTCGTCCCGGTCCACTGGAGCGTCGGCGTCCGGGGCCTCGGCGGCAGGAGCCGGTCGACGGCGGTGGCGACGGCGCAACCGGCACCACCACCACGTGGGCCGCCGCCGGCACCGGGGGCTGAGGTGAATCCGGAACCGAACGGCAGGCCGGTCCGGACGAGGGGTTGAGCCTGGCCGCGCGCCGATGCTGAACCGGCGGTGCTGAACCGGCGGTGCTGAACCGGCGGCGTCCCAGAAGTCTGGGATACCGCCGGTCGGCGCCGCCGTCCAGGATCAGTACGGACGATCCCGCCGGCGCACCTGCGCTGTGTAGGCGGGCGGAGCCAGCTCTGGAGCCGTCCATGACCATCTTGTTCGAGTCCGGCATCCCCCGGCAGGAACCCGCGGACCACCGGGCCTTCGCGGGTGAGCTGTTCGGGCGAGCACGTGAGACGGCCGAGCTGCTGCGGCTGCTCGCCGACCCCGCCGTACCCGGCGTGCTGCTGCACGGCCTCCCGGGCAGCGGCAAGACCCGGCTGGCGCTCGCGGTCGCCGAGCAGTACCGGGCGGCGGGCGGGACGGCCGGAACTCCGGGACCAGTCGAGCTTCTGACGGCCGATCAGATCGAGCCGGACGACTACCTGGCGCTGCTGGCCCGGTGTGCCCCGCGTGGGGCGAAGCTGCTCGCCACCGGTCGGCTGCCACCCGCCGGCGCCGGCGTGGCGTACCGGGTGGACCCGCTGGCCGTTCCGGTGGACTGGTCGCCGACCGGCCTGGACGCCTTCTGTCGCACCCCCGCGGTGCAGGTCTTCACGGCCGCCCGGCGGGCCTGGAGCCCGGGCTTCACGGTGACCTCCCGGAACCAGCAGACCGTGGGCCGGATCTGCGTGGAACTCCGGGGCCTGCCAGGGGCGTTGGTGCTCGCGGCCCGGGTGGCGGCGCTGGAGGGCGTCGGCACCGTGCTGGCCGCACTCGGCGGGGCGGGGGCGGGCCGCCTGGTGGCCGCCTATGTCGAGCCGCCCGTCCGGCCTCCCGTCCCGTCGCCGGACCGGTTGTCGGGACGAGAGGCGGGGGGACCGGTGGGGCGGCCATCAGGGCGGTGCGGCCCGCTCGGCGCCGACGCGGCGCGGCTGATGTCCTGCACACCCCTGTTCGCCGGCGGGTTCGGGCCCGAGGCGCTCCGGGCGGTGTCCGGGATCGCGCCGAGCGCCTTCCCGGCGGCGCTGGAGGCCCTGCTCGATCGGCAGTCGCTGACGCTGGAGGACCGGCCGTCCGGCCGATTGGACGGTGCGGCCGAGACGCGACTGTACGTGCCGTTCGGCGACCTGCCCGAGGTCCGGCCCGCCAGCGGTCCGCTCGTCGTCCTCACGCTCCGCCATGCGCGCTACTACGCCCGGCTCGCCGCCGGGGCCGCCCGGCGGCTGGCCGCCGGCGACCATCCGGCAGCCCTGCTCGCCCTGCGCGTCGAGGAGGCCAACTTCCGGCTGGCGGTCGACACGCTGAGCCGGCACGGGTTCACTGTCGAGGCCCTCGACCTGATGGAGCAGTTGCTCGCCCACGCCCGAGTCGTCGGCCTCGGCCCGGACTGGGCCGACCGGCCCGCCGTGCCGCTCGGCACCACCAGTCCCACCAGCCCTACCAGCCCCACTGATCCTGCCGGTGTCGCCGATCCCACCGGCATCACCGGTGGGCGAGTGAGGGTCCGGCTCGCGCTGATCCGCGCCGAGGCCCGACTGCTCGACGGCGACCACGAGTTGGCGAGTGCCCTGCTGGACGAAGCCGAGGCGGCCTCATCCGTGCCCGACCGATCCCGGACCACGCCCGACGAACCCTCCACGGCGGCCCGACTCCTGCGGCTGCGGGGCCTGACCGGATGCGACCGGGACCCCGACCGAGCCCTCGCCGCACTCGCCGGGGCAGCAGCGCTCCTCCGCGCGGCCGGCGGCGAACCGGCGGCCCTGCGCGTCGAGTTGGAGGCGGCCCTGGCCGAGCTTCGGCTCGGCCGGACCGGGCCCGGTGGCGCACTGGCGGGCCGGGTGCTGACCGCGGCCCGGCGCTGGGGGGACGTGCTGCTGGCCGGAACGGCCCTGCTGCACCTGGGCCTGCTCGCCGCCGCCGGCGGCGATCCGTCCGCGTCCCGCGCCCACTACGTCGAGGGGCTGGCCCAGCTGCGCCCACTCGGCGCGGTCGCCACGCTCGGCGCGCTGGTCGGCCTGGTCGCGAGTCCCCTGCGTCCCGCACCGGCGCGGGCGACCGACGCCGCCCGGCTGCTGGGCAGCTTCCATCCGGGGCGAGCCGGCATTCCCGGCGACCCCGCGGATCCCGACCTGGCCACCGCTCGGCTGCTGCCCGGCATCCGCCGCCGGCTCGCCGAGGACGAGTTCACCCACGCGCTGGCAACCGGCGCGGCCACCGCGCTCCTGGACCTGCTCTGCTCCCTCTCCCTCGCTGAGTCGAACTCCATCAAGGCGCCACCGAAGCAGCAGCTGACCAGCCGCCAACTGGAGGTCTCGCTCCTGGTGGCCGACGGATTGACCAACCATCAGATCGCGAGCCACTTGGGCATTTCGGAGTGGACGGTGGTCAACCACCTCCGCGAGACGATGCGGCGGTTGCAGTGCTCCTCACGGGTCGGCGTCGCGGGCTGGGTGCACCGCTCCGGCCGTCGGCCGGTCCTCGCTCGCAGCGCGCGGCGGGGCTCGGACGACGCGACGCTCGACGAGTCCGTCAGCCGATGATGCTGAACGTGCCGGGCGTGACGATGATCGTGGGGATCGAGGCGAACTCCAGCTCTGCCGGGGCGCCGTCGATGCCGATGCTGGCGAGCTCCGCGATCGCGGCGTTCGGGGTGGTGTAGGCGTCGTAGCCGCCCATCAGGTCGGCGGTACTCATGTCGAACTCCCTTGAGATGGAGGGGAAATCAGGTCTACGAGCGGATCACAGCCGGTGGCGATGGAGACCACCGCCAGGGAGATCGCCTCGGTCCACGGGGTGACCGTGAGGACCGGGGTGAACTCCAGCTCGGCCGTGATGCCAGTGCTGGCGAGCTTCTCGATCGCCGCGTTCGGAGTGGTGTAGGCGGCGTAGCCGCCGGGCCTCGCTCGCAGCGCGCGGCGGGGCCCGGACGGCGTGACGCTCGACGAGTCCGTCAGCCGATGACGGTGAACGTGACGAGCGAGAGGATGACGATCGTGACGCTCGGGGAGATCTCCAGCTCTGCCGGGACGCCGGCGACGCCGGTGCTGGCGAGCTCCGCGATCGCGGCGTTCGGGGTGGTGTAGGCGGCGTAGCCGCCCATCAGGTCAGTAGTACTCATGGTTATCCTCTCGACTCGTCGGATTCGAGCTCGGATCGGGCCCGGTTTCGGCTTCGGTTTCGGCTTCGGTTTCGGATTTCGGCGAGGTGCGGGTTCCTCGACCGCCCCCAGCAGATCAGGCGTTCGATGCCAGTGCCCAGTAGCAGGAAAGTGGGGGCATCCTGCCCCTTGCCCGCTCGGGCATGACAGGATCCTGCCCGTGGTGACCGCCCGTCGGGATCCCTAGCGTGGCCGCCATGGCAGCGACAGTCTCGACCCCACCGGCAACGCCGGCAGCCGACCGGGCCGGCCCCGGCCGCACCCCGGGCCTCTTCGAGTACGCGCCCGAAGTGCCGGTGGCACTGGCCGCGTTGGGCTTCGCCCCGCTGGACCCGGACAGCCTGGTGAGCCATCTCGGCCGCAACGACTCGTGGGCGGGACGCACCACGGACGGCACCGGCGTCTTCATCAAACGGCTCGACGGCCAGGCCCCCGACGGAACCGACCGCTACGACCGCTCCTGCGCCTTCGAGTCGGCCCGGACCGGGGCCGGCGCACTCTCCTGGGAGTCGCCGGCGCTGCTCGGCGGCGACCGGAAGCGGTTGGTGCTGGTCTTCGACCTGCTGGCGGACGCCGTCACCGGGAACACCCTCGCCGACGAGGACGGCTTCGACACCGCACTCGCCCGGCGGGCCGGCCGGGCGCTCGCCGAGCTGCACGGCTTCCCGACGGCCGACGTCCGACCGAAGCCCCGCCCCGGCGCGCGCACCGGCCACCGGCTGGCCGCGCTGACCGTGGCCGAGTACACCGCGAGCAGCGGCGCCGAACTGGCCCTCTGGGGCCTGCTCCAGCAGGACCGCCGACTGCACGGCGCCCTGCGCGCGTTGGACGCCCGCTCGGCCGCCGCCGACCACCGTCCGGTCCACGGCGACCTGCGGCTGGACCAGTTCCTGCTCTGCGACGGCACGCTCCAGCTGACGGACTGGGAGGAGTTCCAGCTCGCCGACCCTGCGATCGACCTCGGCGGCTTCGTCGGGCAGTGGCTGTACCGGGCGGCGAGCCGGATGTTCACCGGCGTCGACACCGACGAGGTCGACGTGGAGGTCGACCCCATTGACGCTGAGGCCGACGGCGGCCGACCCGCCGACGCCCACGGCACCCTCATGCGCAGCGGAGAGCGCGAACTGGCCGCGGTCCTCCCCGTGATCGGCGCCTTCTGGCAGGGCTACCGGCAGCACGCCGACCGGCTCGATCCCGAACTCGCCGAGCGGGTGGTCGGGTACGCCGGCTGGCACCTCTTCGACCGCACCATGGCCACCGCGAGCGTCCGGCCCACCCTGAGCGCGGTTCAGCGGGGCATCGCCGGTGTGGGACGCGGGGCACTGCTCGCCCCGGACCGGTTCATCGAGGCGATCGGGCTGGTGGCGTCATGACACACGTGTCCGAACAGCTCGCGGCCGCGCTCACCGGCATCGATCTCACCGAGTACCCGCAGGCCATCACGGTGGACGGCCACCGCGTCAGCGCCGACTCGCCGCGCGGCCTGCGGATCGCCCTGAGCACGGCGCTCTACGAGCAGTGGCACGCCGGCCTCGACCGGTCGCGCCTGGACCGGTCCCGCACCGCCACTCGACTGCCCCGCCGTGACGTGGAGTTCGAGCGGCAGCTGATCTCGGCGACGCCGCACGCGGACACGCTCGCCCCAGCCCGCCTGCGCGCCGCCGTCCCGACCGAGGCCGGGATCGGGGCCGGGGCCGGGACCGGGGCCGTAGCTGGGGCAGGGGCAGGGGCAGGGGCAGGGGCAGGGGCTGAGCCCGGGGCCGGAACCGGGGGCGCCGCCACGGAGTTCACGGTCGAGCTGGGCGGCGTGACGGTCCGCGTCCCGGCCGCCGCCGTCCGGAGCGACGGCCCGCGACCGGCGGACAGCTCCGTGACCGTCGAGCTGCCTGCCGTCCGCCCCGCCCTGTCGCCCGGCTTCCTGCTGGTGGACGGGCCGCACGGCGGGCCGCACGAGGGCGAGTCGGTGCGGCGGCTCTACCTGCACGTCGAGGACCCCACCGCCGCGCCCGCGCTCTGGGCGGCGCTGCTCCGGGAGTCGGCCGCCCGTTCGCTGCGGTACCGGGCCAAGGTGCTGTCCCGGCCCTGGTCGTACCCGCGTCGCGACGCGGTCGTGCTCTACCTCCCCCGTTCCCACGCCGGCGAGTTGACGGCCTTGGCGGCGGCGCTGCGCGACCTGCCCGGCCTCGGCGCGCAGACCTCGGTCTTCGCCCACCCGTTGGGGCCGGGCATCGCCACCGCCGACGAGCCCGGCGACACCAGGGCCGGGTGGCGCGGCCGGAGCTTCGGCCAGCACCGGGCGGCGGCGGTGGCCGAAGGAGTACTGCGACACGCGGCCGCCCCGGACGGCCCCGTCGGATCGGCGCTCGCCGCCTCCGTCGCCCGAGCGCTGCGCGACGCGGCCACCGACCCCGCCGACCCCTCGCGGAACGGCTGAGCGGCATGCGGATCTCCGTCCTCTTCCCGCACGCCCTCCGCGACCGGGCCGACCTCACCGCGCTGACGGCGCTCGCCTCGCTGGTGAGCGCCGGCGCGGCCGACCGGCTCTGGCTCGGGCAGTCCCTGGCGGTGGAGAGCCACCAGGCGCTGGCCTGGCTGGCCGGTACGGGGCAGCGGATCCCGGTCGGACTCTCGGTCACGCTGACTGCCCTGCGGCACCCCTTCGAGGCGGCCGCCCAGGCCCAGTCCTTGGCCGTGCTCACCGGACACCGGCCGGTGATCGGCTACGGCGCGGGCGAACCCTCGCTCGTCGGCGGCCTGTTGGGCGCCCCCTACGCCCGACCGGCCGAGGCCGTGGCGGACTACATCGGGGCCGTCCGCACGCTGTTGGACGGCCGGTCGGCCGGGCCGCCCGCACCGGGCCCCGGTTCCACCGCGCCAGGGCTTCGGCTCCCGCACGGGGAGCCCCCGCCGGCGGTCGAGCTGGGCGCGGGCGTCCTGCGACCCGCCATGGCCCGCGCGGCCGGGCGGGTCGCGGACGTCGCGATCACCTGGATGACCCCGCCCCGCTACGTGGCCGAGGTCCTCGTCCCCGCCCTGGCCGAAGGCGCAGCGACGACGGGCCGGGTGGCGGCCCCGCCGAGACCAGCGGCCCCGCCGCGCGTGGTGACCGTGGTGCACGCCGCCGTCGCCCGGCCGGGCCGCCACCCGATGGTGCTGGCCCAGCACGGCGCCGGCCGGCACCTGGGCGCGCCGCACTACGCCGACATGCTCCGCCGCGCGGGCCTGCACCTGGACACTCGCGACCCGGTGGCCGGCGCCCGCGAACTCGTCGAGTCCGGCGTCTTCCTCTACGGCTCGCCCGGCCAACTGGCGACCGAGCTCGCCGCCTACGGGACGGCCGGAGTCGACGAGGTGGTCCTGAACCCCGCCGGCGTGGTGCTGGCCCACGGGTGGGACGCCGCGCTGACGGACCTCACCGAACTCCTCACCCACCTGGGACCACGGGCCGGCTGAGCTCGACGCTGTTGGCGATCCGGGACGATCGGGCCCAAGTGCCAATGGTTTTCCAGGACTTCGGCCGGGAGAAGTCGGTCTGATCCAGAGAGGTCTGGAAGGCGGTCGGTGATCTCGGCGAAGGGGCTTCCTCGGTGACCGACCGGCCGCTGAGGCGTTCGATGTCCATGGCGATGGCCGTGAGGGCGTGTTGCGGGTGAGGTCCGCGTCGTGTTCGGGATCATCGAAGTGGAAGTCGGCTCAGGTGATGGTGCGGACGCGTCTACCGTTGATCGAAAGGCAGCCCGGACAGCCCAGGCAGCCCAGGCAGACGCGGAGGCAACGATGAGGGTGGTGTTCGTGCACGGGGCGTGTGTGCGGGACGGGTCGTGGTGGTGGCACCGCACCGCCGGGCTGCTGCAGGAGCACGGGGTGCTGAGCGTGGCCCCGGCGCTACCGAGCTGCGGCGAGGCGGGCCTGCCCGCCGGTGTCGGCGGTCCGGGGCTGCCCGAGGACGTTGCCGCGGTGCGCCAGGTGCTGCAGGCCGGTGACGAGCCGACCATCGTGGTCGCACACAGCTACGGCGGTATCGTCACCGCGGAAGCCGCCGCGGGAATCGGGTCGGTGCGCCACCTGCTACTGGTCTCCAGCTACCTGCCCGAGGTCGGGCAGAGCCTGTCGGACTTCGGGGACGGCGGCCCCGCCCCGTTCCTCGACGTCGACCCCGACGCCGGCACGTTCGGGGTCCGCCCCGAACTGCTCGTGGACACGTTCCTCCAGGACTGCGCCCCCGAGATCCAGGCGCAGGCGGCGGACCACCTCGCCCGGCAGAGCGTGCGGGTGACCGGCCAGCCGGTCGGGGCGGCCGCATGGCAGCAGTCGCCGTCGACGTACCTCGTCTGCGCTCAGGACCGGGGCACCCCGCCGCGACTGCAGCGCGAGTTCGCCCGCCGGGCCGGCGGCGTCGTCGAGCTCGACGCCGGCCACCACCCGTTCCTGTCCCAGCCCGCAGCGATCCGGGACCTGCTGCTGAGCCTGTGACGGCCGTGACATTCACGGAATCGCGGCCAGTCGCCTTCAGGGAGTGTCATCACCGGGGGTTCCGGCCGCCTTTCAGGGCCATTCGGGTCCTGGCGGTCCGTTCAGGTCGAATCCCGTCCGAACGCTCCCCGTCGAAGAGCCCCGGGGCGCAGGCTGGTTCCGTGACCGCGTCAGCACGGACGCGGCGCGAGCGGAAGGACGAACATGACGAGCACGCGCGGCCGCGTCGCCGCCCTGCTGGGCACCGTCGCGGTGGTCGCCGGCACCACCCTGGCCACCCCCGCAGTCGGCTTCGCCGCCACGGCCGGACCGGCCCGCGTCGGCGGGATCACCGGCCAGGCGCCCTGCCCGGACGCACCCGAGTTCAGCTGCGGGACCCTCACCGTCCCGTTCGACCACAGCGGCGCCACCCCCGGCACCCTCGACCTTGAGGTGGCCGTCACCGGCAACACCACGGCGCCCAAGGGCGACCTGCTGTTCCTCACCGGCGGCCCCGGCCAGCCCGGCGTCCCGGCGATGAAGCGGATGGCGGGCAAGCTGGAGCCCGTCCTCAAGGACTACCGCCTGGTGATGTACGACCAGCGCGGCACCGGCCGGGGCGCGCTCCAGTGCCCGGGCCTCCAGGAGGACATGGGCTCCTCCGACCTCGCCCTGCCGCGCAAGCAGTCGATCGCCGACTGCGCCGCCGCCCTCGGCCCGAACTCCCGTCACTACAGCACGGCGGACACCGTCGCCGACATCGACCTGCTGCGCCGCGCCCTCGGCGACCGGCGCCTCACCCTGGACGGCGTCTCGTACGGCAGCTTCGTCGCCGAGCGGTACGCGCTCGCCCACCCGGCGCACGTGGCCCGGCTGGTGCTCGACTCGGTGGTGCCGCAACAGGGTTTCGACCCCCTCGACCTGGCCGCGCTGCCCGCGAGCGCCCGGGTCCTGCGGGCCGCCTGCCAGGCCACCGGCTGCACCACCGACCCGGCCGCCGACCTCGCCGCCACGGTCCGGCGGTACGGCAACGGGGCGCAGATCCTGAGTGCGCTCACCGGCTACGAGTTCATCGACCCGAACTACGGCGGGGTCCCGGAGATCCTGCACGAGGCCGCCGCCGGGCAGCCCGCGAAGCTCCAGGACTTCTTCGACCTGGTCCGCCGGCAGGTCGACGCCGCCTCGGCCGAGGAGCTCAGCCAGGGGCTGCACTCCGCCGCCCTGTGCGCCGACTCGCGCTTCCCGTGGGGCACCACCGACACCCCCGTCGCGGGCCGCGCGGCGGCGTTGGAGCGCACCCGACAGCGGCTGACCGCCGAGCAGACCTGGCCGTACGACCCGGCGACCGCGACCGGGCTCGGCAGCCTCCTGGTCTGCCTCGACTGGCCGCGCGAGCAGGTGCCGCCGGCGCCGTCGGACCACCGCAAGCTGCCGGACGTACCGGTGCTGCTGCTCGGCGGCGACCGGGACCTGTCCACGCCGTACGAAGTGCTGTACCAGCAGGCAGAGTTGGCACACGACCCGCAGATCGTGATCGTGCCCGGGGCGGCGCACTCGGTGCAGAACCGGGCGGCGAACCCGGCCGGACGGCAGGCGGTGTACGACTTCCTGCTGAAGTAGCGGGAGCGTCGGCGGGCCGTTCCGCGCGGGGGCGGAACGGCCCGCCGCCGCGGCCCGTCCGGCCTGTTGCGCCGGCCCGCCTGTTGCGTCGGCCCGTCCGCCCTCCTCCGCTGGGATGCCCGGCCCTCCTCCGCTGGGATGCCTTACCGCCCTTCCCCGTCCTCCCCTGAGGGGATGTCAACTGCTGCGCCCGCGAACTAGCGTGGCCGGCATGACCAGAATCCGTCGTGCTGCCCTGGCCGCCGTGCTCACGCTCGTCCTGCCGCTGCCGATCATCGGAGCGGGTGCGGCGTTCGCCGCGCCCGGGCCCTCCGCCACAGCTCCCTCCACGGCCCCCTCCGCGGCTCCCTCCGCAGCCTCGGACAGCTCCGGCGTCCACCTGGAGCTGCCCCGCCCGACGGGTCCGCACGCGATCGGACGCAGCACCCTGCACCTCGTCGACCAGCACCGCCAGGATCCCTGGGTGCCGGCCGCGGGCGCCCGGGAACTGATGGTGTCGACGTACTATCCGGCCCGGCCCGGGACCGGCGGTCCGGCCCCCTACATGACCACCGAGGAGGCCCGGCTGCTGCTTCAGCAGGCGGCACAGGGCGGCGCCGTCCCGGCCGAGACACTTGGCGGCACCCGCACCTACGCGCACGCCGACGCACGGCCGGAGCGCGGCAGGTTCCCCCTGCTGGTGCTCTCGCCCGGCCTCGGGCTGCCGCGTGCCACCCTCACCGGCCTCGCCGAGGACCTGGCCAGTCGCGGGCACGTCGTCGCGCTGGTCGACCACACCTACGAGTCCACCGGTGTGACCTTCCCCGACGGACGGACCCGCACCTGCGCCGTCTGCGACCAGACCCCCACCCTCGACGCTCTGGAGGCGATAGCCCGGAGCCGGGCCACGGATCTCTCCTTCGTCGTCGATCAGTTGACCGACCGTCACTCACCGTGGCGGTACGCCGGCATGATCGACCCGCAGCGGATCGGCATGGCCGGGCACTCCATCGGCGGTGACGCCGCCGCCGCGACCATGGCCGGTGACGACCGGGTACGAGCCGGGGTGAACATGGACGGCACCTTCTTCGCGCCGGTCCCCGCCACCGGCCTCCAGGGCCGCCCCTTCCTCATGTTCGGCACCCTGGCCAACCACAGCCCGGGCGGCGCGGACACCAGCTGGGACCGCGACTGGGCGCGCCTGGACGGCTGGAAGCGGTGGCTGACCATCGCCGGCTCCGACCACTCCAGCTTCACCGACATGCCCGTCCTCGCCGCACAGCTGGGCGTGACCGGCCCCGCCGTGCCGATCCCGGCACAGCGCGCGGAGGAGATCACCCGCGCCTACGTCGGGGCCTTCTTCGACCTGCACCTGCGCGGCATCCCGCAGCCACTGCTCGACGGCCCGTCACCGGCCGACCCGGAGGTCGCCTTCCAGCACCCCTGATCCCGCCGTCGACCCCGCGCGGGTCCCGCGCGGGGCAACGCCCGCCCGGCCCGTTCAGGGCCTGCGGTCGTGGAAGGTGCGGCGCAGGTCGCTGACCCAGGCGTCGGGGTTCTCCCAGGGGATGAAGTGGCCGCCGTGGTCGTGGGCGTTGACGTTGACGTGGTTGAACCAGTCGGCCTGCGGGCCGGTCCTGAACGCCCGGACGCGTTCGTCGGCGGTGTGGATGCCGGGCGGGTTCTCGTACGTGACGAGGGTGAGGCCGACCGGGGCCTGTACGACCGGGGTGCGGTCGTGGACGGGAGTCCAGGGGTAGCGGTTGGCGTTGGCGTAGTAACGCATCGACGTGGCGATGGAGTTGTTCACCCAGTAGATCGTGGCGTGGGTGAGCAGGTCGTCCTTGGTGAAGACGGATTCGACGTCTCCGCCGTTGTCGCTCCAGGCGTTCCAGCGCTCCAGCAGCCAGGCGAGCAGCCCGGCGGGCGAGTCGCTCAGCCCGTGGGCCAGGGTGGCGCCGTCGAGCGTGTGCACGGCGAGGTGGGACGCCGAGCGGTGGTCCAGCTCGATGGTGCGGGCGCGGACGTCGGCGGGCTGGTCGTCGGTGAGGGGCCGGTTCCGGGCGAAGTCCCAGGCGCGGGGGCCGGTGAAGAAGTCGAGCGGCAGCCCGGAGCCGATGTGGATGCCGTACAGCTCGTCGGCGTACTTGTGGCCGAGCTGGCTGGAGACGATCCCGCCGATGTCGCAGCCCCCGGCGGCGTACTTCCCGTATCCCAGGGTCTCGGTCATCAGGGTGTGCCAGAGGTCGGAGACCTTCCAGAAGTTGACGTCCGGAAAGCCGGTGAGCGGGCCGGGGAAGCCGAAACCGGGCAGGGAGGGCACGATGACGTCGAACGCGTCGGCGGGGTCGCCGCCGAACGCGGCCGGGTCGGCGAGCGGGTCGATCACCTTCGACCAGTGCCAGAACGTCCACGGCCAGCCGTGGGTGAGGATCAACGGGATCGGGCGGGGGCCGCGGCCGGGCTTGCGCAGGAAGTGCACCGGGACACCGCCGACGCTCACCCGGTAGTGCTCGTGGGCGTTGATGGCGGCCTCGGCCTTGCGCCAGTCGTACCCGTCCCGCCAGTAGGCGACCAGTTCACGGAGGTAGCTGTCCGGGACGCCGTAGGACCAGTCCTCGTTCCCCTCGTCCAGCGGCGGACGAGTCAGTGCGAGACGGGTGCGCAGCTCGTCGAGGACCTCGTCGGGCACATGGATCGGGGTGGGCTGCAGGGGGAAGGCGTGCGGGGCGGTCATGGCGTGGTCCCTTTCCGAGGCGGAGGAAACGGTGCCGCCGGCGTGTCGGGCATCAAGTAGCCCGGCGGATACGGCTACCCGCCCTGCCCGGCCACGGTGGCGAGTCCGTCGAGCAGCGTGGTGACGGCGGCGTCGGTCAACCGGTAGCCGTCGGCAGTCTCGACGATCCGACCCGAGGCGATACGGGAGCTCCACCAGTCTTGGAGGAAGCCGGGGGCGTATCCGCCGGTGCGGAAGCCGTACTGCTCGGACTCCAGGCCGAAGGCGATCATGAGCTCGTAGTCCGGCAGCGCGTAGGAAGGCTCGTCCTGCGCAGGCGTCCTGAGGTACCGTTCGAAGGAGTCGACCCGGTTGAAGCTGCTGAACAGCCAGAACAGGTAGTCGTACATGAGCGTGGAGCGCGCGTCGGCGTGCAGGGCGAAGAACCCCTTGTCGTGCACGAGGGCCTCGGCGAGCGCCCGCATTCGCCGGTCCGCGTCGGGCAGAACGTCCGCGACCTCGCGGAAGGCGCGCAGCAGGACGGGGGAGAAGCTGCCGTCGCGCACCGCGGCCAGGTCGGCGAGCCGGTCCTGCTCCGAGGTGTCGTAGACGGACTCGTCGACCAGGCCCGTGACGAACGCCTCGAAGTTCTCCGCGACCAAGGTGATCGCGAAGTCGGCCTCCTGGCTGACGTGCACCACGGTCGGCTCGCCGTGCCTGCCGCACGCGCGGTAGTCGAGGGCGAGCATGTCGTGGCCGCCCGAGGGCATCGCGGCGAAGTAGACACCGATGTCGGGGTACTCCCACCTGTCGATCCAGAACCGGCTGCCGAACTCGCCGCCGAGCGATTGCGGACGGGTCCGCCCGACACCCCGGATTCCGGTGATCTCGATGTAGTCGTCGGCCCAGGACGTCGCCTCGGGCATGGGGAAGCAGGTCCGGGCCGGGGTGCCGCCGTTGTGCGCGCTCATCAGCGCGATGTAGGAGTCGGGCAGACGGTATCCGCTGAGCTCCTCCTCCAAGGACGCGATCAGCTGCGGCGAGGGTGGGGCCTCCTCCACGTACTGCTCCAGCGCGTAGGCCGAGTCGTCCCAGAACCCGGTGACGTCGAAGCCCTCGAAGTGTCCCACTGCGCCCTCCCGCACTTACTCGTCCGGCGATTGTACGTTCGATGCCCGGCCGACGGCGGCTTCGGAGAAGGGCAGAGTCAGGCGGCACTGACGCGTCGCCGTACTGAGCCGTACTGATGGGCGGCGAGGTGGTCGGCCCAACGAGACATCAACCCGGCTCCGGGCGAAGCAGGACACCGTGCAGTCCCCGTGCCGGTCACGGCCGCTTCGCCCACGAAGCCCGGACTCCTCGCCGTCCGCCGCAGCCTCCCGTTGGGCTGTGGAGCGGACGTCGGGTCGGGCCCGGCCCTGTGGGGTCGGCCCCGGGTGTCCTGCGATCAGGCGGCTGTGGCGAGGTTCTTCTCGAACGCGGCGAGGTAGTTGCGCAGGTGGTGGTCCTTGATGCCGTCGGTCTCGGGGGCGAACATGTCCTGGCGGTAGCCCTTCGCCCGGTCCTTCAGCCCGGCGATGAGCGGCATGGCCTCGTGGAGCTCTCCGTCGGCGTCGAAGTAGCGGAGTGCGTTGACGTGGGTGAAGGCCGGCTCGGGCGGGAGCTGGGGGACGATGTCGTTGTTGTTGACGAAGCGGTAGCAGCGGTCCCTGAAAGCCGTGTTGTGGGCGGCGGCGAGAAGGCGTTCACAGGTGCGGGGCTGGCCGAAGGTGTAGACGCCGTCGGGGAGTTGGCGAGGCTCCTCGAAGTACCAGCAGGCGCCGGCCAGCATGGCGAGGGCGCCGCCGAGGCTGTGGCCGGTGAACCAGACGCTCTGCCCGTTGGTGCGCAGTCCCCGGATGGTGTCGCGGATCTCGGGGTAGACGGACCGCAGGGCCTGGTGGAAGCCGTAGTGGACGAAGCCCTTGTTCGCCGGTCCGGGAACGGGCGGGGTGCTGACGTCGGTGAGCCAGTCGTAGATCTTCAGGACCTCGGTGCCCCGGAAGCCGGTGACGATCATGCGGTCGCTGGCCATGGTGTAGGCCTGGGTGTCCTCGATCGGGAACGGCATCTGGTGCGTCGACTCGAAGTGCCGCACCTCGTCGAAGCCCCAGGCGTGGGCCTTGTTCTCGATGCCGACCCGGTCCAGCACGGCCAGTCCGGCGGCCTGCGCCATCCAGTAGGCGTGGGGGAGGGAATAGCGGGTCGTCGAGTGGTCCAGAGCGGGGATGGCCATCGGTGTCCTCCGGGAAGCGGGCCAGCGGGTCGCCCAGCAACCTAGTGCCGTACGCGAACGGAGGGGAGCCGGAAGCGCTGAAGGCCACCCGTACGGGCGCAACCGCGGCGGAACCCGGATCCCGGCGGGCTGTGCGGGAACCGCCGCAGGACGCGGGATCCGCGGCGTTCGCAACACCGCCCATGGGCTCGACGGCCGTGGTCCCCGATGATCGGCGTGGCGTCGGCGAAGTCGAAGTGGCAGCGCTGCCAGCCGCGTTGAGGACTACCGCGATCTCGCGGAGCCGATGGTGTCGAGTTCGGTGACGGCGTCGGCGGGCAGGACGAGGTCGGCCGCGGCGATGTTCTCGCGCAGGTGGGCGATGGAGGAGGTGCCGGGGATCAGGACGGTGGTGGTCGAGCGCTGCAACAGCCAGGCCAGCGCGACCTGTTGCGGGGAGGCGTCGAGACGGGCAGCGACATCGTTGAGCGCCTGGGACTGGAACGGGCTGAAGCCGCCCAAGGGGAAGAACGAGGCGAAGGCGATGTTCTGGTCAGCGCAGCGGTCCACGAGTGAGTCGTCCTGCCGGTTGGCCAGGTTGTAGAGGTTCTGCACGGTGACGACCGGGGCGATGGCCTGCGCCTCGGTGAGCTGGGCGTCGGAGACGCCGCTGATGCCCAGGTGGCGGATCAGCCCCTGACGGCGCAGGTCGGCCAAGGCGCCGAACTGCTCGGCGATGGGCGCATCGGAGATGTTTTCCACCGAGTCCAGGCGCAGGTTGACGACGTCCAGGGCCTCCAGGCCGAGGTGCCGGAGGTTGTCGTGGACCTGGGCCTTGAGATCTGCGGGTTCCTGCGAGGGGATCCAGTCGCCGGTCTCGTTGCGGCGGGCGCCGACCTTGGTGACGATGTGCAGTCCGGCCGGGTAGGGGTGCAGGGCTTCCTTGATGAGTTCGTTGACGACGAACGGCCCGTAGTAGTCGCTGGTGTCGATGTGGGTGATGCCCAGCTCGACGGCTTCGCGCAGGACCGCCAAGGCCTGGTCGCGGTCCTTGGGAGGGCCGAAGACGCCGGGGCCGGCCAACTGCATGGCGCCGTAGCCCATCCGGCTGAGGGTGAGGCCGGGCGCCAGGGTGAGGGTGCCGCCGGGAGCGCTGGTGGTCATGTCGTGCCTTTCGCCGGTTCCGCTGAGGCCGGGCCCGACGAATCGGATGCTCGTGGACGGCCCGGCGCGATTCCTAACTCTGGGGGAGTGGGGATGGGCGGCGCAGTACCCCGGTGTTCCTGGGCGTGGCAGGGCGTGGCCGGGACACCCATCCGTGGGAGACGTGGGCCTGGCGGCCCGATGTCACCCGTGCGGGCGATCGCCGCTCGGCGCGCGGTGGCTGTCGCCGGCCGGCCTCCGGAGGGAGGCGTCACTCCGTATGAGCTGCGCTTTCCCGGCACCAGCGCCGGAACGAGGGGAAGCGGGCGGTCCTGCCGAACGGAGCGCGATGAGCGTCGGTGGGCTACGAAGGGACGGAAGGAGCGTCCGGGCCGGCGGGCCTGCCCGACTTCCCCTCCCCTTCCCCCGGTTCCTGACGAGGAGAGTTCCATGCCCGGCCATACGCTCAAGGACAAGGTCGTCGTCATCGGAGGCGCATCGAAGAACCTCGGCAGCCTCATCGCCAAGGAGTGCGCCCGGGACGGCGCCAGGATCGTTGTGCACTACAACAGCGATTCCTCCCGCGACAAGGCCGAGCAGACGGCCGCCGACGTGAAGAAGCTCGGCGGCGACGCCATCGTCTATCAGGGCGACCTGAGCAGGGTCGCCGAGGTGGAGACGCTCTTCGACACCGCGGTGCGTGCCTTCGGCAAGGTCGATTGCATGGTCAACACGGCCGGCATGGTCATCAAGAAGCCCATGACGGAGACCACGGAGGAAGAGTTCGACAGGATGTTCGCCGTCAACACCAAGGCGGCGTACTTCATGATGCGCGAGGCGGCCAAACGCCTGGAGGACGGCGGGAAGATCATCACGATCGTGACCTCGCTGCTGGCCGCCTACACCGGCCTGTATTCCGTCTACGCGGGCAGCAAGTCACCCGTCGAGCACTTCACCCGTGCCCTGTCCAAGGAACTGTTCGGCCGCAACATCTCCGTCAACAACGTCGCCCCCGGCCCGATGGACACCTCGTTCTTCTACCCGGCCGAGACCGACGACTCCGTCGTCTACCACAAGTCGTCCTCCATGAACGGGGAGCTCACCAGGATCGAGGACATCGCCCCGCTCGTGAAGTTCCTGCTCACCGACGGCTGGTGGATCAACGGGCAGACCGTGTTCGCCAACGGCGGCTACACCACCCGCTGATCCGACGGCCCGCACCGTTCCGGTCACCGGAGCGGGCACGGGTACCGGCAGCCAGGGCTCCGGTCCAGGTCTGGATCCTCGCCAACTGCCCCCAAGCGGGAGCGATGCAGGCCACGCCCTTCCGGGCGTGGCCTGCATCGTTTAGTCCGAGGCCCCGGGCCTGCCCTGCTGCTCAGCGCAGGCCGGTGAACAGGTCCTTCTCGGGCAGCGCCGCGCCGGTGGTGTCGAGGACCCGGACGAAGGTCTCCACGCCCATCAGTTCGGTGAACCGCTCCCGGCCCATCTTCAGGAAGAAGATGTTCTCGCCCTGGCTGGCGTGCGCGAGCAGCGCGTCGTACTTCTGCCCGCCGAAGGCGGTGGCGTCCACCCAGGTGGTGATCTCCTCGTCGGGCAGCCCGATCGGGGGCAGCTCCACGGCCTCCCCGGTGGGCTCCGGGTTGTCCCCGTCAGCCCTGTCAGCCCTGTCAGCCCCGTCGCCCCCGTCGGCGCCGAACTCGCGCATGAGCTCGCCGAAGCGCTGCATCATCGAGTGCGGCGCCGTCGTCCAGTACACCTTGGGCGTCAGGGCGGCCTGGGTGAGGGCGGCCATGGTGATGCGGTTGGCCTGGATGTGGTCGGGGTGGCCGTAGAAGCCGTTCTCGTCGTAGGTCACGACGACGTCGGGCCGGTAGCGGAGCATCAGGTCGGCGAGCCGGGCGGCGCCGTCGGCGATGGGGGTGCTCCAGAACGATCCAGGAGCGTCGTTGGCGGGCCAGCCCATCATCCCGGAGTCGCCGTAGCCGAGCAGTTCGAGGTGGTCGACCCCGAGGATCCGGCAGCTGGCTTCGAGTTCCTGGCGGCGCAGTTCGGCGATGGCGGCGGGGTCGTGGCCTTCCTCGCCCGGCTTGGTGCCGCCGGGGCCGTCGCCGCAGGCGCCGTCGGTACAGGTGACGAGGACGGTGCGGATGCCTTCGGCGGCGTAGCGGGCGAGGACGCCGCCGGTCGAGGTGGCCTCGTCGTCGGGGTGGGCGTGCACTGCCATCAGCGTCAGGGGCCGGTCGGCCATGGGTGTCGTCCTCCGGTCGGTCGGTCGGGTGTTCGGCTCCCAGTCTGCGCCAGCGCCTCGGGCGGCTCGGGCCCGGGGGTGGTCGAGGCCGCCGGGCAGGTCGGCGGGGTGGTGCCGCCGGGCGGTGTGCTCGGCCTCCCGGCTGCCACGTGGAGCTTCCGGGCGTGGGCGGCGCGGTCAGCCGGTGGTGCAGTTGCTGGGCCGGCAGTCCTGCCAGGGGCCCCAGGCGCCGCCCGGGGCCTGCTCGGAGATCTGGGCGAACCACGAGGGGGCGTTCCACATGTGTGCGACCACCGTCAGCCTCCCGTCGGCCGACTCGGTGACGGAGGAGGGAGTGGCGACGGAGGACGGCAGGGGGCCGGTGCCCAGGGTGGTCCAGGGACCCCAGACACCGGGGGCGCTCTGCTCGTTGACGTACAACTGCGGGCTGCTCGAACCCTGGTAGACCTCGAAGAAGGCCAGCGTGCCGTCCGCCCGCTGGAAGGCCACCGGCGCCCCGAAGAACCTCGGCACGCCCGCCCCGGCGGGGCCGAAGGGTTCTGGCGCCGACCACGGCCCGTCCGGGCCCGCCTGGTGCATCCGTACCAGGACCGACGACTGGTACCCGATGGTGAACACCTCCAGGGCGCCGTCGGCGTCCGCGGCGGCGGTGAGCACCAGGTTCTGGAAATTGAGGTTCATGCCGTTGACCTGGCTCCAGGCGCCGAACGGGCCGCCGGGGGAGGACTGCGTCTGGTACCAGATGGTCTGGCCGGTGGCGTAGTCGGTCGAGAAGACCGCGAACCGCGCCTGGGTGCCGTCGGGACGGGTGACCGTGGTGGACTGCCCCTCGGTGCCCGGGGGCGTGGTGGTGTCCCGGGGCCGGTCCGCCGTCGACGACGCGGCTGTCGGTGCCTGTACGGAGGTTGGTGTCTGGGCCTGGGCGGATGGTGCGAGGAGGCCGACTGCGCCGATGAGTGTGGCGCAGACGGTCGCCGCCACGGTGCATCGCCGTGCGCTCTTGGGCATGGCTGGTCCCTGCCTTCCGATCGGTCTGCGGGGCCCGGCCGGGCAGCGGCGCGGGCCGTCGGCCATCCTGCCCACCGGGGCGGCCGGTTCGGGCGCCTACGCCCGGAAATGGCCGGAACACACGGGCGGGCCGCCGGGCCTGCGCGAGGCGGCCCGCAGCTCCTGGTGACGGCGCGCTGCAGCAGGGACCGACCTGAACGGCCGTCAGGAGACCGGGATCGGATCCCGCCAGATGTCCAGCGGAACGGCGCGGACCGCGCGTCCGTCCGCGTCGAGGATCCGGCCCATCCGCTTCACGGTGCGCAGCGACACGCGGCGCTCGGCCACCCGCAGGTCGGGGAACCTGCGGGCGAGAGCGGTTTCCAGCCGCTGGACGTCGGCGAGGGAGCGCTGCCAGACGGAGAGCAGGAGGTTGTGCGGGCCGGTGACGGACACGCACAGCCGGACCTCGGGGAGTCTGGCGAGCTGGGGGCCGACCTCGTCGAGCCGCTCCGGGGGGAGGTCGGCCCGGAAGGTCGCCAGGACCGGCCGGCCGGCGTCGCGGGCGGCGATCTCGCAGCGGAAGCGGATCGCGTCGGAGGCGGCCAGCCGGTCGAGGCGCCGGCGCAGCGTGGACGGGCTGAGCCCGGTGGCGGCGGCCAGCTCGGCTTGGCCGAGGCGGCCGTCGACGCCCAGTCTGATGAGCAACTCCCGGTCCTCTTCCCGAACTTCGGCTCGTACGCCGGACGGCGTCCCGTAGCCCGCCAGGTGATCGTCGTGCAGTTCCACGCGCTGGGCCGGGTCCAGCGAGTCCAGTCGCCAGCGGATCCCCTCGGCGTAGAAGCCGGTCGCCAGGTGGACGCGGACGGCGTTGACCCCGGGGAGTGGGCCGAGCCGTTCGGCGGTGTACCGGGAGACCGTCGCCAGGTCGGTGAAGGCCACGGTGACGACGAGGTCGCAGCCCTGGGCGACGTGTTCGATGCTCATCACGTGCGGGTCCTCGGCCAGTTCGTCGGCGATCTGCCGGAGCCGGCCGGGAGCGCAGTCGAGGTCGAGGTAGGCGACGCACCCGCGGTCCTCGGGGTGCGGCAGACCGTAGGCGGTCACCCAGGCGATCCCGGCCTGCGAGAGCCGGTGCCAGCGGCGGGCGGCGGTGACCGGGCTGATCCCGAGGGTCTGGCCGAGCAGTGACCAGGGTGCGCGGGGCCGCAGTTGCAGCGCGTTCACCAGGGCGAGGTCCAGCTCGTCCACCGTCACCTCGGTGCCGGTCGCCTCGGCGCCGGTCACCTCGGCACCGGTCGTCGCGGCGCCGGTCACCGTCGGCTGCCGGTGGATTCGTGCATCGAAGGGCCTCCTGGTGGCGTGATCCTGCGAAATCGCGGGCAAATCCCGCCGTGAGATCCAGAATCACGGAACAAGATCGCTCTGCACAAGTTCCCGCCACGCGCGGGATCGACGGAGGTGCCCGTGTCCCTGCACGACGACGCTCTCGCTCTGGCCCCGGACCTGGTCCGGCTGCGCCACGACCTGCACCGGTTCCCCGAGTTGGGCCTGGCCCTGCCGCGCACCCAGGAGCGGGTGCTGCGGGCCCTGGGCGGACTGCCGCTGGAGGTGAGCCAGGGCTCCGCGCTGAGTTCGGTCACCGCGGTGCTGCGCGGCGGCCGGCCGGGGCCGGCGGTGCTGCTGCGCGGCGACATGGACGGCCTGCCGGTCGCCGAGAAGGCCCCGCTGCCGTTCGCCGCCGACAACGGGGCCATGCACGCCTGCGGACACGATCTGCACACCACCATGCTCGCGGGTGCCGCACACCTGCTGGCCGCACGGCGGGAACAGCTCCACGGCGACGTGGTCTTCATGTTCCAGCCGGGCGAGGAGGGGTGGGACGGAGCCGGGGCCATGCTGGCCGAGGGCGTGCTCGACGCGGCAGGCAGGCGCCCGGTCGCCGCCTACGCCCTGCACGTGTCGTCGGCCATGCGGCACGGGGAGTTCGGCTCCCGGCGCGGGCCGATCATGGCCGCTTCCGCTGCGCTGAACGTCACCGTCCACGGTGCGGGCGGCCACGGTTCGGTACCGCACCGGGCCAAGGACCCCATCCCGGCGGCCTGCGAGATGGTCACCGCGCTGCAGACCATGGTGACCCGCCGCTTCGACGTGTTCGATCCGGTGGTGGTCACCGTCGGGCTGATCCAGGCCGGCACCCAGCGCAACATCATCCCCGAGACCGCCTACTTCGAGGCGACCGTGCGCACCTTCTCCGCCGAGGCGCAGTCCAAGGTCGCCGACACCACGGTGGAGCTGGTCAGGGCCATCGCGGCCGCCCACGGCCTGCGGGCCGAGGTCGAGTACCTTCCCCAGTACCCGGTGACCGTGACCGACGGGGCCGAGACCGACTTCCTGGCGGACACCGTCCGGGAGGTCTTCGGCGAGGAGCGCTTCCAGTCGATGCCGAACCCGATGACCGGGTCGGAGGACTTCTCCCGGGTCCTGGACGCCGTGCCGGGATCGCTCGTGTGGCTCGGCGCCGCCCCGAAGGGGACCGACCCCGACGACCTGCCGGTCAACCACTCGCCCTACGCGGAGTTCGACGACGCGGTGCTCCCCGACGGGGCCGCGCTCTACGCCGAACTCGCCACCCGCCGCCTCGCGGCCTGAACCCGTAACACGTAACCCTGCTGAACCCGCAACCCGTACACCGAGGAACGAATGAGCAACCACATGACCGAACCGCGCGACGTGGTCGAGCAGCAGCTCGCCGCCTACAACAGCCACGACATCGACGCCTTCGTCGCCACCTACGCCGAGGACATCACGATCCACCGGGCCGACGGCACCCAACTCCATGGCCGGCAGGCTCTGCGCGACAGGTACGCCGGACAGTTCGCCAAGGGCCGCTGCCGGGCGGAGATCGTGGGGCGGCTCAGCGAAGGCGACTGGGTGGTCGACCACGAAGTCGCCCACGGCCTGGCCGACGAGCCGGTTCGCGTCCTGGTGGCCTACCGGGTGCGCGAAGGTCTCATCGACCGCGTCGACTTCCTGGGCTGAACCAGCGTAGGCCCGTACGGCGGCCGTCGTCGCCGCCGTCGTACGGCCGGCCCGCGCCCCTCCGGTGAACGGCCGTCAGAGGCCGGGGACGGCGTCCTTCGCAACGGTGTGCCAGTTGGTGACGATCGGCTTGTCGACCGGCGTGGTGCCGACGGCGATGCTGGCCGGGTTGGGGTCGGCGTTGCCGATGCCCACGATGACGTCGGTGAACTGGATTGCCTGGTTGGTGTTGGTGGTCTTCGTCATGATGCCCGCGTACGCGACCTTGGCGCCGCTCAGGGTGATCGGTTCGCCGGTGGCCTGCTCGGCGTTGGCGGCCTCGATGCCGCGCGAGCCGAACGCGATGGTGGGGTGGGTCGCGGGGAGCGTGCAGGTGATGCCCGGCTTGGCCTTGGCCGTGATCAGGAGGTAGCCGCCGGCCTGGGATTCGGACTTCGCGCTGAGTGCGAGGTCGTTGGCGCCGCAGGCCTGGCCGTAGCCGGTCTTGTCGGCGGCGGGGGAGGAGGCCGCGTCGGGCGACTTCGGCGTGGAGGACGACTTCGGTGTGGAGGGCGTCGTGGGCGCGGCGGCGGCCTTCGTCGGCGAGGCCCCGGTGGGTGCGGCCCCGGTGGGTGCGCTTGCGGCCCCGTTGGTCGCGGCGGCGGTGGCCGCGGGGCTGGCGGCGGTGGAGCCCGTGTCGCTGTTGTCCGGCCCGCAGGCCGTCGCGGTGGCGGCGAGCGCCGCGACGGCGGCGGCGGTGAGGGCGAGGCGGCGCGTGCGCATGAGGTCTCCCGATGTCGTTCGGCCGGTGAGGTTCACCGGGTGTGATCACCGTAGGCGAGGGTCGTTCACAGGCAGGTGCGGGAAGTATCCCGATCCTGTCCCAGAAACCGATGGGCCTTGTCCGCCGGACAGTTGACGAGGTGTGCCCGGCCGAGGCCGGAGAGCGCTGCGTGCGGGCCGCTGCCTCAGACGCCGTCCTTGTGTCCGTTCGCGACGAGCAGTTGCTCCATGCTCGTGTGGGCGGGGGCGGCCTCGGTGTTGCTGTCGTCGTGGAACATCCTGAGGTACTGGATGAGGGCGCTCACGCACGTGTCCCGCCCGTCGTACTCCGCGTTGTCGACGAGTCGACAGTCCTTCGAGATCTCCCTCATCTGCCCGCCGGGAGCGGTGTACACGGGGTGCCAGATCAGCTTCACGTCCGGGTTCAGCCGCTGGACCAGCCGTAGTTCCGGAACCTCCAGCCTGATCAGGATGCTCTCCGGAGCGTAGGCCCGTACGAAGATGTGCACGGGGCCGGTCGCGCGGGACACGAAGGCCTTGGACAGGACGCTCCACATCGGCCCCGTCAGCTTCCAGCCCGGGTGCAGCTCCAGGACGTTGAGCACGCTGCCGATCCGGGTCCGCCCCAGGGGCGTGTGGCCTTTCCGGTACGCGTAGTCGCTGGTCTCGATGCCGCCCGCCCACAGGGCCATGGTGGGCGTCTCGATCTCCAGGTGCTCGGCCATGAGCTTGACGAACTCCTGGTACCAGGTGTTCGACGCCCGGAGCTCGCGCTGCTCCTGGCGGTCGTTCGTCTTCGCCACGGCCTCGTCGTTCAGCGCGCCCTGCGAGTCGACCCCGCCGAGCAGCAGTTGCCAGGCGGCGTCGGCCTGGGGCTGCGGAATGCCCGCGGCCTTCGTCAGCTCCTGGTACGGACCCCACTCGGGGTGCTCGGTGGGCCTCGTGGCGTAGTGCTCGTTCAGGCCGCCCTTCTGGCGCTGTACCTGGCGTGTCACCGCGGCGTTCCCCACCTGCCGCTGAAGCGCGGCCAGGCCCGTGAGGCGTGCCCCGTGCCCGGCGGCGGCCGGCGCCGTCGTCTGCCGCTCCGTGGCTCTCCGTGTCTCGCGCACGCCCTCCCCGCCCTTCCGGCTGCCCCCGCCCGCCGAGTCTACGGGCGGCGGGAGCGATCGGACGAGGGACGAAAGGGTAGACCCGGGGGCAGGGTCAGCCCCTCCGTGGTATCGGACCGGCAGCCGCCCACTCCCGGGGCGACCCGCCCGACGATCCCGCAGCCCACCGTCGCGCGCCGATCAGGCCGAACCGCCGAACCGCCGAACCGCCGAACCGCCGAACCGCCGAACCGCCGGGCCGCCGCGGCCCGCTCAGCCCGGCAGCCGCAGGCGGAACAGCGCCCCGCCGCCGGGGGCGGCCTCGGCGGTGAGGGTGGCGCCGTGCGCGTGGGCGATCTGCCGCGCCATGGCGAGCCCGAGCCCGGAGCCGGGCAGGGCGCGGGCGGCGGAGGCCCGGTAGAAGCGGTCGAAGACGTACGGCAGGTCCTCGGGCGCGATGCCGGGGCCGTGGTCGCGGACGGTCAGTTCCAGTCCGGCGGTGAGCCGGACCTCGACCGTGGCGCCCGGCGGGCTGAACTTGGCCGCGTTGTCGAGGAGGTTGGAGACCAGTCGGGCCAGCCGGGCCGGTACGCCGGGGACGGTGCGCTCGGCGGCGCCGTGGCCCGCGGCGCCGTCCGCGTAGCTGTCCGCGTCGTCGTCCAGGGTGAAGGCGATCGCCGGCCAGTGGCCGCGCGCGGTGTCGACGCAGTGCCCGACGAGCCGGCCGACCGCGACCTGTTCGAGCAGCGGCTGCGGCTCCTCGTCGCGGGCCAGCTCGATGAGGTCGTTCACCAGCCCGGTCACCTCGCGTAGCTGGCGGTGCAGCGCGGCCGCCGCCCGCTCCCGCTGGCCCTCGGTCAACCGGTCGGCGCGGGACAGCAGTTCGGCGTTGGTGCGCAGCGCGGTCAGCGGGGTGCGCAGCTCGTGCGAGGCGTCGGCGACGAGCCGGCGCTGGGCGGCCACGGACTGCTCCAGTTCGCCCAGCATGGTGTTGAAACTGCCGGCCAGCCTGGTCAGTTCGTCCTCGCGGCGCCCGGGCGGCAGGTCGATCCGCAGCCCCGCGTCCCGGGTGTCGGCGATCTGTTCGGCGGTGCGGGTCAGCCGGGCGACCGGGGCGAGGGCGGTGCGGGCCACGGTGCGCCCGAGTACGGCGGCCAGCAGCAGGCCCGCCGCCGCGACGGCCGCCATCAGCGCGCCGGCCTGCCGCACCCCCTCCTGGACGCTGTCGGCGCGCAGCGCGACCTGGACGGCCTGCCGGGCGCCGGGCGGCGCCGCGATCATCGGGGTGGTGAGCATCCGGGCCGGGTGGCCGCCGATGGTGAGGTCGGTGAAGTAGCCGGCCCGCTGCCGGTTCGCGACCTGGCGGGTGGTCTGCGTGACGGGCAGCAGGTACGGCTCGTTCGGTGGTTTGCCGGGGTCGGCGGAGACGATCTGCGCGCAGGCCGGGGCGGCCAGGTAGTTGCACTCGCCGTAGACGACCTGGGGCCCCTGGTCGCGGTGCTGCTGCTGCACCAGGGTGGCCTGCTGGGTGAGGTGCTGGTCGAGCTGGTGGTTGAGCTCGTAGCGGACGATGCTGAACGCGGCCGCGCTGATCCCGAGCGCCACCACGGCGACCGCGGCCGTGCAGGCGAGGGCCAGCCGGGTGCGCAGCGGGCGCCGGCGCCGCCAGCGCGCGTGCGCCCTCAAGCCCGGTCCAGCCGGTAGCCGACCCCGTGCACCGTGTGCACCAGCCGGGGTTCGCCGCCGGCCTCCAGCTTGCGGCGCAGGTAACCGACGTAGACGGCGAGGGAGTTGGAGTCGGGGCCGAAGTCTGCGCCCCACACCCGCTCCATGATGACCTCGCGCGGGAGTACCTGGCCGGGGTGGCGCAGCAGCACCTCCAGCAGTGCGAACTCGGTGCGCGAGAACTCCACCGGCCGCCCGGCCCTGCTCCCGGTCCGGGTGGCCGGGTCGACCTCCAGGTCGGCGAAGCGGTAGCCGGGCTCCTCGGTGGCCGGGGCGCTGCGCCGCAGCAGGGCGCGCAGCCGGGCGGTCAGCTCGTCCAGGGCGAACGGCTTGACCAGGTAGTCGTCGGCCCCCGCGTCGAGGCCGTCGACGCGGTCGCTCACCGAGTCGCGCGCGGTGAGCACCAGGATCGGGAGCCGGTCGCCCAGGGCCCGCAGCCGGCGGCAGACGGCCAGCCCGTCGAGGACGGGCATCATCAGGTCGAGGACCATCGCGTCGGGCTGCCAGCCGGCGACCTCGTTCAGCGCCGCCAGCCCGTCGGCGGCGCCGCGCACCTGGTAGCCCTCGACGGCCAGCCCGTCCTCGACGGCGGCCCGTACCTCCGGATCGTCGTCGACGACCAGCACTCTCTGCCCGTTGCTCATGCGGACAACCCTCTCAGAACGAATCTGAGAAGCCTCTTAGCTCGTCCTCGCGACGGCCGCGGGGCGCCCCCGGTCGTGTCGCTGCTGGGCCCGGTCCGGCCACGGGGCGTGCGGTGGCCGTGGGAGCCGTCCGGCCGATCGTCCGGGGCGGGGGACTGGGCTCCCGCGCACACTGTGGGTGTGCGACCGGTCGCGCTCCGGTCGGTTCGGGGGCGCCTGCCGGTGCTCCTCCGCTGGTAGGTGCGGCCCGGCTGCCCGGGGAGTCGGCCGTAAGCGGCCCGCGCCGCGCGGCACGAACCGCACGGTCGCCCGATGGCGCACCCGGCACCGTGAACGCGACCCGTTCGGACAACCCGCCCGCTCTCCGAAAGAGGCCCTCGACATGCCTGTACCGCTTCCGCCCGCGACGTCCCGGGCCTCCCTGCACGGCGCGCCGACGTCCTCGATCACCTCCCGATCGCCGGTGCGAGGTCGGACGGGCCCGCGCGGCTGGTCGCGCCTGGGCGTGTCCGTCGCGCTCGCCACCGTGCTGCTGGGCGCGGTGGTGTCCCCGACGGCGGCAGCGTCCGCAGCGGCGCCGGCCGCCGGGCGGCAGGAGTACACCACACCCGGCATCTACTACTTCGTCGTCCCCACCGGGGTGACGTCGATGACCGTCTACCTGGTCGGCGCAGGCGGCACCGGCGGGATGGGTGCCGGCGGGGGCGGTGGGGGTGGCGGAGGCGGCGGCGGGAGCTACTTCGCCGGGACCGGCGACGGGGGTGGCGGCGGAGGCGGCGCCGGCGGTGCAGGGGGCGGCGGCGGTGGCGGGGGTGGCGGCGGGGCGTTCGTCTCGTGTGTGATGCCCGTCGTCCCGGGCGAACGGCTGATCCTGGCGGTCGGTTCCGCCTCGACGCCCAAGAGCGTGGGCGCCGGCGGGAACGGCGGAGGCGGCGGGCGAGCCGATGCCCTGCTCACCCCGGGCACCGGCGGTAGCAGCGGAGGTAGCGGCACCAGCGGCACGGTGGGCCTTACCAACAGCGACGTGACCGAGGTCGGCGGGCAACTGGCCGACGCCCGGGCACTGCCCGGCGCGTTCGGCGGAGCGGGCGGCACCGGAGGCGGCGGCGGAGGCGGGGAACCCGGCGAACGCGCCGTCGGAAGCCGGGGCGGGGTCGGCGGCCTCGGCGGTTCCGGCGCACACGGCGGGGCCGGCGGTGGAGGAGCGGCGGGCGGCCTCGCCGTCACCAAGGGCCCCTTGGGCCCACCGAGGAACACGTGCGGGGGAACTGACGCCGTCGGATCCGCCGGCGCCCCCGGGACGGCCGGCAGGAGCGCCGGATCCAGCATCGACGCCTTCGCCGGCGGAACAGGCGGACAGGGCCGCGAAGGCGCCGGGGGCACCCCGACCCCGGCGACGTTCGGTGCCGGCGGCGGCACCGGCGGCGCGGCCGGGCAGGCGACCGTGCCCGTGCCCGCCGGCACCGGCCGCGGCGGCAACGGCCTGAGCGGCGGCGACGGGGGCGCGGGCGGCGAGGGCGGCCACGGCGGCGGCAACTACCCAAGCCCCTCGGACACCCCCGGCCAGGCCGGCACCAGCGGTCGGGCGCCGGCGAGCTCAGGCAACCAGGCGGGCCCCGGCTACCTCCTCCTCACCTGGTGACCCACCCGCTGGTGACCCACCGGCGCACGAGACGCCCCCGGGGCCGCACCCGGTAGCCCTCGACGACCGGCCCGTCCTCGACGGCGGCCCGCACCCCCGGGCCGCCGTCGAGGCCCAGCCCCCGCCCGCCGCCCATGCCGACGGCCCCCGCCGAACGACTCTGAGAACTCTCTTAGGCGGCCTCAGCAAGCTCGACGGCATGCGGACAGAACACGGCAACCATGCCAACCACGATCCGGCCCGCCCCCTGTCGGTGGTGATCGGCGCCGGCGGCACCGGCGGACACATCTACCCGGGCCTCGCACTGGCCGAGGCGCTGCGCAGAGCCGACCCGCGGGCCGTGATCTCCTTCGTCGGCACCGAACGCGGACTGGAGACCACCCTCATCCCGCAGGCCGGCTACCGGCTGCACACCGTCGACATGATCCCCTTCGACGCCTCCCTCGGCCCGCGCCGCTACCTGCTGCCCGCGGCGCTGCTGCGCTCCGGCCGGGACTGCCGGGAGATCTTGCGGGCCCAGGGCGCGCAGGTCGCGGTCGGCATGGGCGGCTACCCGAGCGCGCCGGTGATCGTCGGCGCCAAGATGGCCGGGCTGCCGAGCGTGGTGCACGAGTCGAACGCGGTGCCCGGGCGGGCCAACCGCTTCGCCGCCCGGCTCACCCCGCACATCGCGCTCGCCTTCGACCGCACCCGCGAGCACCTGCCCGCCGGCCGCTCGGCGCAGACCGTCGGGATGCCGCTGGTCGGCGCCGTCGCCCAGCTCGACCGGGCGGCGCTGCGCGCCGAGGCCCGTCGGCACTTCGCCGTCCCGGACGGCGTCCGGCTGCTGGTCTTCAACGGCGGCAGCCTCGGCGCCGCCCGGCTCACCGCGGCCGCCGTCGAACTGGCCGGACGCTGGCGCCACCGGACCGACCGGCGGCTGCTGATCAAGACCGGCCCGGCCGCGCTGGCACAGGTCCGGGCCGCACTGGACGGCAACCCGGTGGCGCACGCCGTCGCCTACCTGGACCGGATGGACTTCGCCTACGCGGCCGCCGACCTCATGGTGTGTCGCGCCGGCGCGGCCACCGTCGCCGAACTCTCCAGCCTCCGGATGCCCGCCGTGCTGGTGCCCTACCCGCACGCGCCGCACGACCATCAGACCCACAACGCACGCGTCCTCTCCGACGCCGGCGCCGGCCTGCTGCTGCCGGACGGCGAGTGCACCGGCGAACGGCTGGCCGCCCTGGTGGAACCGTTGCTCGCCGATCCGGCCCGGCTCGCCGCGATGGCGCAGGCCGCCGACCCGGGCGACCACGCGCGCGCCGCCGACCTGCTGGCCGCCAAGGTGCTCCGCGTCATCGGCCGGACCCCGGCGCCCGCGCCGCCCGCCGTCCCGGCCCCCGTCCCCGGCCCGTACGACCGCTGACCGCCGATCGCTGACCACTGACCACCCGACCCGCCCCGACCCACCGGAGGACCACCATGAACCGCCCCACCCACCCCAACACCCCCGCCGCCCACCAGGACTGGACCGGCCGGACCGTCCTGGTCACCGGCGCCGAAGGCTTCATCGGCAGCACCCTCGTCGACCTGCTGGTCGCCCGCGGCGCCCGCGTCCGGGCCCTGGTCCACTACAAGCCGTACGCCGAGCGCGGATACCTCGCCCACTACCTGGCCGACCCCGACAGCCCCGTCGAGATGCTCGCCGGCGACGTCCGCGACGCCGGCCGGGTCCTGGACGCCGTCGCCGGCTGCGACACCGTCTTCCACCTCGCCGCGCTCATCGGCATCCCCTACAGCTACCAGGCCCCCGAGGCCTACGTGCAGACCAACGTCGTGGGCACCCAGAACGTCGCCGCCGCCTGCCTGCGGCACGGCGCCCGCCTGGTGCACACCTCCACCAGCGAGGTGTACGGGACCGCGATCACCGCGCCCATCGACGAGCACCACCCGCTCCAGCCGCAGTCCCCGTACTCCGCCTCGAAGATCGGCGCGGACATGATGGCGCTCTCCTACTGGCACGCCTTCGAACTGCCGGTCGCCGTCGTCCGCCCGTTCAACACCTACGGCCCGCGCCAGTCCGCCCGCGCCGTCATCCCCACCATCCTGGCCCAACTCCACTCCGGCGCACGGGAGATCAGGCTCGGCTCGACCACCCCCACCCGGGACTTCACCTACGCCACCGACACCGCGGAAGGCTTCCTGGCCATCGCCCGCGCCGACCGCGCGCTCGGCGAGACCGTCAACCTCGGCACCGGCAGCGAGGTGTCCATCGGCGACCTGGCCAAGGCCCTGATCGTCGCCTCCGGTCGGGACGCCGACGTCGTCGTCGACCCGACCCGGCTGCGCCCCGGCGGCAGCGAGGTCGAACGGCTGCTCTCCGACAACCGCAAGGCACGCGACCTGGCCGGCTGGCAGCCCCAGGTCGGCCTGGACGAGGGCCTGCGCCACACCTCCGACTGGGTCGCCGAACACCTGCACCTGCTCGCCCCGGACCGCTACCAGGTCTGACGCCGCTCCTGCGGCCAACTGTCCCATCGGGCAGGGGCCTTGGTGCCGGAGCCGGCCACCGGCTCCGGCGCACACCCGCCCTCGAAGCCCCCGCATCCGGTGACCGCCGGCGGAAACGGCTGGCCCGACGCATGGGTGACTGCCAGACTCGCTCCGTGCGAGCGATCATCGAGGAGATGGCCAACCGCCTGGCCGAGGTGCCGGGCGTCGTCGGAGTCATGCTCGGCGGCAGCCGGGCCCGCGGAGAGCACCGGCCGGATTCGGACTGGGATCTCGGCGTCTACTACCGTGGCGGGCTCGATCTCGCCGCGTTGCGCGCGCTGGCCGGCCCCGAGGTGGAGGTGGCCGGCCCGGGTGGCTGGGGGCCTTGGGTGAACGGCGGCGCGTGGCTGCAGGTCGACGGCGTGGCGGTGGACTGGATCCTGCGGGACGTGGACCGGGTCGAGCAGGTGTGGGCGGACTGCCGCGAAGGCCGGTACGAAGTCGGCGTGCAGGCGGGACATCCCCTCGGCTTCTGGTCGCCCTGCTACGCGGGCGAGGTGGCACTCGGCCAGGTCCTGGCCGACCCCGCCCGCGAACTGACGAATCTTCAGCAGAAGGCCTCGACCTACCCCGAACCGTTGCGAGAGGCCTTGACGACGGGAGCCTGGGAGGCGGAATTCCTGGTCGCCGCCGCAGCAAAAGGCGCGGCACGGGCGGACACGTTGTACGTCTCGCTCTGCCTGTCCCGGGCCGTCGGCGTGCTGGTGCAAGCGATGTTCGCCGACGGCCGGCGCTGGTGCCTCAACGAGAAGGGCGCGCTGGCCGTCGCCGAGACACTTCCGGGCGCGCCAACCGGCTTCGGCCCGCGAGTCCGCGGCCTGTTGGGGGCGTCCGGAGAGAGCGCCGAACTGCTGGCGGCCACAGTGGCCGAGGCACGGGCGCTGGTAGAGGAGGCCCTCGCCGCGCTTCGGAGCCGCACCGAGTAGCAGCACACACCTTGAGCCGGGCGCTCGTTCGCTGGCGGCCTGTCAGGTCCGGTCGCGGAGCCCCTCCTGCGGCGATCCCCGCAAGCAGGCTTTCCGCGCGGGGTGGCTGGCCGACCGTCAGCGAGACTTTTCGGTTCCGGCGGCCAGGCGGGGTACCCGACTGTTCGATCGCCCGCACCGCCCGCACCGCCAGCTCCGTCGGCCCGCACCTCACCGCGAGATCCCGCAGGCGCATCTCCCCGTCGTGCGGGACCATCAACAGGACACGGGCGTCTCCCGGCAGGAGATCGGCCTGTTCGCCGAGCTGTAGCACGTCCTGTCCGACGGCTGAACATGGTCTTCCCCGTCGATGGTGACCGGACCTGCACGGGGTGCCCCTGACTGAGCTTCCAACGGCGAGCCCGCTGGACGGCGCCGTGATCGACGGCTCGCACCTCAAGGTGTCCATCGGGGCGCCGAGGTAGTCCGGGTGGGGGCACCGGGCGCTCGGAAGGAGCACCAGGGGGGGAAGGGACTGCGGGCGGGCGGTGACGATGGCCACGGAGTCGGGTGGTGCGCCGTCGGGGTGCCGCGGCCTGGTGCGTTCACTGGGAAAGGTGATGGCTGTGTCTGAGGTGGAAAGTGTGCCGTCGGCCGGGGAGCCGGGGCGGCGCCCTGGGAGGCGCGTGGTGGCCGCTGCGGGGGCTCTGGCGTTGGGCTGGACGGCCTTGGGTGTGCCGGCGTGGTCGCAGGCCGCGGTACCCGGCGACGGCCCGGTGGTGGCGGGTACGGTGCGGGCCGGTGGGACCCTGCTGCTCGACAAGCCGGGCACGCAGGAGTTCCTCTTCCCGGCGGGAGTGACGCAGATGACCGTCTCGGTATGGGGCCCGGGTGGGCCCGGTGGCGGGGGCGGCGGTGGCGGCGGCGGGGCCGGGGGCGGTGGCGGGGAGAAGAGCGGTTCGCTCGGGGCCGGGGGCGGTGGCGGGGGCTCCGGTGGCGGCGCCGGCGGCGGGGGCGGCGGGCAGGCCGGCGGCTTCGCCTCGTGTGTGGTGAACATCAGCCAGCTGGCCCGGATCGGCGCTCCCGGGTTCACCCTCACCATCGAAGCGCCCCTGGGGGCCGCCGATGGCGGCGTCGGCGGTGTGGGGGGTGTCGGCGGAGTCGGGAACAACGACGACGGCAGCGGTGGCGGCAGGGGCACCAAAGGAGGACAGGGCTCTGCCCGCATCCCCAGGTCCACCATCAGCATCGGTCCCCCTCAGGGGGCTTTTGCGCTGATCATCTCGCAGTCCTTCGCGGGCGCTGCCGGGTCCGCGGGTGGTGGCGGCACCGGGGGGACCGGCGGCGACGGCGCCGGGGCCGTGCTCGAAGGGGCCGGGTCCGGCGAGCCGGGCGGTTCGGCCGGCAGCGGCGGCAGCGGCGGTGACCAGAGCAGTTCCTCGCACAGGTGCGCAGGAACAAGCCCCCGCAACATCATGGGCGCCTTCGGTGGCGCCGGTACGGCCGGTGAGGCCGGGCGCCGGGGCCTTGACGGCAGCGAGCCGATCGGCGGCGTGACGGGCATCAGCCCCGGGGTGGGCGGTTCCGGTGTCCTGGGCGGCATCGGTGGCCAGGGCGGGACGGGCGGAGCGCCCGCCGCCTCGGGCACGTACGCGTACGGGGCCGGCGGCGCGGGCGGGAACGGCGGATACGGCGGCGGCAGCGGGCACGGCGGCGACGGCGGCCGCGACGGTGGCAGGCCTGGCAGTGGCGGACCCGGCAAGAACGGCGACACCGGAAGCCTGGGCGCGGCCGGCGGCAGCGGCGCGATCCTCCTGCAATGGTGAGCGGCACCTTCCAAACCCGACCCCGAAGGCCCCTGGCCTGTGATCACAGAGGAGCGGCGCAACGACGGTCCCTGAGGATCGAATCAGCGTGTCCAGCACCGTGGAGCGCTCGATCTGACACCCGCCGGGCAGCCGTGGAGGGCCGCTCCCCCCGGGCCGGCCTTTGGGGCTGGCCCGGGCCGCCGCCCACCAGCGGCAGGAGCACTCCGAGGTGACAGTGTGAGAAGCCGCCGAGGTGCTGCACGACGTCGTGCGGGTGGGGTTGTGGCGGGATCAGCTGGTTCGGTCCTTCGGGTTCACCGTGCAGAAGTACACGCGGTTGGTCTGCCTGTCGAAGTAGAAGCTCCCTGTGTACTGGGTCCGCGTGACCGACTTGTCGAAGGCCTCACTGTGGAGCCACGCCATCGTGTCTCCGACCTCGGCGGCGATCTCCTGCGGGACACCGCACCCGATGGAGCCCTCCCGCCACGTCCCGCTGCCCGTGATCGCCGTCAGCGTCGCCGGATCGAGCTGCGCCACCCCGTCCAGGCTCACGTCGGTCGGACCGGGGACCTCCGGCACCGAGTTCTTCGTCAGCACCCGGCCGACCCACTTCGTCGCGGACAGCTCACCCAGCTGCGGGAAGTGGCGCTTCAACGGTTCGACATCCGTCCGCACCTCCGCCGGGGTCGTCGCGACGGCGGTCGGGCGGCGGTCCTCACCTTGCCCGGCGGCGCCGCTCTCCGGTGCGGACGCACAGCCCGAGGCGAGCAGAGCCGCGGCGGGAATCAGCAGCAGAGTCCGAGCGCCGCCCGCTCGCTGCTTCACCTTCACCGGCGCACGTTTCACGGGTTCGTCCTCCCTGGCCTTCTCGGTTGAACGTCTCTGCACACGACTTTCGCCACGCCAGATTCGAGACCGATGGGCATCAGAGCGGGTCGATGCGGGCCTTGAGCAGGCAGAACTCATTGCCTTCGGGGTCGGTCAGGACATGCCACTGCTCCTGCCCGGTCTGGCCGATGTCGGCCGGGCGGGCGCCGAGCGCCAGAAGGCGTTCGAGTTCGGCGTCCTGGTCGCGGTCGGTGGCGTTCACGTCGATGTGCAGCCGGGACTTGCCCGGCTCCGGTTCGTCCCGGCGGCTGAGGAAGATCGTCGGCTGCGCACCTCCGAACCCTTCGCGCGGCCCGATCTCCATCGAGCCGTCGTCCTCGCGACCGAGCACGACGAAGTCCAGGACCTCGCACCAGAACCGCGCCAGCACCTCGGGGTCGCGGCAACCGAGCACCAGCTCACCGATACGACACGCCATGACGAATACCTGCTCTCAGCCGGGGAACCGCCGGGGAGACCCCACGTGAACCACAGGGGCTCCCGGCAGCGAAACAACCCCGCGACCGTACCGGACGAGGCGAGCACGGTCGACATGATTTCCGGGCCGACGCGAGGCCGCCGCGGGCCCGACGCGGGGCCGTCGGCATCGGGCCCGAAGCCAGCACGGGCTCAGGACAGCATGTTGATCCGGTACTGCATGATCCGGTAGTTCGTCGGGTCATACCACTGGCTGACGACGATGTGGAAGTTGCCGAACGTCGAGCCGGGGATGACGAAACCGCCGTACGGGCTGGCGACCAGGTTGGCGACCTCCTGGCCCGGGGCACAGGGGAGGATCATGGCCTGCTCCAGCGTCGTGGTCAGGTCCGAGGTCGGGAGGGCGAAGACCATCGCCCTGATCGACAACTGGTCCATGTTCAGCCACGTGAGGACGTACTTGCCGTCCATGGCGCGGAAGCACATCTCGCCCCACTTGCGGGTGCCGAAGACGGTCGTCGGGGCGGGCGCGTTCCACCGCCAGCCGCCGTCGGCGTAGCCCCACGGCTCGTAGGCGTCCGGATTGCCGAGGCTTTCCTTTCGTACCCGGTGCAGCAGCATTCCCGATTCCACGTCGCGGTTGAAGACCGTGGACAGGACGTAGCAGTAGCCGTCGTCGGCCACGGCGTACGTCTTCTGCTGGAACTGGCCGCCGTACAGGTCGCCCGGCCACTGGCACAGGTACTGCCAGGTCTCACCGTTGTCGGTGGAGCGCCAGAAGTCGGTGTGGTGGGTGTCGTAGATGACGCCGCGCATGAGGTGCATGTACATCACGCCGTCGACGACGAACACGTCGGACGGGATCGCCGTCGTGGCCTTGTCGCCGACCGGGTTGTGCGGCTCGTCGACCAGGCTGTTGGCGTGGCTGCCGCCGACGCTGCCGTCGATGCGCAGGTTGTTCAGGTCGGCGCTGCTGGAGCGCAGGCCGACCGGGGCACGCCAGTCGGCTGCGCCCACTTGGGCGCCGTCGAAGGTGTCGCCGCAGACGAAGAGCATCGTGCCGTCCGGACACAGCACCGGGATGCCGAGGTCGGTCCACGGCGAGGCGAACGGCCCGGTCTCGACCGGGCCGCTGAGGTTCTTCACCTTGGTCGCGACCGTCGGGCTCGGAGGGTCGTTCGGACCGCCGGCGATCGCCGCGGGGGCACCCGAGCCGATGGCCCCCGCCCCCACGGCGACGCCGATGCCGATCTTGAGGACCCGGCGGCGGGAGGGCCCGCCGGTCGTCGCGTCGTTCCCGCCCGATGAGCCCGATGAGAGTGTCATTTCTGCCGATGGCCTTTCCGAGTCGACGAATTCCCGTGGCACCGAACGGATCGCGCACCTCGGCGGCGACGGGTCGCCACCGAGGCTACGGCGCCCCGTCGCCCTGCCGTCGATCGGTGGGCAAACCTTCACCCAAATTGGCTATGCCACACGGAAGTTCCGCATCCGGACGTGGACCAGCCGAAGTGAGGTGAGGCCGAATGTCCGCAGCCGGGCGGCCCACCGGCCACCGGCCGCCCCGTGACCCGAGCCCGGACGAGTCCGGACGAACGCGGCGAGCAGCAGGGGCTCTCCCGGGCGCAGGTTTCGATCGATCGGCGCGTGCATGCCGTCTCACGCCCCCTGATCGAGACGCGAGCATCACATATCGTATGCATATCGCTACCGTTGGAATATGACGCACTCTCGAGTCCGCAGTCTCCTCGTTCGTGGGGTCGTGGCCTTCGTGCTCCTGGCTGCGCCCCTTGGGGCGCGGGCCGCAGCCGCACCCAGTACGGGCGAGGACGCGCGGCCCGCCATCAGAAACCTTGCCCGCGGTGACCGTGACCTGCTGCAGCAGGCGGTGGAGGTCCAACTCGCCGCGAGCAAGGACGGTAAACAGACCGCCGCCAACGAGATCACGTACCCGGACGGGGCGGTGGTGGTCCTGCCGCTGCCCGGGGAGACGCAGGCTCCGCCGTGGAGCGGGGACCACCGCCGTCGGTCCGCCAGGGGCGCGGACTGGAAGAAGTGCCCGGCCCCGACCAGCGAACCCTCCTACTACTGCTTCTACGCCGACAAGAACTGGGGTGGCAGGAGGCTGCAGTTCAACCTCTTCCACGAGGACAAGCCGGTGTACTTCGCCGACTACGGGTTCCGCGACCAGACCAGTAGCTGGGTCAACACCGCCCGCGGCCTGGAGGTGATCGTGGACAACGACCCGGGCGACGGCCAGTGGCAGATGCTCTGGAAGGAGCCGCCGGAGTCCCTGTCCGCGTCGGTCGGCTTCGACAACGCGGCCGACCGTTTCTGGGCGGTTCGTCAGTAGCCCTACCGGGCACCGGCCGAGGCGGGAGGGGAGATCGTGCCTGCGGTGACCGGCTCCGGCGTGACCGTGATGTAGGTCGGGGCCGGAGCGGTCTCCCGGGCACGGGCCGTGTACCAGCCGGCGCCGAACGCGAGGATTCCGATCAGGAGGCCTGCGAGGGCCATGGTGACGTACTGCTGCTTCATGACCGCAAGGGTAGAGGGCTCCGGGTCAACTCCCGTGCCGCCACGGCACGATGGGCCCCTCTCGCGTCAACCACGCTTGACGCGAGAGGGACCCATCATTCCGCGGGAGCCTCCGCTGGAGAGGAAGGTCGCTGCCCGAAGGCGCGTGACCGGGCGCTCCGGCGAACCTACGCGGTCAGCGCCGCCGCCTCCGGGGCCGGTTCCCGACCGCCCGGAGTCCACGAGCTCCGGAACTCCCCGATGGTGGCCCGGAGTACGACTATCAGCGCCAGCAGCATCAGCGCGCCGTGGGCCGGCATCGACAGGTACGGCGACACGCTGGGGGCGATGAACTTGAGGTAACTGCCGAAGGACGACAGCTGGACCAGGACCGGCACGTACCAGAGCCGCCGGGGCAGCTGGAAGGCGATGATCACGCTGATCACGTCCGCGACGTAGAAGTAGCGCTCGTGCATGGACGGCAGCAGGAACGGCACCGCGATCGCGAAGACGGCGGCCAGCAGCAGGATCCCCGTGTCCGTGAGCTTCGGCCGCCCCTCCCGTACCGCCGGTGCCTCCCGCCCGTCCCCGTTCTTCAGCGCCGCCGCCCCGCCGGCGCGGCGGATGGCCCAGACCGCCAGCCCGATCAGCACCAGCACCAGCGTGCCCGCGACCAGCACACCTGCGTGCCGTACGGGGTCCTGCTCCTCGAACGGCACCGAGACGAACTGGTAGACCGACGGCGCGTTGAGCGTGAGGTCCTTGTACGTGTCCGGCTGCCGGGCGTACACCGTCAGCAGCTGCCACGGGTCGGAGCCGAGCAGCATGGCGGGGATGTCGAGCGCCACGTACACCGCCGGAAGGGCCAGCAGGCTTCGCCACGGGATCCGTTGCGCCAGCACCAGGACGAGCAGGAGCGGGAACAGGAAGATCGCCTGGAGCTTGAACGCCAGCGCGATCCCGAAGAACGAGCAGGCCCACCAGGGCCGGTCGCGCAGGATGTGGTAGACGCCGCCGACCAGGAAGGTCGTGAAGATCGCGTCGGCCTGGCCCCACCAGCCGCTGTTGGTCACGACCGTGGGGAGGAAGAGGACGATCACCGCCGCGCCGAGGGCCCGCCAGGGCTGCTGCGGCGACCGCAGGGAGACGATGCGGAACGTGTAGTACGCCAGCGCCAGGTCGAACAGGATCGAGATGCACTTGATCCCCGTCAGCGCGGCCACCGGAAGGTAGGTGAGCGCGGCCATCAGGTACAGGTAGGGGACGTTGTAGTCCGAGAAACCGGTGCCGCTGAGAGCGTGGAACCCGCCGTTGTTCGCGATGTACTGGTACCAGGGCCCGAGGAAGTAGTAGAAGTCCGTCGACTCGTTGTCCAGCATCAGGATGCGGACCGAGAGCGCGGCCATCACCGCCGCCATCGCGGCCAGAATCAGGACCGTCGGGTCGGCCGTGCTCTGCCGCGGCTCCTCGGCGGTTATCTCGGACATCGGTCTCCATTCGGGTCGGCGGTGCGGTGGGCCTGCCGGGGTGCGTGCCGTGGGTCGGACGGCGAGGCCGGTACCGCGCCCTCCGTGGGGGAGCCCCGTCCGCAGGGCGGCAGCCGGACCGGAAAGCCCTCCGTGCCCCACCCCTCGATCCGCCCCCGTGGCCCGTTCCGTGATCCGTTCCCGTGGGCCGGCCCCGACGGTGGCATCCGGCGGGTGGTGCGCGAACGGGCGGATCCGCCCCCGGCCGATCATAGGCGCCCGTGTCCACCGGCACTCTGGTGGCCCCGGACCGTCAGGACACGGAGAAGGGCGGACCCGGGCGGCGCGGACGACGCCGGCCCCGGGGGCAACCGCAGGGGTGGGGCAGGCGCGGAGCCGGACGGGATCGACGTGGCTGCCGGGGCTCCGTGCGGGTCAGGGGCGGCCGAGGGCGCGGAAGGTCCAGCCGGCCGCGCGCCAGCGAGCGGCGTCGAGGGTGCCGCGGGCGTCGATGACCTGGGGGACGGCGATGTGCCGGGCGAGGTCGGCCGGGTCGGCGTCGGAGTACTGGGGCCAGTCGGTCAGGTGCAGCAGCAGTTCGGCGCCGGTGACGGCCTGGGTGGGGTCGTCGGCGTAGTCGAGCCGGGGGTAGGCCCTGCGGGCGTTGTCCACGGCGGCGGGGTCGTGGACGGTGACCTCGGCGCCGGCCCGCTGGAGGGCGTCGGCGACGGTCAGGGCCGGGGAGTCGCGGATGTCGTCGGTGTGGGCCTTGAACGCGGCGCCCCAGACCGCGATCCGCTTGCCGGTCACGGCGTTGCCGAGGGCTTCGCGGGCGAGTTCGACGGTGTGCTCGCGCCGGCGCCGGTTGATCGCCGCGACCTGGCGGAGCAGGCCGGTGTCGGCGCCGAGTTCTTCGGCGCGGTAGGTGAACCCGGCCAGGTCCTTGGGCAGGCAGCCGCCGCCGAACCCGAGGCCGGGCCGCATGCCCTCGGCGCCGATCCGGTGGTCGTGGCCCAGGGCGAGGACGATCTGCCGGACGTCGGCGCCGGTCAGCTCGCAGAGCTCGGCCATCGCGTTGATGAAGGAGATCTTGGTGGCGAGGAAGGCGTTCGCGGCGCCCTTGATCAGCTCGGCCGTCGCGATGCCGGTGACGATCAGCGGGGCGCCGGCGGCCAGGATGTCGGCGTAGACCTGCCGGAAGGCGGCTTCGCTGCCGGTGTCGCCGTCCTCGACGCCGAGCACGATCCGGTTCGGCTCCAGGGTGTCCAGGAGGGCGAACGACTCGCGCAGGAACTCCGGCGACCAGGCCAGGCCGACGCTCACCCCGGCGCGGAGGTGCTCGTCCAGGGTCTGCCGCAGCTCCGTGACCGTGCCGACCGGGACGGTCGATTTTCCGATGATCACAGCGCCGTCGCCGAGCCTGGGGGCCAGGCGCCGGACGGCGGCGTGGAGGTGGGTGAGGTCGTAGGCGCCGCTGCCGTCCCGCTGCGGGGTGCCGACGCCCAGGAAGTGGACGTCGGCGAAGTCGGCGGCCTCCGCGTAGGAGGCGGTGAAACGGAGCCGTCCGGTGGCGGTGTGCTTGGCGAGCAGGTCGTCCAGGCCGCGCTCGACGAACGGGGCCTGGCCCTTGTTCAGCGCGTCGACCTTGTCGGCGTCGGTGTCCATGCCGAGGACCTGGTGGCCGAGCTCGGCCATCGCGGCGGCGTGGGTCGCGCCGAGGTAGCCGCAGCCGATCACGGTGAGCTTCACGAACGTGTCCTTTCGAAGGGGCGGGCGGTGTCGGCGCCGGCCGGTCCTGCGATTCCGCACATCCGGTGGTCACCCTTGCGCGTGAATCGGTGGTGGCCCCGCCAGGAGGAGGTTTCCCCAGGCCCCGGCGGAGGCCCGGAACACCAGGCAACCGCCTGGCAGCCGGTGCGGGGAGGGCTCGCAAGGGGGCTCACAGCTCGTGCATCCGATTCACCGTGAGCAACGAATGTCCTACCCTCGGTGATCCGGCCTCAGGTGCCGGGCCAGCGACTTCTCGTGGCCGGTCGCGTACGACTCCCCGTGCCCGTGCGGGGACCGATCGAGGGGGACGCCGTGGCGTCGACCACCCGCCGGACCAAGCCGCCGAACGACGCGTTGGCCCGGATGATCGACAAGTGCGAGGGCGCCAGCCGCAAATCGCTGGCCCACCGGGTGAACCAGCTCGCCCACGAAGCCGGGCTGACCGCGACCTATACGCACACGTCCGTCGCGAACTGGACGGCGCGCGGCATGGTGCCGGACTGGCCCGTGCCGAAGCTGCTGGCCCGGGCGATCGGCGAGCGGCTCGGCCGGCCCGTGGAACTCGGCGAGATCGGTATGGCCGATGCCGGGACACCGGACGCCGCGATGGGGTGGGATTTCCCGAGGGACCCCGCCGAGGCCGTGCGCACGGCCACTTCGTTCTGGAGCAGCGTGAACCGCCGAGACTTCCTCACCGGTGCGGGCTTCGCCGTCTCCGCGTTCACCACCCCGGTCACCCGCTGGCTGGTCACCCCCGCCGACGACACCGCCGCCCACCGCGGCCACGGCCGGGTCGGTGCCGCCGATCTCGCCGAACTGCGGGACGCCGCCGACGACGCCCGGCGCTGGGACTCCAAGTACGGCGGTGGGAACTGGAAGGCCAACTCCGTCACCGCCTGCCTCCGGGAACGCGCCGCCCCGCTCCTGAACGGCTCCTTCGACGACGAGGTCGGCCGCCAACTGTTCTCCGCGACGGCCGAGTTGTCCCGCCTGGCGGGCTGGACGGCCTTCGACGTCGGCCGACACGACGTCGCTCAACGGCACTTCATCCAGGCCCTCCGCCTGGCCCGGGCCGGTGGCGACGTCCAGCTCGGCTGCTATGTCCTGACCACGATGGCGATGCAGACCCTGCTGAGGGGATTCGCCGGCGAGGCCGTCGACATGGCCCAGGGCGCCTTCGAGCGGGCCAGGGGCCGGGCAGCCCCCAGGGTGCTCGCGTTCACCAAGCTCATCGAGGCCCGGGCCCACGCCCGGGACGACGACGCCCGGGCCGCCTCCGCCGCGCTCGCCGCCTCCGAGAGCCTGCTCGACCAGGCCCGCGACGGCGCCGAGGAGCCGGCGTGGATCGACTTCTACCACCACGCCCGGCTCTCGGCCGACGCCGCCGAGATCTTCCGCGACCTGAAGAACCCCGAGGCCGCCCTCGCGTGGAACGCGCAGGCCGCCGCCATGCCGCCCGGGGTGTTCACCCGCTCGGTCGGGATGCGGCTGGCCATCGTCGGCACCGCCCACCTCCAGGGCAAGGACCTGGACCAGGGCCTCGCGCTCGGCCACCAGGCCGTCGACATCCTCGCCCGCGTCCAGTCCAGCCGGGCCAAGGACTACGTCCGCGAGTTCAACACCGCGCTCACCCCTTGGCGCCGCGAGCCGCAGGTCGTCGAGTTCCTCCGGCGGACCGGCAGGGAACTCGGCGTCGCGGCATAGGGCGAGAGGCGGCGCGGCCGGGTCAGGTGCCCGGGTGGGAGGCTGCCCAGCCGTGTTCGAGCAGGGCGAAGGCCTCGTCGGCGGCTCGGCGTGGTTCAGGGTGCCGCAGGATGAGGCCGCGGGCCTCAAGGGCGAAACGGGCGAGGGCGGCGCAGCTGACGTCGTCCTCGGGGGCGGCGACGGCCTCGGCGATGGCTCGTGCCAGGGCGGTTTCGTGGCGCGTCCACATGCGGTGGGTGTAGTCGCGCAGCGCGGGGGTCTCCTGCACCATGCGCGTGAAGTCGGCGAACCGCGGGTCCGCGGTGTGGACGGCGAACTGGGTCTGCGCCAGCAGGAGGTGCTCGCGCAGCGCCTGCGGGATCGACGTGCCGGGGGTGCGTTCGCGTACGGCGGCGACGAGTGCTGCTTCGATGTCGTCCTCCTGGTCGAAGACCAGGGCTTCCTTGCCGGAGAAGTGCTTGAACAGGGTGGTCACCGAGACGTCGGCGGCCTCGGCGACGTCCTTGACGCCGACCTGGTCGTAGCCGTGTTCGAGGAAGAGGTCGAGTGCGGCGTCGGCCAGGGACTGGCGGGTCTGGGCCTTCTTGCGCTCGCGGCGCCCGGTCGGTTCGGTCACGTGCCCACCATATCGGCGAAGTGCATCCGCTGCAAAAGTTTAGTCGTTGCGCTTATTTAGCGAGTGTGCTTTCTTGGTGGTGTCGGGCCTCCCAACGGCCCACCCACCTCCCGAGGGGCACTCTCATGAACTCTGCCCGCGATCCCCGTGACCCCCGCGATCCCCGCATCGCGATCGTCGGCGCCGGACTCGGCGGCCTCACCTGCGCCCGGGTCCTGCAGCAGCACGGCCGCTCCGTCACCGTCTTCGAGCGCGAGGCATCCGCCGACGCCCGCCCGCAGGGCGGCACCCTCGACCTGCACGCCGACACCGGCCAGGCCGCCCTGCGCGCGGCGGGGCTCCTCGACCGGTTCCACGCCCTCGCCCGCCCCGAAGGAGACGCGTGGCGCGTGCTCGACTTCGCCACCGCCGCGCTCCTGGCACAGCAGGGGCCTTCCGCCGACGGCGGCCGGCCGGAGATCGACCGCGGTCAACTGCGCGGCCTGCTCCTGGACTCGATCGCCGAGGGCACGGTGCGATGGGACCGCGCCGTCAGCGGGGTCACCCCGCTGACGGACGGCACCTGCCGGCTGAGCTTCGGTGACGGTACCGCCGAGGACTTCGACCTGGTGGTCGGTGCCGACGGCGCCTGGTCGCGCGTCCGCCCGGCCCTGTCGCCCGCCGTACCCGGCTACACCGGTGTCACCTTCGTCGAGACCGGATTCGACCACTGCGACATCCGCCACCCCGACCTCGCGCGGCTGGTCGGCAACGGTTCGATGCTGGTGAAGGGCGTCGGCAGGTCCCTGGTCGCCCAGCGCAACAGCAACGGCCACATCCGCGTCTACATCGCGCTGCGCGTGCCGGAGGACTGGCACGCGGCCGCCGGTGTCGACCTCGGCGACCAGCGGGCCGTGCGGACGCACCTGCTGAGGATGTTCGACGGCTGGGACGAGAGCCTGTGCTACGTCCTGCGCAACAGCGACAGCGGGTTCGTCAGCAGGCCCCTGTTCGTCCTGTCCGCCCCGCACACCTGGCAGCACGTTCCCGGCGTCACCCTGCTCGGCGATGCCGCGCACCTGATGCCCCCGGTCGGACTGGGCGCCAATCTCGCCATGCTCGACGGCTCCGACCTCGCCCACGCCCTCGCCACCGAACCCGGCGTCGACGACGCCGTCCGCGCCTACGAGAGCATCATGCTGCCGCGCGCGATCGAGGCCGCGACGGGCAGCGCACAGGGACTCGACCACCTCGTTCCCTCGACGGCCCCCTGAACCGACTCCACTCGGGCTCTGACTGTCTTCGCTCAGGGACCTGGTGATCGGGCACTCGTGGCTGGAGTCGTCCAGGGCGGGTCGAGCGACTGTCGGCTTCCACGGGCTGTCCGGGCCCTTTGGTCGCTGCGTATTTACGCAGGTCAGGGCGGTGGCAGGGACTGAAGCGACTGAGGCTGGGGATTGGGTGCACGGTGTCGCCCGGCGCGGAGAGGCCACCGTGGGCGCGGCTTGAACGTGGCGTCAGGCAACGGGCTTTCCGTCGCTGAACAGCTGTCCGGTGGGCCCGTCGGCGCCGAGGGTGGCGGCTCGGACGATGTCGCGGGCGCTTTCGGCGGCCGGGCGGTCGGTTGCGTCGTCACCGCGTTCGGGGTGGGTGGCGGTGTTGCCGGGGTCGACGGTGTTGACGAGGATCGGGGTGTGCGCCAGGTCCCGGGCGAGCACCGTGGTGAGGGCGTTGAGCATGTACTTGGCCATCGAGTAGGCCGGGGCGCGCAGCGACGCGCCGAGGTCGAGGCCGGTGGCGATCTGCTGGGCGGACAGGCTTGAGACGTTCACGATCCGGGCCGCGGGCGCGGCGGTCAGCAGTGGCAGCATCGCCTGGGTCAGGGCCCACGGGCCGATCACGGTGACTTCCAGTGCGGTGCGCACCGCATCCATGTCGGCTTCCATCGCGGACAGGACCTGGAAGTCGGGCATGGCGCTGGCGTTGTTGACCAAGACGTCGAGGTGGCCGAAGGCCTGGGTGAGGTGGTCGGCCGCTTCGCGCATGCTGACGGGGTCGGACAGGTCCAGGTGCAGGGCGGTGGCCGCGTGCCCGTCCCGGCGCAGTCGGGCGGCCAGCGGTTCTGCCGTGGAGTGGTCGCGGGCGGTGAGGATGACGTGGTAGCCCTGTTCGGCGAGCGCGCGGGCGACGGCGAAGCCGAGTCCGGCCGGGCGGCTGGTCCCGGTGACGAGTGCGGTCCTGATGGCCATGGCGGGTGTTCCCCTTTCAGGTGGCTTGAACAGCTGCTCGCCTGAGCTTGCACCGCGACGCCGGAGCCGTCACCGGGCACCTGTATGTTGATCACCCGCCGACCCCGTCGGCGTCCCGTCCCGGGGTGTCGACGTGCGGGTCCGGCCTGGGGCGCTGACCGCTTCGCGGAAATCGGGTCGCTGTCGTCGGGGGATCAGGAGATCCTTTGGCGTCGAGGCTGAACAGCCGCTCATCATCTCAAGTGCTTGAAGGATTTTGCATGACCGTTCCTGCCCCGCCCGACAGCCCGCAGCCCGCCGAGGGGCCGGCCGACACCAACGCATGGGCGGCACCGAGCCCGGGTCAGGGTCAGGGTGAGGCCACGGCGCCCGCCGCTACCGCCACCCCTGCCGCACCCCCTGTCGCGGCTCCGAACGTCCCGTACTGGCCGCCGTACGCGTACCCGATGCCGGCGCCGCAGCCTCGCAACGGCCTGGGCACCGCGGCCATGGTGCTGGGGATCGTCGGTGGCGTCCTCAGCCTGGCCGTCATCTTCTTCTGGCTGTCCTGGCTGCCGGCCCTGCTCGCCGTGGTCTTCGGCGCCATCGGGCTGGGCTACGTCCGCAAGGGTCTGGCGACCAACCGGGCGATGGCGCTCGCGGGCGTGATCCTGGGCATTTCCGGCCTGCTGGTCTCGGTCGGCGCGGGGGTGTTCGTCGTGACGCGGGTGCAGGCGGCCAACGAGGAGCGGCGGGTGGACGAGAACGCCGCGCGCGCTCGCGCCGATGCCGCGACCCGGGCCGCCAACGAGCGGGCGGCGAAGGAGCGGGAGCGGATCGAGGCCGAGCGGAAGAGGGTCGAGGCCGAGCAGGAGACGGCGGCCGCGGACGAGCGGGCCCGGCGTCTGTCGTTCGGCCAGTCCTACACGTACGGGGACGGGCTGAAGGTCACGATGGCCGCGCCGACGCCGTACGTTCCGAGCGACAGTGTGTCGGACACCCCCAAGAACGCCAAGATCATCCAGGTGCGGATCACCGTCGTCAACACGGGGTCGGAGGAAGTCTCGCTCAACGGGTCGGGGCTGCCCACCATCAGGGACGCCAACGGCAACCTCGTCTTCACGCTGATCGACGGAAGCGGACGGATGAAGATCCTCAGGGGCTCGCTGGCCCCGGGCGAGGAGGCCACCGGTCTGACGGCGTACGCCCTGCCGGGCAGCGCGGCCGACCGGTTCTCCGCCCGGTTCGACTACGGCTCCGGGCGGCTGCGCAAGGACGTCACCTGGTCCGGTTCTCCGAGCTGACCCGGGGCCGCTCCCACCGGAGATCAGGGTGGGGCGAGGTCTCCGACCCGGATCGTTCGAGGCCGGGGCGCGGCACCTGCCGCGCCCCGGCCCGGTGCCGGGGGAGTCTCAGAGGAGGCTGTTGAAACGCATGACCATTCTGCTGCCCGGGAGGCTGCTGATGGTCCCGGTGCTGCAGTCCGTGATGTCGGCCCCCGGGTAGAGGGTGCCGGTGACGGTGGCGCCGGGCAGGACGGTGCTGTTGAGGGTGACCGTGCCGTTGAGGATGTTGGAGATCTCGTTCTTCGAGGGTTCGCCCTCGACGCGTTGCATGCCCTCGGTGTTGATGGTGGAGACGCCGGCCGGGTTGCCGTTCCCGTCGGCCCAGTTGACGACGATGGTGCCGGTGAGCTGGCCGACCTGCTTGCAGGAGAGGGTCGCCGACCCGGTGAGGGAGACCGTCCCGGCGGACAGGGCGGGGCCGCCGTTCTTCGTCAGGCACCTCTCGACGACGCCGTCGTTCATGGACAGGTCGACCGCGCTGGGGGTGTCCGTGATCGGCGCGGTGCTCCGGGTCGTGCCCTTTACGCCGCACATGAGTTTGAGCGCGGGGTTGGCCCGGGTTTCGGCGACCCCGTTGGCGCCGTCGGTCGCGACCGGCGTGTCGGCGGCCGAGGCGGGGGCGGGCTGCTGGAGCAGCACGGCCGAGGTGGCGGCCACGGCGGCCAGGGCGAGCGGGAGGGCGGCCAGGCGCCACCGGCGGGGCCTGGACGGCGCTGATTCCCGCGTCGGCACGGGGTCGGAGTCCCAGGAGTGCGAAGGCATGGTGTTCCTATTCTGTGAAGTCGGGCAGCTGAGGGAGTCAGCCGAGGAGGCCGGAGAACTGGGCGTCGTGCTTCGCGGTGAGGCTGCTCAGGCCGTTGGCGCAGTGGCTGATGTCGCTGGTGGGCTCGAAGGTGGTGAGGACCGTGGCGAGCGGCAGGACCTTGCTCCCGAGGGACACCGAGCCGTCGGTCGAGTTGAGGATGTCCCCGTTCGCCGGGTCGCCTTCGACGTCCTGTGAACCGTTGGTGGTCACGGTGGAGGTTCCGACGACGCTGCCGGTCTGGTTCAGTCCGCTGTACCAGGTGATGGTCTCGGTGCCGCTGAACGTACTGGGGGAGGAACACGAGATCGAGCCGGTGCCGGCGAAGGTCAACGTCGCCGACAGGACGTTCGTGGGCCCGCCGTTCTCGGCGAAGCACTCGTCGAAGGTGCCGACCGCGGAGATGGACACGCTCGTGGCGGCGTTCGTGATCGGCGCGCTGGTGGTGCCGACGGCCTGCCCCGAGCAGGTGAGCTTGGTCAGGATCGTGTCGCGGCGGCCGGTGGACTCGCTGGCGGCGGCCGAGGTGGCGCCGGCCTGCTGGATGATCAGGCCGGCACCGGCGACCGTGGCGGCCAGGGCGAGCGGGACGGCGGCCAGGCGCCAGCGCCGGACCGAGGGGTTTCTGACGTGCGGGCCGGACGGTGTGCCCGGGGCGGCGGGTTGGGCTCCCATAATGCTCTCCTTTGTTTATGTACGAACTGCTGCTGTCAGAATCACCGCCAGTGCGGAGCTGCGCGATCCGGGTGGGGCCGGATTCGCCTTTACGGTGCGATATTGATCCGACTGTCGCAGCGCACGCTCGAACTCCTTTGAAGTCGCCTTCTTGCTACTGAAGATCGTGAACAATCTTTACTGTCGGGCAGTCGGGGGATACCGGCGCGTGCTTGCCGGGTCTTCCCCCGGCGCCGGGTTACGTTCTGCGGCAGACCTTTTCAGTTCCGGCCCGCCGGGCTGCCCGACGGACAAGGGAAGACACCGATGCCGCCCAGTCCACCCCTCCCGCCCGGCGGCCTTCGCCCCCCGGCCGCGGATCGCCTGCCCGGTTTTCCGGGTGCGGAGCACTGGCGGCGCGAGGAGAGGTCCGGACTGCACTACGTCGACCACGGATCCGGCGACGTCGTGCTCATACTGCACGGCAATCCGACATGGGGATATCTGTGGCGGCGTCTGATCACCGCGCTGGCCGGGGATTTCCGCTGTATCGTGCCGGACCAGCTGGGTATGGGGTTCTCCCAGCGCAGGACCGGCGCCGGTCCGATTCCGCTCGCGGAGCGGCTGGAGCACCTCGACGCGCTGGCGGCCCACCTGATCGAGCAGGGCCGGGCGCCGTCGGCGGGCTGGACCCTGGCGGTACACGACTGGGGAGGGCCGATCGGTCTGGCCTGGGCGAGGCGGCACCCCGGGTTGGTCGCGAAGCTGGTCGTGCTGAACAGCGTGGGTTTCCGCTGGCCCGAGGGCTACCGGCTGCCGCGCTCGCTGGCCCTGCTGCGCGACGTCCGGCCGCTCGGCGAGGCGGCGCACCTGCTGAACGTCTTCCCCCGGGCGGCGCTGCGGGCCGGGGTGGTCCGGCCGCTGCCCGCCGAAGTCCGCTCCGCCTACCTGCGGCCGTACCGCAGCGCGTGGCAGCGCCGCGCGGTGCGGGACTTCCTGCGGCAGATCCCGCGCAGCGGCGAGGACCCCGTCTGGTCCCTGGTCGATCCCGGTGGCGACAGCGCCGACCTCGCCGGGCTGCCGGCATTCATCGGCTGGGGCCTGCGCGACCCGGTGTTCACCCCGCTCGTCCTGCGGGAGTGGCGGCGCAGGCTCCCGCACGCAGAGGTGCACGCCTTCGCCGACGCGGGCCACTTCGTCCTGGAGGACGCCGGTGAGTCCCTGACCGGGCCGCTCCGGCGCTTCCTGTCCACGCGATGACGAACCATCACGGAGAGGTACCCATGCCCTCGCCCCACAGCAGGATCAGTCTCGTGCGGGTCCATGTCCCCGAGGCCCGTCAGAGTTCCCGCGAGATCGAGGAGGAGCTGCGCCGGCAGAGCCCCGGGGCCGCGCTGCCGGCGGGACTGCTGGAGCACATGTTCGGGCTGCGCGAGCGGTGCGTGGCGGCGCCGGGTGAGTTGCCCTCGGACCTGGCGGCCCGGGCGGGTGCCGCCGTCCTGCGCGACGTCGGCCTCCCGCCCGAGGCGATCGACCTGCTGGTCTACGCCGGGATCACCAAGGACCTCGACGAGCCGGCGACCGCGAATGTGGTGGCCGCCAAACTGGGCGTCACGGCACCGGTCTTCGATCTGATGAACGCCTGCAACGGCGTGCTCAGCGCGTTGGAGAGCGTGGACGCGCTGATCAGGATCGGCTCCTACCGGCGGGTGCTGGTGGTCACCGGGGAGGTGTCCAGCCGGATGACCCGCTGGCGCATTCCGGACCGCGGTCGGCTCGCATCGGCGCTGGCCAGTCTCACGGTGGGCGACATGGGAGCGGCGGTGCTGGTGGAGGCGAGCGAACAGCCGGGCATCCTCGGCAGCCGCTTCTTCGCCAAGCCGGCCGCGTGGCCGAGCGCGGTACTGCGCAACGCGTACGCCACCGGCCGGATGTGCGAGCTGGAGGTCGACGACTCCGCGTTGACGGCCTCCTTCGCGGAGCTGCGGGAACAGGCCCTCAAGGCCGCGGGCGAACTGGTCGGTTCCGTGGCCGACTGTGCGCTGTTCTGCGTCCACCAGCCCTCGGCCGCTATGACCCGCGACCTCTGCTCATCCGCGGGCATCCCCGTCGAGGCCGTGATCCCCACCTTCCCCCACTACGGCAACGTCACCACCGCCACCATCCCGCTGCAGCTGGCACTCGCGCAGGAGCAGGGCCGGCTGCGCGAGGGCGACCTGGTGGGGATCCTCGGCCTGGCCAGCGGCACCAGCCTCGGCGTCATGGCCCTGCGGTGGTGAGCGCGGTCCCCGGGGCCACCCGGGAGCAGGAGGCCTGGCCGGAGACGCTCGCCGCCCACCTGGCCGGCTGGGCCGGCCTGCAGCCGGACCGCACCGCGCTCGTCTGGCCCGCTCCGCGCGGCCGTTGGCACACCGTCGACTTCGCGACGCTGGAGGCCGCCTGCCGGGCGCGCATCCGCGACCTGCGCGAGGCGGGCGTCGGCGCCGGGCAGAAGGCCGTGGTGATGGCCCGCGACCCGTACGAGCTGGTGACCACCGTGTACGGGCTGCTCGCCCTCGGTGCGGTGCCGGTGCTGATCGACCCGGCGCTGCCCCGTCCGGCGCTGCGGGCCTGTCTGGACGAGACGCGGCCCGAGGTGTTCATCGGCGACCCGCTCGCCCAGCTGGCCCGGTTGCTGCTCGGCTGGGCCCGCCCGTACGTCACCGTCTCGCTGCTCACGGGCCGCACGTGGCGCGCGCGCCGGCCGGACCCGGAGCCGGAGCGGCCGGAGCCGTCGTGGCCGAGCCCGCCGCCCGCCGCCTCGCTCGCGATGATCGCCTTCACCTCCGGCTCCACCGGAGTGCCCAAGGGCGTGGAGTACGAGCACCGGCAGCTGGCCGCCCAGGTCCGCTCGATCGCCGGGCTGCTGGGGCTGGGCCCGGGGGAGGTGCTGCTCGCCGGGTTCCTGCCCTTCGCCCTGTTCGGGCCCGCCACCGGAGCCACCACCGTCGTCCCGGCCGTGAACCACCTCAGACCGGCCCGCACCCGGGGCGCCGACCTGGCGCGGGCCGTCACCGAACACTTCACCTCGGTGGTGTGCGCCTCCCCGGCGGTGCTGCGGGCCCTGGCCGGGGAGTGCGAGCACGGCCGACTGTCGCTCGCCCCGGTGCGGCTGGCCTGTTCCTTCGGCGCCCCGCCGTCCGAACGGCTGGTGCGTGCGCTGCGCCGGGCGCTGCCGGAGGAGGCGACGCTGCTCAGCGCGTACGGCGCCACCGAGTGCCTGCCGGTCAGCGTGATCGACAGCACCGAACTGGCCGCCGCGCACGCGGAACCGCTGCACGCCCACCGCGGGGTCTGCCTGGGCCGCCCGGTGCCCGGCATCGCGGCCCACATCCTGGTGCCGGTCGGCCCCGTGTCATACAACAGACCGGTACCACAAGGGAGTTACGGAGAGATCACGGTCGGTGGCCCGCAGGTCAGTCGGGCCTACCACGCCCGCCCGGGAGCGAACGCGGCCGCCAAGGTCGGCGCCGGCGAGGACCTGCTGCACCGCACCGGCGATCTCGGCTGGCTGGACGAGAGCGGCCGGCTGTGGTTCCTCGGGCGTTCCGCGCACCGGGTGCACGGAGCCGGGTTCGCACTCGACACCGCCGTGGTCGAGCGGATCGCCGACGCGGTGCCCGGCATCGGCCGCACCGCGCTGATCGGCCTCGGGCCCGCCGGCCGTCAACGACCGGTGCTCTGCGTGGAGTTGGCGCCGTCGGCGGCCAACTCGGCGACGGCCGTCCTCCAGGGGCTTCGGCACGCCCTGTCGGCGGTGCCGGGCGGCCACCGGATCGCCGCCGTCCTGCTCCACCGCCGGCTGCCCACCGACCCGAGGCACAACTCGCGCGTCGACCGCGACCGCCTCGCCCGCTGGGCCCGCCGCCGGCTGCGCCGACGACGCCCGGGCGGCGTGCTGGGAGGCGGGCGATGAGGGTCCTGGTCACCGGGGGCAGCGGCTTCCTCGGCTTGGAGCTGTGCCGCCGCCTCGCCGGGCGCGGCGAGGAGGTGGTCTCGCTGAACCGCCGCCGGAGTCCGGAGCTGGAGCGGCTCGGGGTCCGCCAGCACCTGGGCGACATCGCCGACCCGAGTACCGTCCGGCGGGCCCTCGCCGGGTGCGAGGCGGTGATCCACAACGCGGCCCTGGCCGGCGTCCGGGGCCCCGAGCGGCCGTACCGCGCGGTCAACGTCGACGGCACCCGGCACGTGCTGACCGCCTGCCGCGCCCTCGGCATCCGTCAACTGGTCTATACCTCCACCGCGAGCGTGGCCTTCACCCCCGAGGGCGTCACGGGAGCGGACGAGTCCCTGCCCGGGCCCCGGCACCACTCGGCCGCCTACCCCCGCACCAAGGCCGAGGCCGAGGCGGCCGTCCTCGCCGCCAACGGCCCGGACCTGGCCACCACGGTGCTGCGGCCCCACCTGATCTGGGGGCCCGGCGACCCGCACTTCCTGCCCGCCCTGCTGCGGGCGACCGAAACCGGGCGACTGCTGATGCCGGGCCGCGGCACCAACCTCGTCGACACCTGCCACCTCGCCACCGCGGCCCACGCCCACCTGCTCGCACTGGACCGGCTGAGCCCGGGCCACCCGGCGGCCGGGCAGGCCTACTTCATCGCCCAGGGCGAACCGCGACCCCTGCGCGAGGTGGTGGCCAGGCTCCTCGCCGCAGCCGGACGCCACGCGAGCTGGCGCCCGGTGCCCTACCCCGTCGCCCTGGCCGCCGCCGTACTGGCCGACGCCACCACGACGGTGCTCCGCCACCACACCCACCACGGCCTCAGCCGGTTCCTGCTCCACCAGCTCACCCGGCCGCACTGGTTCGACCTCACGGCGGCCCGGCGCGACCTCGGCTTCGAGCCGCCCACCACGTTCGACCAGGCCATGGCCGAGCTGACCCGTCACCACCGCACCACCGGCGGCTGAGCCCGCCCCCCCTCACACTCCGGAAAGGAACGACTATGGACACGACGCTCTCCGTGGACGACGTCTGCGACACCGCCCAGACCCTGCTCGTCGAGCGGTTCGGCGTATCCGCCGACGTCATCAGCCCCGACGCCACGTTCGAGGAGATGGACGTCGACTCGCTCGCGCTGGCCGAGTTCGCCTTCGTGCTCCAGGACGAGTTCGGCATCCTGATCAGCCAGGAGGACGCCGACCGGCAGAGCACGCTCATCGACGTCGCCCGGATCGTCCAGGCCCGACTCGGCGACGCGACCGAACCCGTCGCGTGAACCGCCCCGAGATCGCCGTCACCGGCCTGGGGCTCGTCACCCCGGCCGGGGTCGGCGCCGAGGAGACCTGGCAGCGGATCTGCGCCGGAACCCCCACCGCGGCACCGGACCCCGAGCTGGACAGCGCCCCGGTGACGTTCTCCTGCCGCATCCCCGCCATGGACCTGGACACGGAGGTCGGGCGCAAGAAGGCCTGGCGGATCGGACGGTTCGGCAAGCTCGCGCTGCTCGCGGCCCGGGAGGCCGTCCAGAACGCGGGACTGGCCGCCGACAGGTGGGACGGCGCCCGGGTCGCCGTCGTGCTCGGGGTGGGCTTCGGCGGCGCGCCGCACTGGGAGGACCAGCTGCGCCGACTCCATCAGCGCGGGCCGGCCCACGTCTCGCCGACACTGATCCCGATGGTCATCGGCAACATGGCCGTCGGCGAGGTGGCCCAGGAGTTCGGCGCGCGCGGCCCCACCCTCGCCTGCGCCACCGCCTGCGCCTCCGGTGCCACGGCGCTGGCCATCGCCCACGACCTGCTGGTCGCCGGGTCCTGCGACATCGTCCTGGCCGGTGGCGCCGAAGCCGCCCTCAGCCCGCTGGTGGCGACCGGCTTCCACCGGATGGGCACCCTGTCGGCGCGCGGGCACGACGTACCGGGCGCCTCCCGGCCGTTCGCCGCCGACCGGGACGGCTTCGTCCTGGCCGAGGGCGCCGCCGTGCTCGTCCTGGAGCGCGCCGCGGACGCGAAGGCGCGCGGCGCCCGGGCGCGCGCCGTGCTCGCCGGACACGGCGCCAGCAACGACGCCTACCACCCGACCGCGCCGCCCCAGGGCGCAGCCGGTGCCGAGCAGGCGCTGCGGACGGCGCTGCGCAGTGCGGGCCTGGGCGCCGGCGACATCGGCCACGTCAACGCCCACGGCACCTCCACCCCGCTCAACGACGCCGCCGAGGCCGGCCTGATCGCCCGCGCCCTGCCGCACCAGCCCAGCGTCACCGCCCCCAAGGGCGTGCTCGGCCACAGCCTCGGCGCGGCCGGTGCGATCGAGGCGGCGCTCACCGTGCTGACCATCGAACGCGGGCTGGTACCGCCGGTCGCCAACCTCACCCCCGACATCGCCGAGTTCGACATCGACTGCGTCACCGGGACGGCGCGCCGGCAGCGCATCGACGCGGCGGTCAGCCACTCCTTCGGCTTTGGAGGCCACAATGTCGTCCTCGCCCTGCGCCGGGACTGACCCCCGGGCAGGCACGGTCCGAGCCGCCCCGGCGCCGCCCGACGGCACCGGGGCCCGGCTCGGCGCACTCGTCGCCCGCCACCGCTGGGCGGTGCTGTGGACGACCGTCCTGCTGCTGGCCGTCGCCGCGGTCGTCGGGGCCGGGCTGCCCGCGCGGTTGTCCCACGGCGGCTTCACCAACCCCGGGGCCGAGTCCGGCCGGGCGATCGAAGCCATCGAGCACCACTACACCGCGGGTGGCGCCGGCACGGTCGTGGTCTTCCGCAGCGAGACCCTCGGCGTGGACGACCTGGAGTTCGGCGAAGCCGTGCGCTCCGCGCTGGCCACCGTGCCCAGGACCGTGCTGACGGGTGCCCAGCACTACTGGAACACCGGCAAGCGGGATCTCCTCTCCGACGACGGGCATGCGGCCTGCGTGGTCGTCGGACTGGCCGGAACCGGCGACCAGGCCAAGACCGCCTCCTACGAGCGGCTGCGCCAACTGCTGCACGCCGACGGGTTCACCGTCTCCTACGCCGGGCAGGTACCGCTCCAGGCCGATGTGGACCGCACCGTCGACGACGACCTCACCCGCGCCGAGCTCTACGTCTTCCCCCTGCTGTTCCTGCTGCTGCTGCTCTTCTTCGGCAGCCTCGCCGCAGCCCTGCTGCCGCTGGCCGTGGCCGGGGCGAGCCTCACGCTGTCCTTCGCGGTGCTGCGCATGCTCGCCCCCCTGGTGCCGGTCAGCTACATCACCCGCAACGTCGTCGTCATGATCGCTCTCGGGCTGTCCGTCGACTACGCCCTGTTCGTCGTCGTCCGCTTCCGGCGCGAGCTGCGCCACCGGGGCGACCCGCACCGGGCCGTCGCCGCCACCATGGCCTCCGCCGGGCACACCGTGCTCTACTCCGCGACGGCCATCTCGCTCGCCGTCCTGGGCCTGACCCTGCTCCCCTTCCCCATCACCCGCTCCCTCGGAATCGGCGCGGCCGTCACCGTCGCACTGGCCGGCGCCGCCAGCCTCACCGTGCTGCCCGCCGTGCTGGCCGTGCTCGGCCCGCGCGTCGAGGCCGGGTGCGTGCGGCTGCCGGGCTTCGGGCGGGCCGGTCTCGGACGCGCCTGGGCGGAGGGCGAGGAGACGGGATTCTGGTACCGGCTGGGCCGGAGCGCCGTCACGCACCCGTGGGCCTGGATCACCGCCGCCGTCGCGGTGATCGCCGTGCTGAGCGTCCCGGTCGCCGGCCTGCACCTCGCCGCGAGCGATCAGCGGACCCTGCCAGCCGGGGCGGCCAGCCGCAGAGCCCAGGAGCTGCTGCACGAGGACTTCCCGGCGGCCGGGCTCGACCAACTCCAGGTCGTCGCCCACCTGCGGGATGACATCGGCGGCGAGCCGGGCAAGGCCGCACTGGCCCGCTGGCAGCAGCGGCTCGCCGCACTGCCGGGCGCCCAGGACGTCCGGTTGCGCGTCAGCACCGCGCACAACGCGCTGCTGACCGTCACCACCGACGCGGCCCCGGACGCCCCCGCCGCCGAGCAACTGGTGCGCGCCGTGCGGGCGCTCGACCCGCCCGACGGCGGCCGGGTCCTGGTCGGCGGACCGGCCGCGGCCAACGCCGACGTCCTGGACACGTTGAAGGCCAGGCTCCCGGCGCTGGTCGGGTACCTGCTGGTGGTCACGTTCGGCCTGCTCTTCCTGGCCTTCCGGTCGCTGCTGGTCCCGCTCAAGGCGGTCGTCACCACGACGATGTCCCTCGGCATCGCCTTCGCGGCCGTCACCTGGACCGTCCAGGACGGCCACGGCGCCCGGCTGCTGGGCCTTCAACCCACCGGGTACGTCGGCGCGTTGGAGGCCGCCATCATGCTGATGTTCGTCTTCGCGCTCTCCGTCGACTACGAACTCTTCCTGATCGCGCAGATCCGCGAGCTCCACCGCGGCGGCATGGACAACGCGAGCGCCGTGGTGACCGGCCTCGGGCGCACCGGCGGGCTGATCTCGGCCGCGGCGGCCCTGATCGTGCTGGTCGCCGCGGCCTTCGCGACCAGCCCCGTCGTCACCGTGAAGGAGATCGCCCTCGGTGTCCTGGTGGCCGTGGCCGTCGACGCCACCGTGGTGCGCATGCTGCTCGTCCCCGCCACCATGCGCCTGCTCGGCGAACTCAACTGGTGGACACCGCGCTTGCGGCGGCCGGCGGCGCAGCTCCTCGACGTCCGCCCGGCCGGCGGGGGCGGTGGGCTCTGAGCAACGGTGTCCTGCGTCGGAGATCCGGCGCAGGACACCAGGAGCGATGCCGGTGGTCCGACCGGGCTACACAGCGGTGTTGACGACGGAGACCATGCCGAAGTGGTGGTGGGCGATGGTGAGGTCGCCCTGGGTGTCGCCGCCGGTGGGGGTGATCATGGCAGAGGAGACGGTGTACTCCCTCGGGCCGCCGCTCTGCATCAGGAAGGGGATGCCGATGGTGGTCGGGGTCTGCGGCCCGAGGGCGCCGAGACCCGGCGGGACGGAGAGCCGGTAGACGGAGGGGATGGCGGGGTCGTTGTTCTCGTACAGCGCGGTGAGGCCGGGCGGGCGGCCCGCGGTGGGGACCTCGGTGTAGAAGGGGGTGGAGAAGGTGAAGTTCGCGGGGCTCCGGGTGCCGTCGAACAGGGTGCCGGCGCCGTTGTAGAAGTGGAACGGGATCTCGGCCGGCGCACCTCCGGCGATCAGGGGGAGCTGGGGGGAGGTGAAGTAGAGGTTGGCGTTGCCGGCGGGCGGGGCGGCCAGGCTGGAGCGGACGAAGCCGAACTCCCACACGTTGCGGGTCAGATCGCTGTCCATGTCGGTGGTGTTGCTCGCGTCGGTGGTGAAGATCGCCCGGCCGATCGGGGGGATGTTGGGGGCGGCGGGCAGCAGGGTGAAGGTGACGGGCACGGTCACGGCCGTGTTCGCCGGGAAGCCGTTGAACGAGACCTGGATGACGGAGGGCACGTCGGGCGCGCTGTTCTGGTACAGCCAGCGGGAGGTGGCGCCGCTGACGGACGGCAGCGCCGCGACGTTGGCGTGGAACGGGGTGATGACCTTCAGCGACACCGGTCCGGTGGCCGCGGTGCTGCTGAAGTTGCCGATCGTGACCCGCACGGTGGCCGTCCCGCCGCCCATGTAGGTGCCCGCGTCCGCCGAGCAGTGCAGGTTCACGCTGTTCAGCACGTCCGGCCCACGGGTGGCACCTGCGGGGGTCGCGGACCGGTCCTCGGCTGCGGCTGCCGCGGGCACGGCTGCGCCCAGGCCCACCACGGCGGCACCCAGTCCTGCGGCCCTGAGGAGGCTTCGGCGTGCCACCGGTGCTGCCCCCGGCCCGCCGGACTCGTCCTCTTCGCGGATTCCGTCGACCATGTCTGCGCCTCCATCGGCACGTAGCGGTGAAGCGGGCTTCCAGCCCGACGGTTCGCACCCTGACATGCGATCATCTCGCAGCACGGTCAACGCGCTTGACGGCATCCTGTCCGTCACCGTGCCGGAGTCGACGCGGCAACGGTGCACGCCTTCCGGGCAGTGGCCACAGGAATGGCGCGCCCCCGGGCGTCGGACTGCCCGGGGGCGCGGGAGCGCGTGCTGTGCGCTCAGAGCGAGGCGAGGCTGAAGTCCACCTCGTGGTTCCCGGTCAGGGCCGTCACTCCGGTGTCACAGGAGCCGGTGATGCCGGACAGGTCGAAGCTGCCCTGGTAGCTGTTGAGGGGCAGGAGGGTGCTGGTCACGTCCGTGATGCCGGTCTCGTCGTTGGTCACCTCGTTGCCCGAGTTGCCCTTCTCCCCGCCCTTGAAGGAGACGGTGGTGTGGCCGAGGACCCTGTTGTTGACGTCGTACCAGGTGAAGGTCGTCGCTCCGGAGAAGGGGTGGTAGGACACGCAGGAGAACGTCCCGGTGCCGACCGAGGAGATCGTGCCGTGGTCGACGTTCGAGTGGGTTCCGGCGGCGCTGTAACAGTCGTTGAGATGGCCTTGGACCGTGTACGAGTTCGATGCCGCCGCGTCGGTCACCGGGTTCTCGAAGGTCAGCGTCACCGGCCCTGTGCAGGTCAGGTTGTCCAGTACCTCCGTCGCGTGCGCGGACCCGGCCGCCCCCGGGATCGCCACGGCCAGCAACCCGCCCGCGGCCGCCGCCACCATCAGACGCCTCATCGTGTGCCCTTCTTCCTGTTCATCGGTGTCGTGCCTTGGCGCCAAGAATCTCCGGTACTCGATCAACCGGTACGTGCGCGCTGCCGGCGCACTCCGTGTCTCACCTGGACAGGCGTACCCAGTAGGCCGAGAAGCCTTGTTGCCGTTCGGCTGTTCGTCTACGTGCGTGAGCCCGGGGCGCAGCGGGGCGGGCGGGCCCGGTGGCCGCGGCCGGCGCCCCGCTGCGGACGGGCCGGGTCACCCGATCCCCTCTCCGGCGTCGCGGGAGAACCGCGGCCACAGCACTGTTTGAGCATGAGCTACGACCATGGGGTGACGGCCGGAGCCCGTGTGAGGCCTGCCCGCCCCCGGAGGGTGCGCGCCGCCCTCGGTTCCGGATGCCTCGCGGGGGCGCTGGTGCTGCCCGTCGGCGTCACCGCGCCCGCCCGGGACGCGACCACCCGGGCCTTCACCGCCGACGCCACGTTCACCGTCCCGGACGGTGTCACCGGCATCACCGTCACCCTCGTCGCGGCAGGTGCGGGGGGAGGCGGCGGGGGCGGCGGAGGTGGCACCGGCCTCTTCAAGAGCGGCGGCGGGGGCGGGGCGGGAGGCGGCGGCGGGGGAGGCGCCCGGGTCACCTGCACCCTGGCCGTCACCCCCGGCGACGTGCTGACCCTCACGGTCGGCAGCGGCGGAGCCGGTGGAGCGGGAGGCGCCAGCGGTGAGGAGGCCGACCCGGGCGTCGACGGCGCCGACGGGGGCGCCGGCGGCCGGTCCACCCTCACTGGCGGCGCAGTCGTCCTGGCAGCCGTGGACGGCGGGTCACGTCCCGGGGGCGGGGGCGCGGGCAGCGTGCTCGGCGGCGCCGGGGGCGAGGGAGGCCACGGCGGAGGCATCGTCCCCGCCTCCGCCTGCGAGGGCGGAGGGCCCAGCGGCACAGGCGGATCCGACGGTGACCTCGGCGCGGGTGGTGGGGAAGGCATCGACGTGACACCGGCCACCGTCGGTCAGACCGTCCCCGGCAGCACGGGCGGAGTGGGCGGCGAAGGCGGTGCAGCGGGGGCCCATGTGCCGGCCGCCTGCCCTGTGGGCACCGGCGACGGCGGGGACGGCGGGGACGGCGGCGACGGCCAGGATTACGTCGGCAACTTCGACGACCCCCAGACCCCCGGCGAGGACGGCACCGCAGGCACAGCGGGCGGCGGAGGCTGCATCACGCTCGTCTTCTAGGGCGTGTTTCATCATTCGCGTCGGATCAGCGCGCGGCTCCCCCAGCCTTCGGCCGGGAGGTACCCCCATTACGCGCCCGGCTGGGCGTGCCGGCGAAGCGTCCTCGTACTGGGTGTACTTGGACGTTTCGCCGGTGCGGTCAGGCGGGATGCCCGGCGTCGCGCGCCCGGCGGGAATGATGAAACACGCCCTAGACCAGCGGGCTGGGCCCCGGCGCCGGGTTGATCGGCGTCGGGGCCCAGTGCTTCGTCAGGCCGCCGTGTCCGGGAGGCTCGTCCTGCCCGGCCCGAGCCTGCCGGGCACCGCCCGCTCCGCAGCGAGGGGCGGGGCTTGCGGGGGCGCGGCGGTGGGGCGCCGGTTCGGGATCAGGCGTCCTGCGCGGGGACGAAGGGGACGGGCATGGGCCTGGCCGTGGGGGTGGCCGTGGGCGTGGGGGTGGCGGTGGCGGTCGGGCTGGCGGTGGAGGTCGGTGTCGGCGTGGGGGACGGCGTGCCGGTGGGCAGCGTGATGGTGACCGTCCCGTCCAGCGTCATCGACTTCAGGCCGGTCGGGGTGCTGCAGGCCGTGAGGTCGATGTTGGACTTGACCGGGTCGAGGACCACCGTCCAGGTGGCGCCCTTGTAGCGGCCCGCGGTGATGCCGCCGCTGAGGGGGTTGCTCGACTTGAGCAGGTCCTGGATCGGCTGCATGTCCCAGGTGAAGTCGGTGGTGCCCGGGTCCTCCGTGGTGGGCTGGCCGTTCGCGGTCTCCCAGGTGACGCGCTGCAGGGTGCCGGGCGCGTTCTGGTAGCTGCCGGCCGCGCAGGTCACGCCGTTGCCGAGGCCGGTCCCCACGTAGTCGGCCTGGGTGATGGGGGCGTCACCGGTGCAGTTCAGCAGTTTGGGGTTGCCGAGGGTGGCCGTGATGTTGTCCTGGGGGACGAGGGTGAGGCCGGAGCTGAAGGTCATCGTGAAGTTGTCCTCACAGGTGATGACCTGGGGCACTCCGGCGGCGGAGGTGTCGTACACGAGCAGTCCGCCGACCAGGGTGCCGGCCGCGAGGGCGGCGGCCGCGATGCCGATGGGGTGCTTCATAGGGTCGTGCCTTTCTTGGGGTGGGGGAACCCGGTGGTGCTGCGGGCCGGCTCACCCGGGGAGTCCGGGGGCCGGGGCTGTGGGACGGCTCGACGGGGTGGGGAACCCGGAGCCCGAGGGCCCGGCCGCTGCGGGGGAGCCGTCGTCCTCGCCGTGGCGCGCGAGGGTGAGGAGCGCCGTGCCGCTGACCACCAGGACGGCGAGGACGTAGAGCGGGGTCACGGCCGGCGACTTGAACCAGTCGGTGGCCTCGGCGGTCAGGTAGGTGGCGAGGGTGCCGCCGAGGAGTCCGCCCAGTTGGTAGCCGACGGCGGTTCCGCTGAGGCGCACGCGGCTCGGGAAGAGCTCGGAGACCAGGGCCGCCTGGGGGGCGTACATCGCGGCGAAGCCCACCAGCGACAGCAGGTAGGCGAGCACCAGGACCGGGGGAGAGCCGAAGCGCAGCAGGGGCGCGAACGCGGCGGCCCAGACCGCCATGGTGATCGTCCCGGCCAGGCAGACCCGTCGTCTCCCGTAGCGGTCGGACAGCGCGCCGAAGAACGGGATCAGGGCGATCAGCGCGAGCGGGGCGAGGAGCGAGAGCGCGATCAGGGCGTTGAGCGACAGGCCGGCGACGCGCAGCAGGGTGAGGACGTAGTTGAACGAGAAGCCGAAGAGCACGACGTCGGCTCCGGCGGTGATCGCCGTGGTGATGAGCAGCTGTTTGCGGTGCTGGGCGATCAGTTCGACGACCGGCCGCCGGCTGCGGGCCCCGGTGAGGGCGAGCGCCCGGAAGGCGGGGGTCTCCTCGATCCGCGCCCGGGCCCACAGCCCCACCACCACCAGCACGGCGGAGAGCAGGAAGGGCAGTCGCCAGCCCCAGGTCATGAACTGGGCGGGGGTCAGCGCACCGGAGACCGCCGTCATGGCCCCGAACGCCAGCAGGTTGCCCGCCGGCGCGCCGATCTGGGCCCAGCTCGACACCAGCCCCCGGCGCCCCGGTTCGGCGCACTCGTGCGCGACGACGGTGGCGGCCCCCCATGCACCGCCCAGGCCGAGCCCCTGGAGCAGGCGCAGCGTGACCAGCAGGAGGGGGGAGGCGAAACCGATCTGGCCGTAGCCGGGCAGCAGCCCGACCAGGCCGGTGGAGGCTCCGGTCAGCAGCAGCGCGCCCACCAGGGCGGGGCGCCTGCCGTGGCGGTCGCCGAGATGCCCGAAGAGCGCCCCGCCGACCGGCCGTGCCACCAGCGCGGCCCCGTAGAGGCCGATGCCGGTGAGCGTCGCCGCGAAGGGCGAGAGATAGGGGAAGAACTGGTGCTTGAAGACCAGCACCGAAGCGTTGACGTAGAGGAAGAAGTCGTACCAGACGAGCGTGGTACCCATGAGGCTGACGATGACCGAGCGGCGGACATCGCGCGTCGCGAAGCGCACATCGAACTCCATTGCGTGTGACTGCCGTCACTTCTAGCAATATTCCAGCGCCGGTGGCATCGCGCCACGCAGGCCGTCGCGGGCTGGACTATTCGCGTGCGCACCGAACCTGTGCCCCGAACTCGGGAGGTTCGCCCGGGCGCCCGGCGCGGCCGGTCGTCGGTTGGTTCAACTCGGCTCCGCTGCAAGGGGATTCGCGGTTCTTGTGGTCGACTCGACCTCTTGTCCGAATGCGGCGTTCAGGTTAATCCTGTCGCTGGTGAACCATGGTGGCGTGGAGTGGATTTCGACTGTTCGGCCGCCAGGACAATGCGACTTCCATTCGTATACGGCGAACCTGCGGGTCGGATTCAGGGAGAATCCGACTTTCACATCCGGCCCGTCGGCCGCTCCGGCCCCCGCCGCCCCCGCCGAAGCGCTGCCGGCTGCGCCTGCCGGACACCCGTCGGCGACACCTCCGTTCACGGCTCCGTCCACAGCTCGCCGGCGCGGCTTCACCGGGCACACTCGGAAGATCACCAACGGCATCCGCGATCTTCGATCTTCGCCGGAGCCGAATGACGTGGCCAGCCACCCTTGGGAGGAGCCGGCATGAACCGGTCCCGGTTGACGGAGCAGTCCGACGTGGCATCGGGCCCTGACGGTCCGATCACCGTCTTGTCCGGCTACGTCCATCCGACGCGCGGACCGGTGACCTGCCCGGCGGCCCCGCTCGTGGCCGGGTGGTTCCACGAGCGCGGGTTCGCCTCCCGGATCGGCGCCGGCGGGATCCTGCCGGCTGGCCGGGGCGGGCGGCTGTTCGCCACGACCTACATCGACCTGGACGGGGCCGTGGTGGGGATCGCCGTGATCGCTCCGGCCCGCCAGGAGGCGGTGGCGGCGGAGGCCGTCCGCGTCTGGTCGGCCGCGGTGCGGACCAGGCGGCTGATCGTCTGCGCGTCGGAGCCCGCGTGCGGGCCGACCCCGGTCGTCCCGTCCCAGCCCCTGAACCGGCTCGCCCCGTCCGCAGGGGGCGCGGGGCCGGCCGAGTGTCCGCGGGCGGCCGCGACGTGGGCCGCCGTCCGGCAGTACGAGGCTCGCGGGGACACCGTCCTCGTGCTCGGCGGCGGCGGTTTCGCCCCGGCTGGTCCCGCTGCGCAGCAGGCGGGCGCGCAGCAGGCGGGGCGGGTCCGGGTGGCCGACGCGGCCGGGGCGCAGGCCCTGCGGTCCGTCGATCCCGAGCGGCTGTCCTTCGTCCAACACCCGTGCTCACCGGTCGAGGAGGTCGCGGAGATCCTCGGGGTGCTGCGCGCACGGTTCCCGCTGCTCCGAGGCCAGCACCCCGATCAGTGGTGCTACCGCTCCTCCGACCGGCGGCGCGCCGTCCGTGCGGTGGCGGAGTCCAGCGACCTGGTGCTGGTCTCCGCCGGCAGCACCGTGGCGGCGTCGATCCGCTCCGGCACGTTCGTGGCGTTCAACGGTCTGAACGCCCTGCGGCCCGAGGAGATCGCGGCGGCTGCGACCGTCGGCGTGATCGCCCCGCTGCGGGCCGCCGAGGGCGCTGGAGACGCGACGGACGCCGTGGTCGGGGCGATCGGCGGCCTGGGGCCGGTGAGCGTGGCCTACCACCGCACGGTCACGGAGGTCGCGACCGACGTCCTCGCGCGGACTCCGCGCCGCCCCTGACAGGGAGAAGGCCCGGACGGTACCGTGCGCGCGAATCGTCAGGCGCGCCCCAGGGCGGTGGCCCGCTGGATGAGGTGGTCCGCGGCCGGCCGTCGGCGGTGGGGGAGCAGGAGCCCGGGCATCCGCGCCCTGGCCAGGTGGGCTCGGCGGGAGGCCAGCAGCGGGTAGACGTCGAGGAACTCGTGCCAGGTGGCACAGGCGGCTTCGATGTGCCCGGCCGCCAGCTGGCGCTCGGCCAGCCTGCTGAGGATGACGGCACGGGAGCGGGACTCGCCCCGGGGCCTGCGGGCGGCGGACACCTCCAGGAGCTTGATCGCCCCGGCAAGGTCGCCGAGTTCGACTCCGACGAGGGCCCGCTGGTGGTCCCACGAGGCGCGGTGGTAGTCGCCGACCGGCGGTGGCGGGCCCGTGGCGTTCGTGAGAAGGTCGCGGGCGTCGCCGATGTGGCGCAGCGCGGCCGTCCGATCGCCGACGGCGGCCTCGGACAGGGCGAGTTGCCCCAGGACGGAGGCGCGCAGCCGCGGCGCCGAGGAGCTGATGTGGCAGTCGGCGGCGGCCTGCGCCAGGCGCAGGCTCTGGCGCCGGTGGCCGAGTTCGTAGGCCTGGGTGGCCATGGCGCGCAGGGTCATCGCCTGGGCGGCCGTGTCGCCGGCGTGCCGGGCCAGGTCGAGGGCGAGGCGGTAGTACTGGCCGGCGAGGCCGTTGAGGTCGTCGTCGATGTGCATGAAGGCGCACAGGTAGCACAGCCGGGCGGTGGCTCCGAGGATGCCGAAGTGCCGGACGGGCGGGGCGGGTGCGGCGAGCATGGGTGCCGCCGTGGTCGAGAGGAACGCGGCGAGTGCGGTGCGGGCCTGGCCTCCGCCGTGGACGCGGTCGATCGCGGAGAAGACGGGCAGCAGCAGGGCGAGCGCGTCCGGCTGGGGCGGGGGCGCCTTTCCTCCGGCGGGTGCCGACGGGTCGGTCAGGGCCTCGGTCAGGCCTCCGATCGCGGCTTCGGTCGGGCCTTCGGCCAGGCCGGTCGGGCTGCCGGACGGGGCGGGCGGCGGCTGGTAGGAGAGGAGGTTCCCGTGGCGATCGGGTGCGACGGCCGCCGCCGCGAGCCGCGCGAGCACCGCCGGGGAATCCGGCGCCGGGGTGTCCGGCGGCAGGGTGTCCGGCGGCGGGTCGCCGAATCCGGCGTCGGCCAGGGTGACGGGCCGTCGGAGCCGACGACCCAGCGCCGCGCAGACGAGGTGGGGGGCGGGTTTGCGGGGAACAGCTCCGGTGAGCCACTGGTGCACCGAGGCGCGCCCGTAGGCCCGGGCCCATCCGGATTCGGCGCCGATCTGATTGACGGCCCGGGCCAGTTGCTCTCCGGTCCATCGGGCTTCTTTGAGGAGTTCGCGAAGGCGGGCGTTCGGCACACGGCGGACGGCCATGTCTCTCCCGGCGGGTCGTCGACGCCGCGCTCACGGCGGCCCGGTCCGGCCTCCGCGGTACGCGGTCGCGCTGCGCACATCCCGTCATGCTATCCGCTCGCGGTGCCGCCGGGATACCCGAATGGGATTCCCAACTCGATGTAATTCCTTGAAAGTTGACGCCCGGAAAAGCTTGACGGGCCGGCCGTCGAAAAGCGCCCGCGAGGGCGGCCGCAGACTCCACCATCGGTGATGTCGGGGCGTTTCCTTCGAACGTGCCCCAGGGTGGAGGCGGAATCCGTGATGTCCGGCCCGCAGCGTCCGCAGAGTCCCACGGCCACCGGAAAGTTCGTTCACATGTTCCCCGGGCAGGGGGATTTCAGTCTGACTCCGCTGTTGCGGACGCTTCCCCGCGTCGGGTCGCTGGCACGCGCGGTCGCCGAGGTCTTCGAGGAGGCCGACGTGGTCGCCGCCGAGTTCGGGGTGGCGCCGATCGGCCCCCGTCTGACAGGCGGCTCCTGTTTGGGTGGCGGCTCCCGACTGACAGGTGGCTCCCCGCTCAGCGCCGGCGCGCTGGCCGCCGAGCCGGCCGGGACCGTACAACTCGCGCTGTTCGGTGTGTCCCTGGCGGTGCACCGCGCACTCGAAGCCGACGGCTGTCGGGCGCACCGTCTCCTGGCGGTCAGCTTCGGCGAGATCCCCGCGCTGACCGCGGCCGGATGCTGCTCGGTCGCCGACGGGGCCCGGCTGGCCTGCCGGCTCGGGCAGTTGCTGACCGGCCACGGCGGCGGCGGCATGACACTGCTGGGCGCGGGCCCGGCCACAGCCCGCCGACTGCTCGCGGCGGCCGGGCCGGGCACGGGCGTGGTGGTGGCCTGTGTCAACCACGGCGGGGAGACGGTGGTCTCCGGCCCGCTCGACGGGCTCGCCGTCGTCGAACGGTCGGCGACGGCGCACGGCGTGGGGGCGCAGCGGCTGCGGCTCCCGTTCATGAGCCACCACCCGGCTCTCGTCCACGAGGCCGGCGCGTTCGCGCACTTCGCCCGACGGCTGCGCCTGTCCCCGCCGCGCCGACCGGTGTACTCGGCGGTGGCCGGCCGGCTCTACCGCGCGGACAGCGATCTGCCGAGCGGGCTGTCCGCCTGCCTGGTCAGGCCCTTCGACCTGCCCGCGGTGTTCGGCGCGGCCCTGGCGGACGCCTCGCTGGTCGTCGAGGCGGGCACCGGCAGCACGCTGACGAACAGCGTGCGCAGGATCGACCCGCGGCAGGACGCGCTCGCGCCGGTCGCCGACGGCCCGTGGCCGACCGGCCCCCAGGCGCCGCTGCCGCCCCAGGCGTCGCTGGAGCCCCCGCGCTCCTGCCCGCCTCCCGCCGCGCCGGGGGAGGGCACGTCGCACCACCACCACCCGACCACGACGGCCGCACGGGGGGACGCATGAACACCGAACGGAGGCCCGGCGAGGAGGCCGACGCGATCGACGTCCTGACCCGCCTCTCGGCGCTGCTCCCTCCCCGGCGGGCCGCGGAGTTCGGCCAGCTCCTCGCGGACCACCGGGCCGAACACGGGGCGGCAGCCCTGCGCACGGACGTCAGCGCGCACCGGCGGCTGGCCCGCCTGGCGGCCTCGCTGCCGCCGGCGGCCGAGGTGGTCGCCGACGCGGACCTGCTGGCCGCGCTCAGCGAGGCGACGGCACTGGCGGATCCATCGCTCTATCAGACCTTCCTCTCCCACTACACCCTGTGCGTCGGCTCGCTGGTCCTCCTGGGCGGCAAGGCCGCGGACCCGGACGGCGCCCTCGCGCACGCACGCACCAAGGGCTCCTTCCTGGTCACCGAGATCGGCGACGCCGGCAGCCACCTCGGGATCCGTACCGAGGCCCGGTTCGACCCGGCCCGCCGCGCGTTCACGCTGCACACCCCGGACCACCGGGCCGCGAAGTTCTCCTCCGTCGCGGCGCTCGGCCTGCCCCAGCAGGCGGTGGTCTGCGCACGGCTGCTGACGGGCGCCCAGAACGGGGGAGTGTTCTCCTTCCTCGTCGACATCACCGGGGCCGACGGCCGCCCGGCACCGGGAGTGTCCGTCTCCGGCCCGCTCCCGGTGGGCGCGCTCCCGCTGCCCTACGGCCTCGTCCGGTTCCACGGCGCCCGAATCCCGTACGACCGCTGGCTGGCGGACGGGGCCGGGATCGACGCCACGGGCGTGCTGCACGACCCGCAGCCGAGCGCCGACGCCCGCCTCCAGCGGACCCTGAGCTGCGGCCAGGGGCTGTGGGCCACCCTGCCGTCCGCGATGGCGGGCCTGGCGGGCCGCAGCGCGGCGATGGCCTGGCGGTTCAGCGCGGGCCGCCGCTCGCACGGCCGGCTGGCGCCCGGGAGCCCGGTCCTGGAGTACCGCACCCAGCAGCACGCCGTCGTCGGAGCGCTGGCCGCCGCCTTCTCCCTGCGCTGCACCGCCCGGGCGGCCCTGTCCACGTGGGCGGGGCTGCGCGCCGCAAGGCCCTCCGACGGGCCGGGCACGGCGATGACCTTCTCCCCCTGGGCCGCGGTCGACCGCTCGCTCGCCCTCTACAAGGCGCACAGCACCCGGGCCGTGGCGGACCTCGTCGACTCCCTCCAGCACCGCTGCGGGGTGTCGGGCCTCTTCGACCACAACCGGCTGCCGGGCTACCTCGGCTTCGCCCGCGCCTTCGACAACGCCGGCGGGGACAACACCCTCATCCTGCTCGACGCCGGCCGTGCGCTCGCCGAGGAGCGGGCGCGCCCTGATCGGCGGTCGGCCGGTCCGGGCCGGTTCCCGTCAGACCAGGGCCGGTTCCCGGCCGACCCGACCGACGCCGCGTGGTGGCCCGCGGTCGTCACCGCGCTGCAGGACCGGCTCGCCGACGACCTCGCCGCCGCGGCTTCGGCCCGTACCGAGGCGCTGCGCCGTTCGCTCCACCGCTCGCCCCACCGTTCGCTCCACCGCGACCTGGACCTGTGGAACCCGCTGCTGGAGGACGCCCTGGAGCTGGGGGACGTCCAGGCCCGCCGGCTCGCGGCCGAGGCCGCGGTGGAGGGGAGCACCGCGCACCGGCGCGGGTGGCCCGTTCCGCAGGCGGCCGACCTCGCCGCGCTCGACGGCCTGCGCCAAGCCCGGTGCCTGGCCGGCCCCCTGCTGGCGACCGGCGTGCTCACCCCCTCGGCCGTCCGCGCCCTGCCCGCCGCCATGGACGCCCTGTGCGACCGACTGCGTCAGGCCCTGCCGGACATCGTGGCCGCCCTCGACCCCGGGGCGGGCCTCGCCCGCACAGCCCTCGACGAGCCCGACTACGCCGCCGCGCTCCTGGCCGCCCACGGTGCCTCCGCCGGTGCCTCCGCCGGTGCCTCCGCCGGCTCCTCCACCGGCTCCTCCGATCGCACCGGGAGCACGTCGTGAACCGAAGGAAGCCCCCCATGACCGGCGTCCTGGGCATGGGCACGTACCTGCCCGCCGAGGTCCGCGGCAATGACGAGGTCGGCCCTCCCGCCGGTGTCTCGGCCACCTGGATCACCGAGCGCACCGGCGTGCTCGAACGGCATCGGGCCGCACCCGACGAGGCCGCCTCGGACCTGGCAGCGGCCGCCGTACTGGCCGCCTGCGAGGCCGCCGGCATCCCGCCGGACCGGCTCGACCTCGTCGTCGCGGCGACCTCCACGCCCGACGAACTCGGGCCGGCCACCGCCTGCCGCGTCCAGGCCCTCACCGGCGCCGCCAACGCCGTCGCACTCGACGTCAGCGCGGCCTGCTCCGGCTGGCTGTTCGCGGCCAAGGTCGCGCACGCCTGGCTGGCCACGACCCCCGGCGCCCGGTACGCGGCGGTCGTCGGCGTCGAGGCCTACTCGAAGTTCGTCGACCCCGCCCACCGAGGCACCGCCGTCCTCTTCGCCGACGGCGCCGCCGCAGCCGTCCTGGGCCCCGTCGACGACGACGCCGGCTTCCACGGCTTCCGCCTCGGCTCGGACGGCCGCGGCGCGCACCACGTGCTGATCCCCGCCGGCGGCAGTCGGATACCCGCCGGCCCCGAGAGCCTGACCGCCGGGCTGCACCACATCCACATGGACGGCCGGGTCGTGCGCGACTTCATCACCGAGATCTTCCCCCGCCTCGTCGACCAGGCCCTCACCGACCACGGCCTCGACCTCAAGGACATCGACGCCTTCATCACCCACCAGCCCAACCCGCTGCTCCTGCGCGCCGTCGCGGACCGGATCGGCATCCCGGCCGAACGCCTGCACATCACCGGGGACCTGACGGGCAACATCGGCGCGGCCTCCGCCCCCTTCGCGCTGGCCGACGCCGCCGCCCGCGGCCTGCTGGCCGACCGGGCCCGCGTGCTCGTTTGCGTCTTCGGCGCCGGCTTGACCTGGGGCAGCGCCCTGCTCACCTGGACGGGTGCCCGCTCCCTGCGCGCGCCCGGTCGGTCCAGCAGCGCCCAGGACACCCCCGTCCTGAACTCCCCCGCCCGGGACACCGCCGTCCAGGACGGCACCGCCCGGAACACCACCGACTGACGCCCCGCCGGAACCGGAGGAACCCCCCATGACCATCCTCAACCGCTTCCGCCTCGACGGCCGCCGCGCACTGGTGACCGGCTCCTCGCGCGGCATCGGCCAGGCCGTCGCCGTCGCGCTCGCCCAGGCCGGGGCCCGGCTCGCCCTCTCCGCCCGTACCGGGCCCGCGCTGAAGCACACCGCCGACCAGGTGGCCCGCTACGGGGGCACCCCCGTCCTGGTCCCCGGCGACCTCGCCGACACCGGGCAGGCCGCCATCGTCGACCAGGCCGCCCAGGCCCTGGGCGGCCTCGACATCGTCGTCCACAACGCCGGCATCCTGCCCACCAACCCCGACGGCAGCACCCTCCTCGCACCGCTGCAGCACCTCCCGCAGCACGTCTGGGACGAGGTAGTCGCGGTCAACCTCAACGCCACCGCCGCGATCTGCCGGCACGCCCACCCGTACCTGGCGCAGTCGGACGGTGCCAGCCTGGTGCTGATGTCCTCGGTCGCTGGTCTGGTCGGCACGCCCATGATGGAGGTCTACGCCGCGACCAAGGCCGCCCAGGTCTCCCTCGCCCGCAGCCTCGCGGCCGGCTGGGCCCGCAGCGGGATCCGGGTCAACGCGCTGTGCCCCGGCTGGGTGCGCACCGACATGACGGCCGCCGTCCACACCAATGCCGCGCTCACCGACTGGCTGCTGGCCCACGTGCCGATGGGGCGTTGGGCCGAACTGGAGGAGGTCGCCGCGGCGGCGCTGTTCCTGGCCTCGCCCGCCTCCGCCTTCCTCACCGGGCAGGCGATCGCCCTGGACGGCGGCCTCTCGGTCCCCGACGGCGGTCTGGCGGGCACGCCCAAGCCGCCCTCCCCGTTCGCCGCGGCATGACCTCGCCACCCTCCGCCCCCTTCCCCGGCCGCCGTGCCACGGCGGTGATCGCCGGCCTCGGCTCCAGCCTCCCGCCCCGGGAGGTGACCAACACCCAGGTCATCGCCCGGGGCGGCCTGGACACCACCGACGAGTGGATCACCGGCCGGACGGGCATCCACCGTCGGCGGCTGGCCGGACCCGGCGTCAGCACCGGGGACCTGGCCACGGCCGCCGCGCGCGCCGCGATCGACTCCACCGGCTCCCCGGGCCTGCGCCCGGACCTGCTCCTGCTGGCCACCACCACGCCGGACCGCCCCTGCCCGGCCACCGCACCGGAGGTGGCCCACCGCCTCGGCCTCGGACCGGTCCCCGCGTTCGACCTCGCAGCCGTCTGCTCGGGCTTCCTCTACGGCCTGGCCACGGCCTCCGCCCTGCTCCGTAGCGGCGCCTGCCGCACCCCCCTGGTGGTCGCGGCCGAGAAGTACTCGGCCATCGTCGACCCCTTCGACCGCGACACCGCACCGCTCTTCGGCGACGCCGCCGCCGCGGTGGTGCTCCGCCCCGGGGACACCACCGAACCCGGGGCCCTGCTGGAGACCGACTGGGGCAGCGACGGCGGCGAGAGCGACCTGATCACCGTGGCCGCCGGCGGCTCGCGACTCCCCGCCACCGAAGCCCCCGGGCGCGGCGACCGCTACTTCCGGATGCGCGGGCGCCAGGTCTACGCCCACGCCGTACGCCGCATGGCCGCCTCCGCCGGGGCCGCCCTGGCCGCGACCGGCTGGCAGGCCCGCGAGGTCCAGGCCTTCATCGGGCACCAGGCCAACCAGCGGATCCTGGACGCCGTCGCCGACCGCCTCGGCATACCGCCGCGGCACCGCTTCGGCAACATCCGCGACGTCGGCAACACGGCGGGCGCCTCCGTACCGCTCGCCCTCGCCGATGCCGCCGCCCGAGGGGCCTGCCGCCCGGGCGCCCCGACCCTGCTCACCGCCTTCGGCGGCGGCCTCACCTGGGCCTCCGCCACCCTGCTGTGGCCGGACGCACCCGTACGGACGGCTGCCCCGGAACCCCGGCCCCCGCGCCCCGACCATGACCACGACCACGACCACGAGGAGGTCAGCCCACCGTGAACCCCGTCCGCGAGCACCTGGTCACCCTGCTCACCGAGAAGTTCGACACCCCCTCCGACACGATCGGCGACGACGCCGCCCTCGACGAGCTCGACCTCGACTCCCTCGCCCGGATCGAACTCGTCGTCACCCTCCAGGAACACTGGGGCGTCGCCCTGGACGACGACCTCGACTCCGCCGCCGACGTGACGGTGGGCCAACTCGTCGACCGCATCCACGCCCTGCTCGCGCAGCCCGTCCAGACCGTCCAGCCCGAGTCCGTCGACCCCGAGCAGCCGCCCGGCCCAGCCGCATGAGTGCGGCCCGCCCACCGCTCGCCGTCACCGGGATCGGCCTGGTCACCCCGGCCGGTCACGGGGCGGAGCCGACCTGGCGAGGCGTCCTCGACACCCGCAGCACGGCCGCACCCGACCCGGCGCTCGCCGGGCTCCCCGTCGTCCTCTCCTGCCGGGTCCCCGGCGACTCCGCCGCGCTGGTCGGCGGCCGCCAGTCCTGGCGGCTGGACCGCGCCACCCGCTTCGCCATCGCCGCCGCGCGGGAGGCCGTCGCCGACGCGGGCCTCGAACCCGCGCGCTGGGACGGCGCCCGGGTCGCCCTGGTCCTCGGCTCCGCCGCCGGAGGAGTGGGCAGCTACGAACACGCGGCGGAACGACTCCGCACCCTGGGCCCCTCCGCCGTGTCCGCACTGGCGCTCCCCGCCTTTCTGCCGAACATGGCAGCAGCTCAACTCGCCATCGAGCTCGGCGCGACGGGCCCGGTGCTGCACACCGCCACCGCCTGCGCCTCCGGGGCCGCCGCCATCCACACCGCGGCCCTGCTGCTCCACACTGGAGCCTGCGACATCGCCCTGGCCGGCGGCACCGACGCCATGATCACTCCGGTCTGCGTCGCCGGATTCGCCCGGATGAAGGCGCTCTCCCGCAACACCGACCCCGCCCGCGCCTCCCGCCCGTTCGACGCGGACCGCGACGGCTTCGTCATCGGCGAGGGCTCGGGCTTCCTCGTCCTGGAACGCCGGTCGGACGCGGCGTCGCGGCAGGCCACGCCCAGAGCCCTGCTGGTCGGCACCGGAACCGCCACCGACGCCTACCACCCCGTTGCACCGCACCCGGAAGCCCGCGGGCTCGAAGCGGCCGCCCGGCTGGCCCTCGCCGAGGCCGGCGCCGGCCCCGACGACGTCGACCACGTCAACGCCCACGGCACGAGCACTCCGCTCAACGACTCCGCGGAAGCCCGCCTGGTCGGCCGGCTCTTCGCCCGGCGCCCCCCGTCCGTCACCTCCGCCAAGGGCGTGCTCGGCCACACGATGGGCGCCGCCGGTGCCATCGAAGCCGCCCTGACGGTGCTCACCGTGCAGCACCAACTCGTCCCCGCCACCGCGGGTTTTGCCGTCCCCGACCGGGAAACCGGCGCGATCGACCTGGTCCACGGCGGCCCCCGCCGCCAGCGCCTCCACCTCGCACTGAGCACCTCGGTCGGATTCGGCGGCCACAACACCGCCCTCGCCTTCGCCCCCGCCGCCACCTCCGGGAGCTGACACCGGAACGAGGACGCAAGGCGCATCAGCCGTTCAGGAAAGAACTGGATCATTCGGCGCGTCCCGCCTTACGGTGGCGCCATGAGCGATCACCCCGAAGCACCTGTCGCGCCCGTCGAGGCCTATGAACCCCCCTACTACCTGGCCGTCTTCACGACAGTGCGAACCCAGGACCAGAGCGGTTACAGCGAGACCAGCGCACGCATGGAAGACCTGGTGAAGGACATCCCCGGGTACCTGGGGATGGACCACGCCCAGACCCCTGGCGGCCTGGGCATCACCGTCGGGTACTTCCGCGACGCCGACGCCCTCACGGAGTGGCGGAGCAACGCCGAGCACCGCGCGGCGCAGAAGCGCGGGCAGGCGGAGTGGTACCAGAACTACACGCTGCACGTGGCGAAGGTGGAGCGCAGCCACGGGTTCAGCCGAGCGTAGGGGCCTGCGGGGCCCGATAGCGGGCTGACCGGCTCTCGTCGTCCGGGCGGGCCGCGATGGTCAGGGGCGGGACCGGACCGTGTCGCGGGTCTGGACAGCGGTGCGGGGGTCGGCCAGTCTTCACCAGCATGACCCTCCCGCTCCCCGAGCACGTCCCCGGTGCCGCGCGCACCGCGCTTTTCGAAGCCGTCACCGCCGTCGGCGACGAGGCCGTCGCCCTGCTCGCCGGCGGCCGCGGCGACACCCCGATACCCGGCGCCGAGTGGACGGTCGGCGAGGCCGCCGCCCACCTGGCGATGGCCAACGAGCTGATGGCCGCACTGGCCGCCGGCGAGGAACGGCCGTACGGGGACGGCACTCCGGGTTCGCTGGCTGCCGCGAACGAGGCCTCGCTGGCCAGGCGGCCGGAGCGGGACCTGACCGTGCTCGCCGGGGAGATCGCCCGGCAGGCAAGGGAGTTCACGGCGGCGGCCGACTCGCGCGCCGGTACCGAGCCGGTGCTGACCCCGCTCGGCCCGATGGACCTGGACACCCTCGGCGCCTACCTGCTGACCCACATGCTGGGCCACCTCTACGACATCGCCGTCGCGCTCGGGCGGCCGCACCCGATCGACCGGCACCGCGTCGGGCTGACGATGCCCTTCCTGCGGACGGCGATGCCCCGGGTGCTGGACGCGCGCACTGCGGCCGGCCACAGCGCCTGCTACCGGCTGCGGGTGCGCGGCCTGGGCGGGTTCACGGTGACCTTCACGGACGGTGCCGCCGTGGTGAGCCAGGAGCCGCCGCGCCGCCCGGACTGCACGATCCTCACCGGCCCGGTGGCGTTCTTCCTCATCGCGCTGGGCCGCTACACCGCCACCGGTGCCCTCGCCCGGGGCAAGGTGCTCGCCTGGGGCCGCCGGCCGTGGCTGGCCCCGGGCTTCCCCCGGCTGTTCGCGGCTCCCTGAACCCGCCCGCCGGCCGGGCGGCGGCCGCCGCCCGTGTCACACCGACGCATCGTGACGTCATGTGGTGGCGCCCAGGGGCGGACACGTCAGACTGTCACTGGTCCGTTCTGCGGGTTGAGATCCCGGACAGGAGAGCAGCACGTGAGTACAGCGCACGCCGGCCCAGGTGACTACAGCCAGGTGCCGAATCCGGAGCAGGCCCTGAAGTATGCAATTCGGCATATTGCGGGTGACCGTGTCGAGATCGTAGAGGGAGTCATCACCCCGGTGTCACCGTCCTGGGCCCACGAGAGCGCTGTCGACCTGATCCGTGAGCAGATCGGCCCTCGCATGCGCGAGCTCGACCTCCGTGCCGGTTCCGGGAACCTCGACCTGCCCGGCACGGAGAACTTCTACGTGCCGGACCTGGCCGTCGTGCCCGCCGAGCTGGCGAAGACGGAGGGAGCGCTCCTCCCGGACCAGACCGTGCTCGTCGTCGAAGTGACATCACCGTCGAACGGTGAAACCGACAGGACCGCCAAGCGCCGGCGCTACTCGCAGTTCGGCGCTCCCGTGTACCTCTTGGTCGACCGGCAGGAACGCACCTGCACGCTGCTCTCCCAGCCGGGCCGGCTCGGCTACACCCGGGTGGAAGGTCCGCACCCCTTCGGCACCCCCCTGCAGCTACCGCCTCCGCTGAGCCTTGAACTCGATACGGCGGGTTTCTGAGTCGGGGAGTCGGGGAGTCGGCCGGGCGGTGGGTCGGCTCCGTGGCCTGACCGGGGTTCGGTGAGCAGATTGCCCTGCGGTGACGGCCCGTCAATCCTGGGTGAATTGGGTGAAATATTATCGAGTTTTACGATTTAACCGCCCTGTCGTGCGGTGGTGGCATGCGTGGATTCCGCAGCATGAAGCGAAGTCACCAACCAAGAGGTGGAGAGATGATCAAGAAATTCGCTGTCGTTGCAGCTGCTGCCAGTGCTCTCGTTCTTGCCGACGCGAGCTGGGCCGTCGCCGGCTCGGGCGGCCATGGCGGCACGGACAGGCGCGGCGGAGACGTCGGCATCGCCTGCGTGGTCGGCCAGGACGCGGGCTTCTCGAACAACTGCGGCAACACGTACATCTACAAGCCCAACATTCTGGGCGACCTGCTCAACCTGCTCTCCCCGCCTCCCACCACCGGCGGTGGTGGCAACAACGGGGGTGGTGGCAACAACGGCGGCGGTACCGGCAACGGCGGTGGCGGTAACAACGGCGGTGGTAACAACGGCGGCGGTAACAACGGCGGTGGTAGCGGCAACAACGGCGGCGGTGGCAGCGGCAGCGGCGGCAACAGCTGATCCGTTCGACACCGGCGTGTTCTCCTCCTTGACCACGCCGGCGGGGCCGGGGACGCGCCGGGCACAGCACGGGTGCGTACCCCGGCCGTTGCGTGCCCTTTGGAGCACAGAACGGTGCCCGATCGTCCGTTGTGCTGCGCGGCGACAGTCCGGCCGGATATGTCAGAGGGAACACCTGTCGCGCCTCCGGAGGGGTTCCCCATGCACGCGAAAGACCCCGGCAAGCCGTCGGAGCCGCAGCGGCGCCGTGACCTGCCCCGCAAGGCCGCTCCGGCGGCCGACGGGCTGGGGCTGAACCTCGGGGGCGTGTCTGCGCAGACGGTCCTCGCCTTGCAGCGCGGCATCGGCAACGCCGCGGTCTCGCGGGTGATCGAGCGGTCCAGGCACCAGCACGGTGCGGGGTGCGGTCACCCGCAGTCCGCCGTCGGGGCGAGCGCACCGGTACAGCGGTCCACCGTCCAGCGGAGGACGGGGGACGAAACAGCGGCCCGCCCCGGTGAGCCGGTCGTGCAGCGCGCCATCACCTACGCCAAGGCCGACTGGTCACGGCAGCACCTCTCGCCGGACCGTTTCGCGGAACTGCTCCAACAGGCGTCCGGCGAGCAGGACGGTGACGGATTCAGCGTCCCCTACCGGGAGTTGTTCAAGGCCCTGGAGGAGTCCGCCATCACCATCGAGATCGACGAGCAGACGGACATCAGGGGTGCGCGCGCGTTGTTCGCGCTCAGCAACGAAGGAGAGGGCGGCGCGCTGCGGATCACCCCGCCCAAGGACCAGGCCTCACCGCTCGGACTGCGGGAATTCGCCGCGACCGTGACCCATGAGATGCAGCACGCGCTCGACTCGGTCACCGGTCGTTTCAAGTCACAGGAGAAGCCGCAGACGATGGCGCAGCGGAAGATCTCCACCGAGTTGCGCGCGTTCGGCGAAGAGGCGGCCGCGGCGCTCAAACTCGCCATGGGTGACAGCTACAGCAAGAGCCAGGGGAAACTCTCCGCGATCCTGAAGACGATCCCCGGGGACCGGCTCACGCCCGAGCGCAGTCGACTCGCCGGCGAGTTCCACACGATGGACAGCTACCGGGCCGCCGGCCGGGATCCCCTCGACGCCTTCGGGGCGGCGATCCCGATCCCCAACAGCGTGCTCCTGGAACGCGTGGCGGGCTACCTGTCCTTCTACAAGCTGGTCGCCGACACCCCGACCAGTGCGGAGGCACTCCAGTGGCTGCGCGCCACCCCGGCGGTGGTGGAGAAGGGCCTGGTGGAGGGGACTGTCCTGTTCCACAACCACCGCCCGCAGCCGGAGTGAGGCGGCGGGGGATCGGGGTCTGAACGGTGGATCTCGTCCACCGCACGGGGCCAGGTTACGACCGCAGATGGTGTGGAGGTCACCGGCCATCGCCCCAGGCTCCATCTACTGAGTGCTGCTCTGTGATCCCTACCAGCGATGCCATCGACGTGTAGGGGAGCGCTGCCCAACTCGGGTGAGATCAGTATGGCCTGCACGTGCTCTTTACGTGTGGGCCATGCCTCGCCCACTCTGTAACGGTCGATGACTGGTGCGGGTGTCGGGCCGGGAGGGGACGGATGTCGAAGGGCACCTCGGGGGAGTACTGGGACGAGCCGGCGTTGCCGAGCGTCTTCAAGCACGACCTGCTGAGCCGGTACATACCGAAGTTCGGTGGCATGACCGGCTCGCAGGGTGGCGAAGTGGTCTACCTGGACGGGTACGCGGGGGAGGGTCGCTACCTCAACGGCGACTCCGGGTCGGCCGACCGGGTGCTCAAGGTGGCGGCTGACCATCAGTCGAAGGGGCTGGTCCGGTGGACGTGCTTCTTCGCGGAGCGTTCCGCGGAGTCGTTCACCCAACTCGAAGCGCTGGTGGGGGAGTACCGGTCCCGCGGCGTGGACGCCCGGGCCTTCCACGGCGACGTGCTCGGCTTGTTCGACCAGGTGCTCGCCGCTGCGGCAGCCCAGCCGCTGTTTCTGTTCCTCGACCCGTGCGGGCTCGCGCTGCCGTTCGACCGTCTGGTTGACGTTCTCGCCCGTCGGCGTACCACCGGGGCCTGGCCGCCCACCGAACTGCTGCTCAACTTCAGCATGATGGCGGTGCGCCGGATAGGTGGCAACTCGCATTCCCCGAAGGGTAACGAACGTACCAACAAACGCCTCGACGCGGTGTGCGGTGGTACCTGGTGGCGGCGGTACTTCGCCGACGGGTACAGGCGCGACGCCGATGAGAAGGTGGCCGCCGAGTACAGCCTGCGATTGGGAAAAGCGACCGGCATGCGCATGGTGTCAGTGCCGGTCACCAAGGGGCCGGGCCAGAAGGCTGTCTACAACCTGGTGTTCGGCACTCGCAGCAACCATGGCCTGTGGGTCTTCGGCGACGCGCACGCTCGTGCCCGTGACACCTGGTGGAAGGAGGTCGAACTGAAGGAGGAGGCCAACGACAACGCCTTGTTCACCGTGGCGACGATGCAAAGGCCGGACCCGGCGAAGGTGCAGCAGGAGGCAGTGCCGGCTATCGCCGAGAACATCCGGACCCTTCTGCAACGGGGACGGCCGTTCAAGCTGGTCGACCACACGGTCCAGGTGTTCGGCGACTACTACGGCCAGGTGCCGGAAACCGTGGTGGGCAAGGCGGTTCGGCAGCTGTACGCGGCAGGCCTCATCGCGAACGGCGGGAAGGTGTCGAGGATCAAGAACCTGGAGGTGAGTCCGTCGGTCAGGCGCTGACGAGCAGGGGCAGCTGGTCCCAGGTGCGGCCGTCGAGCAGGCGGCCGCCGGCCTTGGGGGTGTGACCGCCCCACTGCTTGAAGAAGAAAGCGACCTCCTTCTGGAGACAGGCGTCGCGGACGTCCCGGACCCAGGACGCCTCCATGGGTCGGTGTCCGGGACCGGACTCGCCGCCCGCGATGACCCAGCGGATGCCGTCCAGCTCCAGCCCGTTCAGCGGGCCCAACAGCGGCTCACAGGACAGGAAACGGACGGCGGCAGGGACCGCACGGAGGTCCTCGACCCGGCCGAGTTCCTCCGTGCTCTCCACGGACACGCCCATCCATACGTTGGGCGGCCATTCCAGCCGGTCCGCCACGCGCCGTACTCGGCGGGCCCGCTTCGTGAGTACCTGGTACGTGTGCTGTGGGGTATCGGCCATCACCGCGAAGACCCGGCGCACGAAGTCGAGCGGAACACGGGCGTGGAAGAGGTCGGACATCGAGTCGACGAAGACCGTCCGCGGACTGCGCCAGCCGTAAGGCGTCCGCAGGACGTCCGGGTGGAGCGTGAGGTCGAAGCCGGGCCCGGACGTCCGCGAATCACCGTCGTTCTGGTACTTTGCGGCGCCCATCGCCTTCAACCGCTTCGCCAGCGTGAGCGCATAGCAGTTGTCGCACCCGGCCGACACCCGGTCACACCCCGTCGTGGGGTTCCACGTTGCCTCCGTCCACTCGATTCCACTGCGTTCGCCCACTGCTACTCCCGATCTCCGTCGCGTCTTACGGTCTTCGATCCCGCAGCCGCCCGCGTCCCATGTCCGGGACCACACTCCTCCGCGGACCGGAGCCCTGTCGAACCCGGCAGGTCACAGGACCGCCCTCGCCTCAGGGTGCGGGCGTCTCGGGCCAGGCGGCCCGAGACGGTGACACTCGGCTGTCCCACCGTTCGGAGGATGCGGACTGCCGCCCGATCAAGAGTTGACGGCCTACTGGCCTACTGGCCTACCGGCCGACCCGCGTCGGCTCGGGCTGGAGGGCGATCCCGGTCGCGCTCTTCACCTGGAAGAGAGCCCGGGCCGCCGTGGACGAGCGGTCGAGCATTGTCTCGCGGAAGCCGCAGTCGGCGAGCAGGTGGGCGGCCTGGTGCTGCCTGCGAGGGCGGCCGGTGGCGAGGCTGGCCAGCAGGATGACCGTTCTTGCGCCGAGGGCAGGTAGGCGGGGTGCCTTGAGGTGTCGCTGCGTTGGTATGCCCATGACCTGGTGATCAGGTGGCGCGAGGGCTGCCGAGGACCTGGTCCGTGAACCTCGCGATGTCGTTGGCGTCGTGGCCGAGACGCCGGATCCGGTCGATCGCCAGGAGCAGGGCTTGCGCGGCGGTGTCGGCTGCGTGGATCGTGGTGGGGCTGTCGGGCCGGTCCGCGCCTTTGCAGATCCACTCGGAGAGCTTCTCCACTCCCAGGTCGTCGAGGAGGAGGCTGTGGGTGATGTGGACCTCGCCGACGACGGCGAAGACGGCCTCCAGCCGGGTGGGTGCCTCACGTTCGCAGCGCAGTCCGGGGGTCTGGGTGAAGACCTCGGGGTCGTAGGTGCAGCCGACGGGCGGAGAGGCCTTCAGCTGCTGCCAGACTTCGGCCGCAGCCGCGTCGGTGCCCAGTGAGGCCGTGAGGGTGAAGGTGTGGACAGGCAAGATCGGTTCCTGGTGCGTTGAGGGTGGGAGGCGGTTACGCGCGGACGGGGAGCGCGAGGCGTTCGATTCGGGTGGCCAGGTCGGGGTCGCTCTCGGTGCGGCCGAGCCGGCACATGGTGGTGGTGCGGATTGAGGTGGCCTTGACACCGCGCATGCTCAGGCACAGGTGCTCGCCGGTGGTGAAGACGGCGACGTCGTCGGTGCCGGCGGCCTTGGCGAGGTCGTGAGCGACGTCGTGGGTGATGCGCTCCTGGAGCTGGAGGGCGTGAGTGTGGGCTTCCAGGTGCCGCACCAGTTTGGACAGGCCGAGGACGGCGGTGTCCGGCACGTAGGCGATGGAGACGTCGAGGCGGAAGGGGAGCAGGTGGTGCTCGCAGACGCTCCACGCCTCGATGCCGGTCAGCAGGACGAAGTCGCCGAACCGGCCCTCCTGGGCGAAGCTGGTGTCGAGCCTGCCGGGGTCGTGGTCGAGGAACTCGCCCCACCAGTCGGCGAACCGGCGGGGTGTGTCCTTGAGGCCGTCGCGGTCGGGGTCTTCGCCGAGGGCGAGCAGCAGCTCGCGGGTCAGCTCCTGGACGCGCGGGCGGTTGACGGGGCGGCGGCGCTGGGCTTGCATGGGTATGGACGTCATGGTCATCCCTTGGGGGTGAGTTGACGGGGGGTGGGCCGCTGGAGTGCGGCAGCTCAGAGGTGGGTGGCGCCGGGCAGGCAGCCGAGGATTGGTACGGCGGTGAACGCCTCCGCGTACCGGGTGCCGATGCGGGCGCCCCAGAGCCGGCCGAGGGTGTCGGCCATGGGGCTGAAGTGCTGCTCGATCGGCTGGCTCGTGTGCTCGCGCAGCGCGGCCATCTTCCTGTCAAAGGTCGCGGTGGCGTCCACGATGACGTCGGCGCGCACCGGGCCGTCGAGAGTGAGCGAGTTGTAGGTGTCGCAGGTGTAGAAGCGGTTCGGCCGGCCGGTGGCGATCCGAGGCTCGGGCACGGCCGCGAGCACGGCGGCGGCGACGGCCCGGTGCTCAGGGTGAACGTCGTTGAGCGGGTGGGTGATGACGACGTCCGGCTCTGCCTCCAGCAGCACTTGCTGCATGGTGGCGTGGTCGAGCCGGGGCACTTGGCGTAGTTCGGCCCCGAGGACGGCGGCGCCCTTGCGGGCCTCGGCGTCGCGGAGTTCGTCGCGGTACGGGACGACGATGGTGACGGCGGCGCACCGGGAGTGGAGGGCGAGGGTGGCGCCGGCCCACAGTTCGGCGTCGTCGGGGTGTGCGAAGGCGGCCAGGACCGAGCCCGGGCCGGCACTGCTCACCACAGCCCGAGCTTCTCGACGACGTCGGCGGGCTTCGGTAGCTGCGGGCTGGCCTCGCCGCGGAGGGCGACGGGCACGTCCAGGTCGCGGCGCACCGTGATCATCGCCTCCCACCGCAGTACGTCGGCCCAGGCGCTGGTGATCGCCGTGCCCTTGGCGCCGGTCAGCCGCCCGGAGCCGGGCAGGTCGCGAAGCGGCATGCCGTCGCGCAGCAGGGTGGCGGCGACCTTCGGCCCGATGCCGCGGACGCCGGGGATGTTGTCGGACTTGTCGCCGGTCAGGGCGCGGAAGGCCGGCCACTGGGCGGGGGTGACGCCGTAGCGGGCGAGGACCTGGTCGGCGGTGATGATCCGCTGGGAGGACTTCCGGGAGCGGTTGAGGATGCGCACGCGGTCGTCGAGGAGCTGGTAGAAGTCCATGTCCCGCGACATGATCAGGACCGGCCGGGAGGCGGCGGCCCGGGTGGCGAGCGTGGCGATGACGTCGTCGGCCTCGGCATCGCCGACCTCGACCCACCGGACCTCGTACGCGTCCAGGCCGTCCTTCACCGGGGCGAGGAACTGCAGCGGCTTGAGCGCCTCCGGTGTCGCCTCCCGGTTCGCCTTGTACTCCCGGTCGGCGGCGACGCGCTCGGACGTACCGTGCTCGCCGTCGAAGACGACCAGGACCTCGGGCTGCTCGACGTCGAGGTCGTCGCGGACCGTGGCGCGCAGCAGGGCGAAGAAGGCGAACAGACCGGTTAGTTCGCGGGTCTTGTCGCGGGAGAAGATCGGGGCAGGGAAGCCGAAGGTGCCGGCCCACAGGAGGTTGAATCCGTCGACGAGCAGCAACGGCGCAGGGGATACGGGGTTTTCGGGCATCACGACACCGCCTCTAGGAAGAAGTCAGCGATTCGGCGGGGCTTGAACTGGGCCGCTCGCCGATACACGGTCTGTGTAGTCGCGGCGTACAGTATGTCATCTTCCAGCAGTGTTTGTGCCGCCTTGTGGAGAGCAGCCGGACCATCGCCGCGGTCGACGAGGAGGTGGTCGCCGTCGCCGGTCGGGCTGATCAGGGCGGGCAGGTTGCCGACCCGGTAGGCGACGACCGGGGTGCCGACGCTCATCGCCTCCAGCGCCACCAGGCCGAAGGTCTCCTGGTGGCTGGGCACGATGACCACCGCCGCGCCGGCGAGCCAGGGAAGCACCTTGTCCCAGGCCAGCGCCCCGTGCAGACGGACGTTCGGAGTTCGGGCGGCTGCTTTCCTGCAGGCGTGGAGGAGTGCGGACTGGGATCCCGTACTGTCCTCGAACCCCGCTTCGGCGAGGGCTACTTCGAGGGGCCGGTCCCAGCCGGAGGCGGCCTCCAGCAGGTCGAGTGCGCCCTTCTCCGGCCCGAGCCGCGCAAGGACGCGCACCGGGCCGCTGCGGCGCAGCTGCTCGCGGAGCTCCGGTGCTGGTGGGGCCACGGTGGGGTTGGGCATGAGTGCGTTGGGGACGACGCGGAGGTTGCGCGGGCCCCAGCCGGCCAGCTCGTCGCGCACGACGGCGGAGGGCACGAGGACGCGGGTGGCGCGGGCGAGGGCCGGCCCGGCGTCGAGGGTGTGCGGTTTGACGTGGGCGGCGAGGGCCCGGCGAACGTGGCCGGGGATGTCACCGCGAAGGCGGCCGAGGCCCCACAGCGCGTCGGTGAACAGGACGGTGTCGATGCGGTGTTCGGTGATCAGGTCTCGGATCTGGCGGGTCAGCCTGGTGTCCTGGTAGGTGACGGCGCGGCGCAGCACGTCGTCGTCGCACGGGAACTGGACGTCGTCGAGGCGCAATCGGGCGATGATGACGCCGGGGAGGCCGGGGCCTTCGGGCTGGGGTGCGGCGGTGGCGATGACGGGCCGGTGGCCGTTGCGGGCGAGCCCGAGGGCCAGTGCGGCCGTCGCGCGTTCGATGCCGGCCGGGGCGTCCGGGGTCCAGGAGACGAGGACCAGCAGAACGCCGCGGGAGGAGGGGCGGGTGATCACCGGGCGCTCACCCACTTCAGGGCGGGGACGGGCTGGGTCTGGCCGCTGTGCGGCCTCTCCCAGGGGAAGACGACCCAGTCGTCGACGCTCCAGGCCCACCGGTCGGGGGTCTGCGCGCACCCGCGGTTGCGGAAGAGTGCCGCCGTCATGATCTCGGCGGAGTAGTCGAGCCGGTCTTTCAGCGCATCGGTCACGGCGGTGAACGTCGCTCCGGTGCCGGCGATGTCGTCCACGAGGAGCACTGTCCCGGACAGGCGCCCGGGCAGGGAGTTGGCGAGCTGGACCTCGACGTCGCCGGTGGCCTGCTGGAACGGGGCGTCGCTCTTGTTGTGCCTGGCGGCGACGGTGTGGAAGGGCACTTTGAGGTAGTCGGCCATGAGGCGGGCCGGTTTGATCCCGCCGGAGGCGACGCCGATCACGCAGGTCACGTCCGGGTCGATCCCGACGACGGACTCGGCGATCAGGCGGGCCGCGTCGAAGCACTGGTAGTGCGTCGGCGCGTACGGGACGCGCTGTGCGAAGACCCGCCTGCCGGTGCGCGAGGAGTTGGTCACGAGGTGCTCCCGGACGTGGGCAGGCGCAGGTCGGCCGGGCTGGTGACGGGGACGGACGCGGAGATACCGGTGGCGCCGTGGGTGTTGCGCCAGGCGTAGCCGTCGGCGCGCAGGACGGTGAAGCCGTGCGCGCTCGTGCGGGTACGCAGCCGGATGCGGACGCCGTCGGGGATGGCGAGCGGGCCGACGATGTCCTGGGCCTGCTCGTCGGTGAGCATCTGCTCGGCCGCGAGGGCGGCGCCGTCGCCGATGGGGAGCATCTGGAGGAACGTCACCCCGCCGGCACCGAGTTGGGCGGCGCGGTCCAGCAGTTCCTGGGCCTCGTGCTGGTTGGACTGCATGAGGACCATCTGGAGCTGCACGAACAGGCCTTCGTCGACGGCGGCGCGGATGCCCGTGACGGCGCGCCGGTAGCTGTCCTGGCCGCGCCAGCGGTCGTGGGTGGCCTCGGTGGCGCCGTCGAGGGAGACCCGGATCGCGTCGAGGGAGTCGGCGAGTTCCTCGGCACGGCGGGTGAGGTGCCACCCGTTGGTGGTGCAGCTGACCACGTTGGTGCCCTGGTGGCGGATGGCGCGGGCGAGTTCGGGCAGGTCGCGCAGCAGCAGCGGCTCGCCGCCGGAGATGTCCACGCCCAGAACCCCCGAGGCGGCGATGTGGCCGGCGAGGACGCGCCGCTCGGCCGCGGTGGACTCGCGCACGCTCTTGTCGTCGAGGCACTGCGGGCAGGCGAGGTTGCAGCGCACGATCGGGGACCAGCACATGCTCAGCGGGAAGTCGAGCGGCAGGACGGAGGGGTCGGCCTCGGGCCAGGCGGCCACCTGCCGGTCGTCCAGGGGGAAGCAGCCGGCGGGCAACGGCTGGGGCGGCAGGTGGTTGGTGCCGACCGCGGGGTCGTGCACGACGGTGGTGCCGCCGAACGTGGCAGCGGCGAAGGCGCGGATCATCGGGTGATCACCTCGGCGTCGGTCAGGTGCTTGTCGGCGGCGGTGACAAAGGCGTCGCCGCGGTCGACGGGGGCGGGGAGGGACAGCAGGTGGCGGTAGTGGGCGAGCGTCGCGGGCCAGGAGGCGAGCTTGGCCTGCCACTGGGCGGCGGCGTCCGGCGGGTCGAGGTGGAAGCCCACGGCCTGACGCAGCGGGACCACGAGGCAGCCGGAGGCGATCAGGGCCGCGCCGAGGTGGGTGTCCTCCATGCCCCAGCCCAGCACCCCGAACTCCTCGTCGAAGCCGCCGACGTCGACCAGCTGCTCGCGCGGAACGGCCAGCAGCGCGGTGACGACCATCCGCGGCAGGTCCCAGTCGTAGTAGGACCGGCCGTACCCGAGGGTCTGGAAGTCGTTGGTGGCATCCAGCGGGCGCCCATCCAGCGCGTCGGTGAGCGTGAGGCCGGAGTACGGCAGGACCTTGCCCACCGGGGGTTTCCAGGTGACGCGGTGGTCGGCACCGAGGAGCGGGGGCGCCTTGGGCAGCAGCGGCTCACCGCAGGGCGACGCACGATAGGCGACGTTGTGCCGGAACCCGGTCAGCACGGTGTCGGCCTCGGCGCGCACGGCGACATCGGCGAACACGTGCGGGGGTAGCACCATGTCCGCGTCGACGAACAGGACGGTCGGTGCCTGGGCGAGGCGGGCACCGGCGTTGCGCGCCGCCGCCGAGCCGCGTCGCTCGGCCAGGCGTACCGCGGTGGTGACCACGGGGTGCCGGCGGGCGATCTCGAACGTCGCGTCCGTGGAGGCATCGTCCACGAGGATCACCTCCACGTCGGCCGCGTGCTGCTGTGCGCCGAGCGCGTTCAGCACCGTCGGCAGGGCGTAGGCGGTGTTGCGGGCCGGGATCACGACCGACATCGTCCGGCCGGCGGCGGCTTGCGCAGGGGTGGGCTGGTGCCAGTTCAGGCCGGTGCGCTCGGTGAACCCGGTGGTGAAGTACCGGTGGGCATTGGCCTGGGTCTTGAGCGCGCCCGCGAGGCTGATGTGCATCACGGCCACCTCCATTCGTCGAGCACGGCGGCGGCCTGGGGCCAGCCGCGGGGGTCGGGGATCCAGTGCAGGACCGGTCGCTCCGGCAGGGCCAGGAGGTCGGCGAGCAGGACCAGGTAGTCGGGTTCGAGGACCAGCAGCACCCGCTGTGGAACGCCGTGGGCGGCGAAGTCGCGTCGCAGCTGCCCGTTCACGATCAGGCGCAGCCCCTCGACCCGGTCGGAGTCGAGGCGCTGGTCGTACGAGGCGATCAAGTCGTCCGCACGCACCAGGCCGAAGGCCGCGGACAGGAAGCGGATCCGACTGCGGGCGTGCGGGTGATCGGCGAAGCGGGCGTGCAGTTGCGGGGCGATGCCTCCTGCGTAGCGCTCCAGGGCGGGCAGGAGGCCGGCCTCCAGCGCCTTGCGACGGGAGCAGCCCGCGATCACCAGGTCGCCGATCACGCCGCCCTCACCACCCGGAAGCCGATGCCCGGCGAGCCGAGCTCGGCCGGCGCGGCGTTCAGGAACGTGCACCGGGCGTACAGCGGAAGGGAGTTGTAGGAACCGCCCCGGATCACGAAGCCGCCGCCGATCGTCTTCGAGGCGGTCCACTCCCAGCAGTTGCCCGCCATGTCCCACAGCCCGGTCGGCGTCCGGCCCCGGGGGTGGGAGCTGACCGGGGTGAGCCTTCCGCAGAGGTCGCGGAGGTTGGCTCGTCCCTCGGCCGGCTCCTCGTCTCCCCACGGGTACCGTCGGCGCTCGGGCCCGGAGGCCGCCCACTCCCACTCCTTCGACAGCGGCAGCCGGCCGCCCAGGTCTGCCGCGATCCGGGCCGCCTGCGCCTGGGCTACCCCGATCAGCGGCCGGTGGTCCGGAGCGAGGCCGAGCTGGGCCGGGGTGACCGGGGTCGCCGTCCACTCCAGGTCGACCACCTTCACCGGCTTCTTCCGGTCGCCGAACAGGCAGACACCGCCCGGCACCGGCACCCAGGCGAGCCTGTGGCCGATGAGGTTCATCATCATCGCTGCCCCTTCATCCGGCGATCAGGAACAGGTCTTCGGTGTTCACGCCGGCCCAGACCTTGGACTTGGCGAGGTTGGGACGCAGCCCACAGCGCGCCAGTGCGCCGGTGATGGCTTCGAGGGCCTCTCCGGCCTGCTCGGCGCCGTCGCAGAAGACGCAGTAGTTGTCCGCGAACCGCACCGTGCGCAGCCCTGCGAGCCTCGCGTCCGCCCGCGACAGCCGCAGGTTGATCAGCAGCGGCGCGAGCGCCGTGCCCGGGACGAGCGGACACGGCAACGGCTCCAGCACCCGCTCGAACAACCGTAGGAACGAGCCGTCCGCCACGTGCTCGGCCAGCCAGTCGGTGACCTCAGCCGCGGACGACCCCTCGGAGACCCGTCGCACGTCCACGTCCGCCACCCACCGGAAGCCCTCCCGTAGGTGCCGGTCGGAGTCGCGCACAGCGGTGACCCGGTTCCGCCCGGCCCGGTAGCCCGAGACCCAGTCGGCGAACGCCCGCTGCTCCAGCACCGGCTCGATCGCAGACCGCATCGCCCGCTGGACGACCCGGTCCGCCACCGTCGGGATCACCGAGGGCATCGCCTTGCCGGTGTAGGTGGTGATCGCCACCTCGCGCAGCGGACTGGGTCGCCAGGAGCCCGTCCGAAGCTCCTCGGCCAGGGCCTCCAGCCGGCCGTCCATGCCCTGCCGGAACTGCGCCCAGCTCATCCCGTCGGCGCCCGGCGACCCCGCGCGGCGCATGCAGGCCCGTGCGGCGGCCTTCAGGTGCCGGGGTTCGACGAGGAAGGACATCAGCGAATGTGCGCGCACAGGACGGGAGTTGGCTATAGTGGGTCGTGCCTGGACGGCATGCAGGATCCCGCTCCCCACTGCACCGCATACTTGGCCGCTACCCAACACGCGCGGCCTAGGGAAGTCGGAACGACCGCGCCGTTCAGGCGCTTCGCTGTTCTCACCGGCCACGTTCGGTCTCCCAGAGCAGCGTGTGCAGCCGCGGCGTCAGGTTCCAGCCCCGCTCCAGTACCTCGTCCGCCAGCTCCCGCATCCTGCGCAGGACCACCCGGCTGTTCGCCCCCTCCGGCATGACCCACACGTCGGAAAGCGAGAACTCCTCCACCAGAGAGGCGACTTCGTCGAGCTGGCTGGCCTCGTGCACGACGAACTTGAACCGGGCCTTCCCGCAGGCCGCCAACGCCTCCAGCGCCTCCGGGACGATCCGCCGGTCTCCGGGCGCGGCGAAGGCCTCCAACTTCGGCGACACGTTGAACCCCGAGACCGACTTGACCAGCTCCGGCATCGGGACGATGGTGCCGTTCGTCTCCACCTCCACCCTGCGGCCCGACAGCAACTGCATCAGGTCGACGAGCCGGGGCTGCTGGAGCAGCGGCTCACCGCCGGTGACCACCACCAGCCGGGGCGAGCGGGCCATCACCCACGCCGCCAGATCCTCGACGCCGTGCCGCGTGGACACCTCGCGCGGGTTGAACCGGGACCAGTCCCACGTCTCCGGGGTGTCGCACCCCGGGCAGTGGAGGTTGCACCGCGACAGCCGGACGAACAGCGACTGCTGCCCGACGCTCGGACCCTCGCCCTGGAACGTCGGCCCGAAGCATTCCGCCACCAACAGGCCTTTGCCGCCGGCGACCTCACCCCCGGACACGCTCATCGCTCCTCCAGCACGAACTCGGCCCAGCTGCTGACCGTTTCCGACACCCGCACCGACGCCAGCCGGCCCGGCAGCGACGGCTCCACGTGCTCCACGAACCAGGCGGCCAGCCAGGCGGCGAGGTTCTCCGACGTCGGCGCGACCGGCACGACGTCGTTCAGCACCCGGTGGTCGAGCGTGCTGTCGATCAGCTTCTTCACCGGGGCGAGCTCGCCGAAGTCGGTGACGAACCCGGGCGGCACCAGCCGGTCGGCGGTGAGAACGAACTCCACCGCGTAGGAGTGACCGTGCATCCGTGCGCACTGGTGCCCCTCCGGCAGATCGGGCAGGGAGTGGGCCGCCTCGAACCGGAAGGTCTTCCCGATCCGGTGCCGGCCGGTCGCGGCGATCCCGTTCATCGGGCCGCCCCGGTGGGCGCGACGGCATACTCGGTCGGGTCCTCGACCTCGGCGAGCACGAACGCCTCGATCCGCTCGGTGCATGTCCCGCACGTCCCGCAGTGCAGCTCGCCGCCGCGGTAGCACGACCAGGTGTCCGCGAACGGCACACCGACCTGACCGGCGACCTTCACGATGTCGGCCTTCGTCTGGTCGATGAACGGCGCCAGCAGCTGGAAGCCCTCGTGGATGAACCCCTCGTTGCCGACCCGGGCCACGTCGCCGAACACGTCGAAGAACTCGGCGCGGCAGTCCGGGTAGACGGTGTGGTCGCCGGCATGGGCGCCGAACGCCACCGCATCCGCTCCCGCGGCGACCGCCGCGCCCACGGCGATCGAGAGCATGATCGCGTTCCGGTTCGGTACCACGGTGCTGCGCATACTCACGGCGGTGTAGTGGCCGTCGGGCACTTTGACAGCGGGGTCCGTCAGCGCCGAGCCCGCCAGCAGGCGGCCGAGCCTGCTCAGGTCGACCACCTCGTGGCGTGCACTGAGGCGGCCGGCTGCCCGCTGTGCGAAGTCGAGTTCTTTCCGATGGCGCTGCCCGTAGTCGAAGGAGAGCAGTGTGAGCCGGCTGCCAGCGTCGGCGAGCCAGTAGGCGACGGTGGTGCTGTCCAGTCCACCGGAGGCGATCACCACCGTGTGCTGCGGGGGAGCGTGTTCAGTCATCTCCATACGTCTTCCTCGTAGTCCTCCGCTGTCGGAGATCGGAGTGAGTCCGGTTGTCGTACGTCCGCGTTGGGCCCGGCAAGTGGGCCGGCAACGCACGGACGGATCCAGACCGGTGTGGATACGCGCACCTCGCCCCTGACGATCTGGGGCGGAGCCGCTGTCGGACGGGTGGGGCAGTGGAGCCGAGCGGCTTCGGACGTGAGGCACGTACGGCGTACGTGCAGAAGTCGTACGGCGGGAGAGCCGATTCGACCAGCTGAGCCGGCTGGGAATCAGAATGCCTGGAGGGATCGGGACATGATCAGAGCTGAGCTGGACGTCTTGGGACGTCATCTGTATCGTCCAGAGGCCTCAGTACGTCCCAAGACGTCCCACCCGGGAGTGTGATGGCGAACGAACGTCTCCGGTCGGCTCTCGTCATCCGCGGGGTCACCGAGAAGGAACTGGCGGAGCACTGCGGAGTGGACGCCAAGACCGTGGAGCGCTGGATCCTCAAGAACCGCGAACCATACCGGCGACACCGGCAGGCGGCAGCGGCCAAGCTGCAGATCGATGAGGACTACCTCTGGCCGGACGCGAAATCCGAGACACAGCGCCTGGACGAGGCCGACGCTGAGATCGTCCACGTCTACCCCCACCGTTCGTCCGTGCCACCGGACTTGTGGCTGCAGTTCGCCGAGCGCGCCACGATCGAGATCGGGGTTCTCGTCCATGCCGGCGTGCACCTCGCTGAGAACCCGCGATGGCATCGAATGCTCGCCGAGCGGGCGCGATCGGGAGTTCGCGTCCGTATGCTCCTGGGTGACCCGGACAGCCCAGAGATCGCCCGGCGGGGAGACGAGGAGGAGATCGGCGCGGGCGTCGCCTACAAGGTGCGCGAGGTGATGAAGCTCTACCGGCCGCTCTACGGGACGCCCGGCATCGAGTTCCGGGCCCACCGGTCCACGCTACATAACTCCCTGTACAGGTTCGACGACGAGATGCTCGTCAACACCCAGATCTACGGGGTGAGTGCCCCCCTCACTCCGGTGCTCCATCTGAGGCGTGTTGCCGGTGCCCAGCTGGCCTTGACCTACCAGCACAGCTTCGAAAAGGTCTGGGCCAGTGCTGTTCCCCTACCAAGGCAGGCGTCGTGAGCCGTACCGACTACTTCGACGACCCCAACGCCCCGAAGGCCCATCGGATCGTGCCCGCCGTCACCGCGTTCGTCATGAGCGACCGGGGCGAACTCCTGCTGGAGCGGCGCTCCGACAACGGCCGGTGGGGGATGCCGGGTGGAGTTCTTGAGGTCGGTGAGGACCTTCCGGGGGCCGTTGTCCGGGAGGTGTGGGAGGAGACGGGTATCAAGGTTGAGGTCACCGGCCTCGTCGGTACGTACAGTGACCCCGGCCACGTCATCGAGTTCTCCGACGGGGAGGTCCGGCAGGAGTTCTCCCTGTGCTTCCGGGCGAGGCCGGTCGGTGGCGAACTGAGCGCCAGCTCCGAGTCGTTCGAGGTCCGGTGGGTGCCGCGTGAGGATCTGGAAGTGCTCGACATCGCCCCGACGACCAGGCTTCGGCTCGCCCACGGCTTTCGGAACGAGGCGTCCCCCTACCTCGGTTGATCAGTGTCGGCTGGACTTGGCAAGCAGTTCCTCCATACGGTCGACCATGGTCAGCAGCGTCGGCCGGGCCGCTGACACGGCGCGGTGGACGACGTGGTCCGTACCGTACCGGCGAAGTACCTCGTCGATCCTGGAGACGGGGTCGACCACGGTCCCGTCGGGTCCGCTGGTGAGATCGCAGTAGGTGAGGGCGTCCAACAACCCCGACGGCGGTCGGCGGAACGCTGAGAGCTCGGCAGACAAGCCCAGTTCGGCAGCCTCCCATTCCGACGACGAGTGGTAGGCGACGAGCGAGCAGACCGTCGGATCAACGCCCGAGCGGCTCAGGTACCGTGCGCCGTCGATCATGTGCTGGCCGGTGTCGACCGCAGGGGAGGCATAGCCGACATCGTGGAGAATCGCTGCCACCGCGACCAACTCGCCGTCCGCACCGAGCACCGGCGCGAGAAGCTGGGCCTGCTCAAGGACCTGACGGGAGTGTGCCCAGCGCAGGGGGATCTCCGCGAGCAGCAGTTCGGCGGTCCGGTGCGCGCGGCTCAGATGCATTGCTCCAGGCTAGGGCCTGTTTCGAAAGTGCTGGTCACAGCCACTCGTTGATGGCTGCGACCAGTACGGTCGCCTCGTAGCGGACAGCGAGTTTGTCGTACCTCGTGGCGACAGCGCGGTGGCGCTTGAGGCGGTTGATCCCGCACTCCACGGCGTGGCGCTCCTTGTAGTCGTCCTTGTCGAACTTCGGTGGCCGGCCGCCGTGCGAGCCTCGTTTCCTGCGGTTGGCGATCTGGTCGCGCTTCTCCGGGATCGTGCAGCCGACGCGGCGTCTGCGCAGGTAGACGCGGTTCGCGCGGGAGCCGTACGCCTTGTCGGCGCGGACCTTGTCCGGCCGGGTGCGCGGCCGTCCCGGGCCGGGACGCGGCACACGAATACGGTCCAGGACGACCTGGAACTGTGGGGAGTCGCCGCGCTGTCCGGCGGTGATCACGAGCGACATCAGCTTCTGTGCCTGCTCGACCGCCAGGTGGATCTTGGTGGTCAGCCCACCGCGGGAACGTCCGAGTCCGTGGTCGTCGGGCTCGGTGAAGACGCCGCCGGGCGGCTCGATTTGCAGGTCCCCCTTTTGCGCGCGCCGGCCGCGTGTTGGTGCGCGCGAGCGATCGTGGAGTCCACGGAGATGTCCCAGGTGATCAGGCCCTTCGCGTCGGCGCGGGCCTGAAGCTGCTCGAGAATCCGGTGCCACGTGCCGTCGCGCTGCCAGCGGCGGAACAGCCCGTACACCGTTTCCCACGGCCCATAGCGTTCGGGCAGATCCCGCCACGGTATGCCCGAGCGGGTGCGGAACCGTATGCCGTTGATCAGCTGCCGCTTGGTGTGCACCGGCGGCCGACCGGCCTTGATGCCCTGCGGCAGCAGCGGTTCCAGCACTGTCCACTGGGTATCCGTCAGATCTCCCCGAGCCATGGAACATGATCATCGCATGACCTTGATCCACTTCTGAAACAGGCCCTAGGCGACGACATGTCGTGCGTCGGCAGCTCTCCCCGCTCTCCCCGGCCACCTGGCACCGTATCAGCAACGAGCTGCGCGCCCTGCTGATCTCGCCCGAAGGCCCGGCCTGGCCGGACGCACGCCCGAGAACGCCGGCTACCGTCCGGAGCGGTTGCGGGTGGCAGCTCGGATCTGCGCGTTCACTGTGTAGTCGGCGTCTCTTCCGGTGCCGTCCGCAGCTTCAGGGCTTGGTGGGAGGGCAGAGGGGACGGTCGGGTACCCGGACTGGCAGGGTGCGTCGTTCATCGGTGGTGAAGGAGCGGTAGTTGATGATGCGGCACAGGCTCCGCTGCCAAGCGTCGGGGTCGAGGACGATCCGGTGGACGAAGTCGTTCTCGGCGCGGATGAGGAGGGTCTTTCCGTCGTTGGTGGCGTCCAGGAACGTGAGCGGCTCCTGCAGACTGTTGTCGGTCACGTTGCGGAAGTCGTAGGAGTCGACGGAAGGTTGGCCGCCGACCTGGTAGATCCGGATGGAGTTGTCGGCCGCGATCATGAAACGGCCTTGGGCGTCGACGAATCGGGTGATGGCCGCGTTCTGGCCCGGTGTGCTGGTGGTGGGGAGGGGGCCGATTTCCCTCTGCAGGGGGTCGAGCCGCCACAGGTCGATGACGCTGTTGCGGCGGAGAACGGCCAGGTAGCGGCCGCTCTCGTCGAACCGGGCCGCGATCAGGTCGGTGATGCCCGGGTTCAGCGACGTGACGGTGTGGCCGGTGCCGACGGTGGCGCCGGTGCCGGTGCCGGTGCCCATGTCGACGACACGGATCACGGGGTCGTCGTGCACGACCACGGTCAGCTTTCCCTCCTGCCAGTGCGGGCCGACGTACATCTGTGGCGTGCCGGGCTTGTCGGCCCGGGGATGGAACGCGGACGCGTCGAACTGTGCCAACCGGACGCCGGTTCTGGCCTCCCACTGCTGGATCTGGGTGCCGGAGACCGTCACCAGGCGGTCGGCCCCGTCGAAGAAGTAGCTGAAGCCGTCGGCTGCCGAGTCGCCCTGGGGTGGTGGTGCCGCGGTGATGCGGGCGACCGCTCGTAGCGTGGAGGCATCTCGGACGGAGACGGTGTTCGGGCCGTCCCGGAGCGCGATGAGCGTGTCGTCCCGGTTGGACAGGAGGCGGTCGCCTTTGCCCTTCCAGGCCGGCTGTGGCAGGGCTGTTCTGGTCAGGAGCCTTCCGATGTCGAGCCCGGGCTCGTGGAGTTCGAGGTCGGTGCCGCCCGTCAGGCGGATGGTGATCTTTCTGCCGTCCCGACTGAGGTGGACGGTGTCGGCCGCGGCCGTGTCCTCCCCGCCCGCGGGGATCTCGGTGTAGGAGATGGAGCTCCGTCCCTGACCGGCGAGATACTCCTTCCCGCCGGTGGAGAGGAGAGCGGATGCGTGCTCGTACAGGCGGCCCGGTTCGTCCACCAACGCGACGGCTTTTCCCCGGTCGAGGTCCAGGAGCGTCAGTTTGGCGGCTTCGTTGATCACGATCCGGTGGCCGTCGGCGTTCGCCGCGATCAGTTCGGTCGCCGGGGCGATCGTCTCCGTGGTTTCGTACGGTTTCCCCACCACGGATCCGTCGGACACCCGGATCAGTCGTACGGTGCTCTTCGTGCCACTGCCCTGTCCGGGTTCGTGGGTCTGGACGACGGCGACGGTGGTCCGGTCCCCGGAGGGCAGGACCCCTTGGTGATCAGCAGGCATCACCACGTTCCGCGCGGCGCCGCCGGCCATGTCCACGGAGGCCAGTCCGGTACTACCGTTGCTGGTTTTCACGAGCAGGGAATGCCCGTCGGAGCCGAACCACAGCCCGCTTCCCATGTTCTGAGGTGCGGGAACGCGGCCGGCGATCGTCCCCGCGTCCAGATCCCACCAGACCAGGCTGTCGCGGGTCGGAACCGCGATGTAGCGCCCGTCGGGTGACATCGCGGTCGCGTCGGCAGGAGCCGCGGAGATCTGCATCGCCCCGTCCACCCGGGGCAGTTGGTGCACCTGGCCGATGGGCGAGGTGCTCTCCTTGTCGACGTCGAACCAGCCTCCCGTCCCGTCGTCGGTCACGAATCCGGCTCGGCGTCCGTCCGGGGAGACCATCAGGTAGAAGGCGTACCCCGCCGGGACCGGCCAGCTGTGGACGGTGCTGTCCCGGCCGCGGACGAACAGGACGACGTGGGCCATGGCGTCGCGGGAGAGGACGACGTCACCGTCTCGGCTGGTGCTGAACGTCCCGCCGGTTCCGGACATGCCGGAGAACAGGGAGTCCGCGCCGGCCCGGAGGAGGTACTGCCGCATCAGCTGGTTCCGGGCCTCCGGCGTGGGCTTCGTCCGGTACGCGGCGAGGGCCATCATCACGGCCCGTACCGGGTCGTAGGCCATGTCGTCCTGGGAGGCCTGGACGAGGGCGCGGGAGTCGGAGTCGGCCTGGCGCTCCGCGGCGTCGCGGCGGGCCGTGGCGAACAGTACGCCCAGGGCGAGGGAGACGGTGATCACCGCGACGAGGACGGTCCGGAAGGTGCGGCGCCGGCGGCCGCGGGCCCGGTCGTGCCGCCTGGCGAGTTCGAGGTAGGTGCGTTCGGCTTCGGACAGCTCGGCACCGCGCTCGCGCTGCCAGGTGCGGGCGGTGGCGAGGGTGGGCCCGGTGGGGAGCAGGTCGGCGGGTTGACCGGCGTGGTCCCAGCGCCGGCGGTCGTGCCGGACGGATTCCCGCCACTCCAGGAACGCACGGTCCTCGCCCACCCAGTCGCGCAGCCGGGACCACGCGGTGATCAGGGCCTCGTGGGCCAGCTCAACGGTCTCGACGCCCTCGGCACTGTGATCGATGACCAGGAGCCGGGTGCCGGCCAGCCGTTGGGCGATGTGCCATTCGTCCTCGGCGAGCTCCTGGCGGGGAACCGTCCGGCGGGTGGCACCGGGTGCGCCGAGGGGGACGCGGACGAGGCGGGTGAAGAGCCGGCGGGCGGCCGACTCCTCCCCGGCGGAGACATGTCTGTCCCAGGCCTGCTCGGCGTACTCCCCGAGGGCTCCGCTGACGTGACCGATCTCCTCGTACGCACGGTGGCTGAGAACCCCGGCCGCCTGACGCTTCCACAACAGGTCGAGGGTGAAGCCGAGGAGCGGCAGGGCACCCGCCTCACCGCCCGCATCGGTCAGGATGCGGTCCACCAGGTGGGCCTCGTAGCGAACCGAGGGAATCGCCGCCACCGGTGCGGTGACGATCTCCCGGAGCTGGTCACCGGTCATCGGCCCCAGCGCGTAGACCTGTCGGCTGCAGGCCCGGCCAAGACTCGGATGGGCCAGCGCGGCCTCCAGGTAGTCGGCCCGGAGCGTGGTGAGCACGTGCACGGTCCCAGGGAGCGACGGGCCGAACAGCACGGCCGCCAACTCATCGACAGCCGCCGGGTCGGTTCCGGTGAGCATCTCCTCGAACTGGTCGACCACGACGATCAGTTGATCGGTGCCGAGGCGGGCCAGCAGGAGAGCTGCGAGATCTCCGAGCCCCTGGGCGCGCAGCAGGCCGACCAGCGCCGGAAGGCGTTCGAGGCGTTCGAGTTCGGTCAGATCCGGTTCCAGCAGCGGAGACAGCGCGGCGGCGAGCGCGGACAGCGGGGTGGTGCCGGCGTTGGGCCGGATCACCACGGCGGTCATGCCCTGGGAGCGCAGGCGGGGTATGACGCCGGCCATCGCGAGGGAGGACTTGCCCGAACCGGAGGGGCCGACGAGAGTGGTCCACCGTTCCCGGGCGACCAGGGCGGTGACCTCCGCCGTCTCCGCCCGACGGCCGTGGAAGACCGGGGCGTCGGATTCCTGAAGCGGGCGCAGACTGCGAAACGGTGACGGCGGCAGCGCCAGTTCGCGAAGCTCCGGCCATACGGCGGCGAGGCCCTCGGCGGGGATCAGGTAGCCGGACGGAGGGTCGCCGGTCTCCGCGACCGCCATCATGCCGACGACACCGTCGAGCTGCTCGTCCCACACCGGGCCGCCGCTGAACCCCGGGGAGACCCGGTAGCCGTTGGCGGCCAGGTCGGCCTGGATCCACCCGTTGGCCTGCCGGGCCCTCAGGACACCGGAGTGCCAGACACCGCCCGGGCGGCCGCTCGGCAGGCCGTACGCCCGCACCGTGTGCCCCCAGACGTCGGAGGACTCCACCAGGCGGATCGGCCGGGCGCCCGGAAGCGGAGCGGACAGGTGCAGCACGGCCACGTCCCCGGCGCCGTGCGGGTGGGCGGGCGCCCACCGTTCGACAGCCGTGGGAACGCGCGTACCGCCTGAGCCGCCTGTGCCGCCTGTGCCGTCGGCTGCGGCGAGCGGGTCGGTGAGCAGCGGGTCGGTGAGCAGCGGGAGGTCGACGTCGACGCGGGCGTCGGCGTCCGGCTCGGCTCCCGGAGGGAGGCCGAGCGCGGCGGACACCACGTGCGCACACGTCAGTATCCGATCGGCGGTCACCAGGAAGCCGAGGCCGACCGGGACGCCTCGACGGTCATGGATGCGGACGACGGCGGAGGCCAGCGCATCGGGCCCGGCCCCGTCGACGGCGTCGGCGCGGGACGTGGACACTAGGCCGGGTCCGAAGCCGCCGGAGGCGCCGATGCCTCGGCGGGCTGCCGGTTCCAGGTGAGCGAGACCTTGAAGTTGGCCTCTGCGGCGGTACTGGAGATCACCACGTCGGCCTCGGCAGACAAGGACAGGCCGAACTCGATGCTGATCTCGTCCGGGGCGTGCGCCAGGCCCCGGAACCCCTCGATGAAGTCCTGCGCGACCGGACGCACCCCGGCCAGCATGTCCCCGAGCGAGCGGGTCGCCCGAGCCACCACCTGTCCGGGCCGGGCGACCTGCACCAGCCCCTCCCCGACCTGCTCGATCTCCACCCGGACCACGTCCTCGCCCTCGCTCACCGAGCCGACGGGCAGTTCCACGAAGTACGCCATGATCCCCCCGGATCTGGTCAAAGTCCCCGAACAGAGCACCGCTTGTGAGGTGTCGCCTGCTCACCGTAAAGGCCTGCCGGCCTCCGCGTCCCGGAATCATGACTGTCAGTCAGCTCGGGCCTCCCGTCGCCGGCCGTTTGTCAGCGGTGGAGCGCGCTGCTCGTCACCGGTGGCCGACGAGCGGGTTGGGGGTCCACCCCCAGACGTCGGTTCGGGCGTCGTCGGCCAGCCGCATCGTGGTGTAGGCCTTCACGGGCAGGGCCGGGGCGAAGAACAGGGCTCGGTGCTGACGGTTCCAGCTGTCGGCGGGCAGTTCGGCGTAGGTGGCATCGATGGTGCGGGCCACGTGGTGCCACAGCGTCTCGTCCCCGGTTCGGTGGATGAGTTCCGCCAGGAGCATGACCAGCGCGCCGGCGAGCTTGGTGTGCAGGGCGACCGGATCATCGGTCGTCAGGCCGCCGAGGAGAGCGGGGCAGTTCGCGAAGCGGCGGGGGCTGATCCGGACGCCACCCAGGTCGCGGTAGAGGAGCCGGACCGGCCGGGCGTCCCGGTCCAGGACCAGCAAGGTGTTCTGCCCGTGCGCTTCGAGGGCGATGCCGCGGTCGAGCATCCGCAGCAGCGGCGGCACGGCGACGGCCACCACCGCCGCGATGTCGGGGCCGGCGGTGGCGAGGGCTGAGAAGGGAACCGCCACCTCACCGGGTCGAAGATGGCGCTCCGGGGGTTCTCTGAGGACGGCGGACAGGTGGGAGTCGATCCGCGCGCTGTGCACCTCGCGCAGGAACGTCAGCCCGGGGAGGTCGGGCAGTACGCGCGACAGCGCCGGTCCGTTGTCCACGGCGGCCTGGGACAAGCCGCGGACCGCCGCGGTCAGTTGCACGTCGATGGAGGTCTTGACCTGCCATCGTGCGGTGGCGAGCGATCGCAGCGACATCAGGGGCCGTGCCGGCCATGAGGTCGCGGGGGTCAGCCCGTAGCGCGGCAGGACATGGTCACGCTGCCAGGGATGGACGGGGAGGAGGAAGGCTTCGCCGTCAACGAGCGGCCAGTCGGAGGTGGCCCGCAGGCGCTCGCGTGGGACCGCCACCAAGGGGAGGTCGATGACGGGACGGTACTCGGGCGCGTACCTGATCAGCTCGGCGATGGACATGCCCGGCCGGTTGCGACAGCACGGATGGAGCGGGTGACCGTCGACGACGCTCTGCTCGTACCAGGAGCTGTCGCGTGTCCCGCTGTCTTCTGCCGGCCTGTGCGCGCGGGCGAGCGCGAGTCCGTCGACACTGCCCGAGACCTCCGAGGCGAGGCGGTCCCCGGCCGGTCCGTGCCACAGGGCGCGGACCAGGGCGGCCGGGTCGGTGACGGTTCGCCGCCCGACCGTCAGTCCGGGCAGGGCCGGGGAGATGATTCCGGCGGCCGCCGCAGGGCCGGTGACCCGGTATCCGTTGTCGAAGGCCACCGTCAGCGATGAGTCGTCGCCCTTTCGCCACAGGAGCCCGGGCAGCGGCTCGCGGACCAGCGCACCCCACAGCCGCCCCAGCACCGCCGCCTGCGCGGCCGGCCGGACGGCGTCGTATCGGGTGACGAGCTCGGGCAGGGTCGCCAGCAGTTCGGCGCGGTACTCCACAATGTGCTCCCATCTCGGTCCGTACGGCCGCCGAGCAGCTTCAGGACGCCCGCCGCGGGCCCGCAGCCATGCGCCACGCGGGAGGTACGCCGGTGTCCCTCAACTGCCAGCCGTCGTCGCGGCGGAGTCGGTCCTGATAGCTGAAGACGGTGTCGGGAAGGGGAACGGCCGGGCCGCCGTACGCGGCGAAGGCCTCGCGGGCGGCCCGGTGGAGGCGGTGCGTCGCGACCCCCAGCGCCCGGGCCGCGACGTCGGCGAGGCGGGCCAGTGCGTGGTGCGCCATGAAACTGTCGTAGGTGAGACCGAACATGTGGGCCGGGGGCTGGTGAACGTCGCGGGAGATGACGTTGGCCGGCGGCAGATCGCGGTTCATCCCCCGGGCCCGGCGGATCCCCGGGTCGATGTAGACATCACAGTCCCGGTAGAGGACGGCGGTGTGCCGGCCGTCCCGGTCGAAGGCGAACAGGGTGTTCTGGCCGTGCAGTTCGAGCGCGCATCCCGTCTGCCGTGCGGCGCTCAGCCAGAGCCGGACCATCGGCGTCACCACCCGCCGCACCAGCCAGTCCGCCGCGTCCTCGGCACTGCGGGCGATGAGCTGCTCCATCAGCGTCGGGTCGCCGGGACGCCGGACGTCATGCCCGTAGAGGGCGAAGAGCGGCACGGTGTGGTGCGGCGGCCTGGCGACGATGTCACCGTCCCCCGAGGCCGCGCTGTCGGGGCCGACGGTGCTCCCGGCGCGCGGGCGGATCTCGCGGACCAGGAAGCCCCAAGCGGTGTCGGGCTCCGTGCCGAGAACCCCGCCGGCCGTCTCCGGCAGCACGGGCAGCCCGGCGGCCGCCAGTTCCTCGCACGCCCACAACTGGGCCGAGATGATCGGCTGCCGCAAGTACCTGATGAAACGTGACAGACGCCTGGGGTAGTGCAGTTTGACGAAGTGCGGGTCGACGGGCGTGCCGTCCATGCGTTCGACGAAGACCGTCCTGGCGTTGGCCGAAGGCACCACCAGCAGGTCGGGCCCGCGCTCGCCGGAGCGCAGGACGCCCCTCCCCGGCAGGGGGCCGTGGGTCAGCGTCGCGGGGTGTACGGGCAGGAGGAAGGCGTCGCCGTCGCGGTAGAGCCCGGCGACAGCGGACTCCAGGCGGCTCCGGAGGAACACGCCGAGCCCGGGAGGCACCACGAAGGTGGGAACCGTGAAGCGATGGCTTCCGCGCTGGGGGTGGTACCGGTCGGGAATGTCCATGTCCGCGGAGAAGGCGCTGTAACTGCGGGTTCCGCCGCCGAGATAGCGCTCCGCGTACTGCCATGTGCCGAGCAGGTCTTGTGCGTCGTCGAGGATCACAGGTACCGCCCAGGAATCAGGACCGTGGCCGATCGAGTGGGACACGAATGCGGTTCCGACCCACCAGCTGTACCAGTCATTCCCCGGCTGCGGTGCGCATGCGCGGCAACCTCTACGGCGGACGCTGTAGACAGCGTGGCCCCGGATGGGGGGCCGGTCCATGGCACAGATGCGGACGTACCCACCGGAGAGGCATGGCCGACAAGGGACGGCGACTGCCGGCACCGGACGCCGCCCAGCATCGTCCTCCTCGGCACCGGAAGTCGTCGCCGGCGTCGCCGAGCTGGCACGACGTCGTGGTGATCCCGGCTTCGTGGCCGCGGGCGATCTTTGATCGGGGATGCTGAGGAAGGTGCACAGGAAGTCGGCCCGGCCGACTTCGTGTGCACCTGGGGCACGCCTTTCGGATCACGCCGGGTGGTCGCCACCGGGGCGGTCGCAGGTGCCCGAGACCGCCCGGCGCGTCCACCACCGGTATCGGCCTCTCGCGCCGAAGTGCCCCTGCGGATCTGCTACTTCAGGGCGATCCACAGCCGGGAGCGATGCGGGGTGTACCGCCGGGCGGAGGTGGTTTTTAGACGAACGGAGTAGCCGCAGGTGCGGTTCCTCATGGAGCGGGACGTACTGGTGAGAGGGCAGCGCCCAGGGGATCCCGTCGAACGGAAGGACGCAGGACATGGAGTCGCAGAACATCAAGGAGTTCAAGAAGAAGGTCGAGGCGCTCTACGACGACGAGAAAAGCGATTTCAGGCGCAAGTTCGATGCGGCGATCAGGGGTTTGACGCCGCCCACGGTGTACCCGGACTCGGATGTCTACAAGGACTGGCGAGGGGCGACCGGAAAGACCCTGGCAGAATTCTTCGTCGAATGGTACGACTGGGGTTGGAAGCAGCCCATCTCCGACGGACTGAAGTACATCCGCAAATTCAGCTGGATCAGCTACGAGAACGCCGCGGGACTCGCGTTCGTGACCAGCGAATCAGGGCGCGATGTGCTGGCGGACTTCACGCAGCTGCAGGGCCGGCAGATGGACTCCGAGGATTCCGAGAAACTGGTTCAGCAGTGGATCGACGAACTCGGCGAGAAGCGGATGGAGGACTTCAAGAAGGGGGACTGGTCGACCCTCAACAAGTTCTTCATCAGGGAACTGAAGCCCGGCAAGCGGCCGATCGACCACCCCGACGACCCCAGCGTCGTGACCGCCCCGACCGACTGCGTCATCAACATGATCGTCGACAATCTGGCGCCCGACACGCCGCTCCCGATCAAGGCGGCCGTGACCATGAGTGTCAGCAGGCTGCTCGACGGCTCCGAGTACGCCGAGAAGTTCATCGGCGGCACGGCCGTGTCGTGCATCCTCATGCCTGACACCTACCACCGCTACCACGCCCCGGTCGGCGGCGAGGTGGTCGAAGCCCGCGACGACGTCGGCGGCGTCTACTACGGGATTCGGGACTTCCCCGACCTGCTCAACAAGGGGAACGTCGGCTACGGGTACGACTACAGCCTGTTCGAGGACTTCCGCCGCGGATACGCCATCATCAAGACGCCCTACGTGGACCACCTCGGGGAACCGGACGGCGAAGGCTATGTCGCCCTGGTGCCCGTCGGCCTCAACTCGATCGGCTCCGTGAGGTTCCTCGATCCGTTCCGCGACATCACGGCGGAGTCGGACCCGGTCGAGGTGAAGAAGGGCGACGAGATCGGCTACTTCCAGTACGGCGGTTCACTGAACATCCTGCTGTTCGAGGAGAAGCGGTTCCCCGCGCTCCAGCTCCTCATGGGCCAGCGGATCGGGGTCCTCCAAGAGGTCGCGCACACCGAGCGCCACTTCGAGCGCTACGTCCGCCCGCTGCCCGGGCGCGTCACGCCGACGTCCTGACCTCCCTCCCGAAACGGAAAGTGAACCATGCTTCGTCAGCCCGTTTACTCGATCCCGGCGAACGCCTTCGACACCCAGACGATCCACTTCTGTCCCGACCCCGAGAAGAAGGACGACGAAGGAGTCCCGAAGACGGTCCGTTCCTACGCCGGGTACGCGGACGTCGACGGCCCCGGCACCGAAAGCAGCCGCTTGTTCTACTGGTTCTTCGAGAGCCAGACCTGCGACCCCCACGTCGACGCCGACAAGCAGAAGGACCTGATCGAGAAGGCCCCTCTGCTGATCTGGCTCAACGGCGGTCCCGGCGCATCGTCGCTCCTGGGGCTGTTCCTGGAGAACGGGCCGCTGCGCATCGGTGACGACGCTGCCGGGACCATTTCGGTCAGCCCCGACTCCTGGAACCAGGAAGCCCACGTCATCTACTGGGACCAGCCGGTCGGCGCGGGATACAGCTACTGCAAGAAGTCGAAAACGTACGTCCAGGACGAGGACGAACTCAGCGAGATGTTCCACCGGGCGCTGGTTCAGTTCCTCGAAACGTACCCGGAGTACCAGCAGTGCCCCCTCTACGTCTGCGGTGAGAGCTACGCGGGCAAGTACGTGCCGTACATCGCCCAGAAGATCCAGCAGAAGAACCTCGCGAAGACCGGAACGCGCGTCAATCTGAAGGGGATCTCCGTAGGCAACGGCTGGATCACCCCGGAACTCTCGATCCGCGTCATGATCGACTACGCCTACGCGTCCGGATTCCTCGGCAAGGGCCAGAAAGACATCCTGGAATCCTCGTACAAGCACTTCCAAGAGGCCATCAGCAGCGGCAGGATGAAGGAGGCCACCGACCTCGGAAACGGCCTGGTCAACGCGATCCTGGCCTACGGAGGCGACTTCGACGTCTACGACGTACGGCGCTGGGAGGACCTGTCCGCGGGCGCACTGGGCTCCTACCTCAACAGCACCGCCGTCAAGGAGGCCCTGCACGTCGACCACGAGTGGAAGTCCGAGGACAACTCCGGTCCGGTGGCCATCGCACTGAAGGCCGACAACATGGCGGATGCCTCGCCGCTGTACACCGAACTCATCCACGCGAAGGAGAAGTACAAGGTCCTGCTCTACACCGGGGACTTCGACACCGCCTGCGGGTACCAGAGCACCGAGGAGATCCTCGACGAGATCATGAAGGACGGCTGGCAGAAGGCCCCGCGGTTGATCTGGAAGCAGGCGCAGGGCCACCCGAAGGGCTTCGTCCGCACCCTGAACAACGTCACCCAGGTCGCGGTGCCCGACTCCGGGCACGAAGTGCCGGCCTACCAGCCGCAGATCTGCCGGGAGATGCTCTACAACTGGCTGTTCGACCGCCCCTTCCACGGCCAGGACCCCGAGAGCGCAGCCCAGGCCATCCTGGCCAAGGCCCAGGAGGACGCCGAGAAGGAGACCGGATGAGCGGTCACCTCAAGCGGACGAAGGAGACGGCCGACCTGGCGGCGGCCACAGCCGTCCTCAAGCAGGCCTACGTCTGCACCCTCGCCCACGTCGACCCCGAAACGGGCGGGCCGAGGTGCGTGCCCATGGTCTACGCCTACCACGAGGAGGGGGACGAGCGGCGCCTCTATCTGCACGGCTCCGTCTACTGGCCGCCGCAGACCGGGCTGGCGCCCTCACTTCGGCAGCTGTGGAACGACGCCGGGGTCCACGTCTGCCTGGCCGTCACCGTGCTCGACGGCCTGCTCGTCGGGCGGGCGGCGATCAGCACCTCCCTCAACTACCGCTCCGTGGTGGTGGACGGCATCGCCCGGACGGTCGATCCGGCGGACCGGGCGAAGGCGTTCGAGGCGCTCAGCAATCAGGTCATCCCGGGCCGGTGGCCCGAGCTGCGCCCGATCAAGGACGGCAAGGGCGGCAAGGTCAGCGAACTGGACTCGGACAAGCAGCACACCCCCACCGTCGGGGTCCTCTCCATCAGCCTGACGGAGAACACGACGGTGGTGCGCCTCAAGCGGCACCACGCCGCCGAGCCGGAGCACGAGACCCAGGAGGACTGGGACTGGGACCACGGCAACGCCTGGGGCGGTGTGCTCCCGATGCGCCAGGTCTACGGGCCGGCGATCCCCGACTCCCATGTCAAGGACAAGGACGCCGCCCCGCCGGACTCCGTCCAGCGGCTCATCGGCAGGACCACCTAGAGGTCGGCGGGCCCGGTCCTGGACGACCGGGGGGGGGCGGTGATCCCCGACCAGGCGGACACGGTGCACTGACCCCGTCGGCACGGCCGATCGGTCCCCTCTCCGGCTGTCCGGGAGGGGACCGATCCCCGAAGGTCGGTCCAGCTCGGTGCACCGGGACCAGAGGTTTCGCGGCGGGCCCATGGCGATGCTCTCCTTGCCGTCCTCCAGATGCCCGGCGAGGCGGCGACTGTAGGAGGGCACGCCGTCGACGGTGAGGGTGAGGTCGTACCAGCCGTGGGCGGCGTCGGTGTCGTGCTGGAGAGTGAGTGTCCTGCCCGCGTCCACGGTGTGGGTTTCCCCGCGGGTGGGGTCGAGTCGGTCGTCGATGTCGGCGGTCACGGGGGTGTCTGCGTGGTTGGTCAGGATGATGCCGAGGGTGTGCGTGGACTCGGCGATGGCCGTGGTGACGACGAGGGCGGCACCCGGCCCGTGGCGCGGTCCGGAGAACTCACGGCGGAAGCCGTTGGGCCCGGACCTTGAGGAAGACGAGCTCCCTGCCGCTGACACGAGGCTTGGGCGTCTCTGACCGGCGCTCCGGCCAGAGACGCCCCGCGCTCGGTTCCAAGCCGTAGTGCCGAAGTCGTTCGACGCGTGGCTACGCCGCCCGCTGGAAGACTTCGCCAGGCCCGGGGGCCGGACTCCGCCCGACGGCGGCCCGGTCGAGAGCTTGGGTCAACGCGAGCACGGCCTGGTCGGCGGAGTCCTTGAGGAGGTGGCCGTAGAGGTTGATCGTGGTCGCCAGGGTGGCGTGGCGCAGGGTCTTGGAGATGACGGCGATGGGGATGCCCTCGGCGATCATGATGTTGGCCGCGGTGTGGCGCAGGTCGTGCAGGCCGATCCGGGGCAGGCCGAGTTCGGCGGTGCGTTTGCGGAGCTGGTCGAGGACCCACTGGGGCCGCAGGGGCGATCCATCCGAGTTGGCGAAGACCAGGCCCTCCAGCCGGCCCGCTGGATGGGCGGCCATCTGGATCGCGGCCTGGCGGTGGAGGGCGGTCATGACTCTGGGGGAGAGGCTGATCCAGGCGCGGCTGGCCTCGGTCTTCGGCTGGTTGAAGTGGAGGTCTCCGTTGTCCACGGCGGACAGGGTCCAGCGGACGAACAACTTGCGGCCCATGAGGGAAATCGGCAGGTGAATCGCCGCTGCCCGAGCCAAGGGTTGTCCCGCAACGGCGGGACGCAAGTGAGATGACCTCTCATGCCATCAGTGTGCTCGCGACCACTGGCAACGCCCCCGTGGCCCAGCAACGCCCATCTGGACACGGCGGGCGGCGACGACCGGCGGGTGCTGGCGGGTGCTGGCGGTGTGGGGATTCCGAAGGAACCGGCCGGCCCAGGGCGCTCGCCGAAGGCCCGGCCGACGAGGGGGCGGCGAGAAGGTTGGTGTGCAGGGCCGACGGAACCAGGTAACGTCTTTGCCATGTTCTTCCAGACCCCGATTTACGAGTGAGCGCGTGATGGGCCCCTGCTGACGTCCTTCGACGTCGCCGCCCGTCCCCCACCGATGAATCCGTAGATCACTTCACTTCACTTCACCACCGGGAGAACCCACGACCGTGAGCAAGAACATCAACAACCCCGTGGGCATGGGCGGCGGCCAGCGCAAGAGGCAGTCCCGCGCCGAACGGCAGAACAACGGTCCGCACCGCAACCTCGACCGCCAGGGTGCAGCCGACCAGAAGGCGGAGCTGGTGCGCAAGATGCGCGAGAAGGCAGGAACGGCTGAGGGCGCCGGGCAGGCGGGCGGCGACACCGTACAGGGCTGACGCACCGCCGCCGCAGCGCGGCACCGCACGGGGCAGGGCTCGGACCGCGACGCGCGGTCCGAGCCTTGCTGCCGTACCGGGCGCGGCCGGTCCCGCTCAGCTCTCGGCCGACCACCCGCGTCTCAGCTCAGCTGACCACCCGGGGCAGCCGCAGGATCGGCAGCCCCGTCACTGCCACCACCCCGAGCTGCACCAGCAGCTCAGCACGTCCCCGTGCCCAGCCCGGGCAACACCGCAGCCGGCGGCGGCAGAGGAAGTGGACGCGGCCGCAGGACAACACTGGTGGACACCTCGGTGGGACAACCGCGAAACCCGCTGGCCAGAACGACTCCGGCGGACAGGCCGATGCGGAACCCACAGGCGGGCCCTGCTGAAGGGTCGACAGATTGTCGTCACCCGCAGTGACCGGGGCCCTGGGGACCAGTTTGGGACCACGACTGGTGAGCGCCTATGAGCGCCCGTGGGCGATAACAGACATCTATGCGTAGGCCTCGCCGCGGCCGCCGAAGTTCATCGCTGTGGCGTGGTCCCGTCCTTCCTTGAGCTGGACGACGAGCATCGGTCCGCCGCAGGTGGCGCACTGCGGCCAGGTAGTACCGGCGGGGGCCAGCGGCACGCCGCCGGTGCGGGTGGTCGGCGCGTCGGGCCCCGTGGTGCCCGCGTACGCCATCAGGGTCGTTGTCACAGGTGGCGACTGTACGACAGGCCGCTGACACCATCGCGGTGTCCCGTCCGACAGCGGCAGATGCTGCACGCCCGGGGCGACGTGAAAATTCTTGGAACTCGTGGCCCCGCAGCCGCCCGGAACGGTGCCTCAGACGCCCCTCAGGGGGCCGTGGCCGGATCGCGGCGGCAGTGCGCAGCCGTCCCGGCCGGGCGCTCGCGATTGCCCCTCAGGGGCCCGTCCGTGACCTCGCAAAACTGGCTCTGACCTGGTGTTTTCTCGGAAATCTCCTAGGCTGGGGGAGCTTTGTCGGGCACCTTCGGAGGGGGCATCATGGGCGAGGAATCAGAGGCGTACGGCGCCAGCAAGATCGTGGTTCTTGAGGGCCTGGAGGCCGTTCGGAAGCGGCCCGGGATGTACATCGGATCGGTCGGTGAGCGCGGCCTGCACTGCCTGGTGTTCGAGGCCGCCGAGTGGGCGCTGGACGAGACCCTCGGCGGCACCGCCAGCCGTGTGGAGATCACCCTCACCGCCGATGGTGGCGTCCGCGTCGCCGACGACGGCATGGGCCTCCCGGTCGAGCACGCAGCCCACAGCGACGGCCCTGCGCTGGAGACCCGGTTGACCGTGCTCTGCTGGGGGGCGCAGCCTGCCAACCGGCGCTCGCTGCTCGGCGGTTACTTCGGCGTGGGACTGGCCGTAGTCAACGCACTGTCGGGCCGCCTGACGGCCGAGGTGCGGCGCGACGGCGCCCGCTGGGTGCTGGAGTACGAGCGAGGCGTGGCTGTCGCGACGCCCGCCCACGCTGGACCGGCCGACGGCAGCGGGACCGCGATCACTTTCCGGCCGGATGCCGAGATCTTCGAGACGCTGGAGTTCTCGTTCGACGCGCTGGCCGAGCGTTTCAGGGAACTGGCCTTCCTGAACCGGGGCTTGGACGTCACTCTGACCGATGACCGCGACCCCGCGGCGCCCCGGGCCGTCCGCTTCCGGTTCCCGGGCGGACCGAGGGACCGCATCGTTGAGCAGGGCGCCGCCCCCCTCCACCCGGATGTGATCGGCTTCGAGCGCGAGTGCTCCGAAATGGAGGGGACTGTCGAGGTGGCTTTCCGTTGGTGCGACTCGCGCGAGGAGCGGGTTGCAAGCTACGTCAACAGCCGGCCGACCACCAACGGCGGCACGCACGAGCTCGGCTTCCGCGACGGCCTGGCGGCCGCGCTCAACGCCCATGCCCGCGAGCAGCAGTTGCTCATGCCGTCCGACCCCGACCTCACTCCCGCCCAGTTCGGCGCGGGCCTGACGGCGGTCGTGTCGGTGAAGCTCGATCTCCCCGAGTTCGAGGGGGCCACCCGCGACCGACTGGGCAGCGGGCCCGTCCGCGCCTGCGTCGCCGAGGCCGTCCGAGAGCACCTGGCCGCCTGGCTTCGCGCCAACCCGGCGCAGGCGACCGCCGTCCTCGCCCGGATCTCGATGACCACCCGCCGCTGACAGCACGCCGAAGACACCGAAGCCCAGGTCGGGGTTGGTCCCCGGCCTGGGCTTTTCGGTGGGCGCGGACGATCCCAACGACCCCACCAGCCACAGGGCGCGGCCGATCTCAAAACCCCGCAGGGCCGTGACCTACCGGCGACCGCCCCCCGCCCGGAGCGCCCGGGTGCTCCGGGGCGGATGGCGTGATCGGCCATGTTCCATGGCCCGAAAGTATCTTGATGATCAGTCACATCGGGTGAAAGCGTGGACACGTTCTGTGTTGATCGCGTGGCCGTCGGTAGCCCTTCGGCCACCCGGCATGAGGTGGAAGCTTGACGGAGACGCAGCACCTGGCGAAGGTCTACAGCGATCGCGCCTACGTGCACACCACGACCGTGCGGCACCAAGGCAGTACGGTCGCGTTCGCGATGGACGACCAACGGCGGATCGTCTACAGCGTTCTGGACCTGTCGCAGCACGACGAGGCGAAGGGCGAGGCGGACGCGGCGTACTGGTCGGAGGATCCGCTGGCGTTGCGCTTCCCGACGGAGGTGGCGAGGGTCGGCTACGCGGTGGCGGGCGCGGTGCGGATGCCCGTCGTCAAGCGCGGCGGCCGGGTCGAGGCGGACGCGGCGGAGCGGCTGGAGGACCAGGAGCTGGACCGGTTCCTGTCCAGCACCGCCCGGCTGGGAGCCGCCGCCCCCTTCCACGTCCTGTCCGACGGCACCCACGTGTACGTGCTGCGCCAGTCGGTGCGCGCCGACCACCCGGACGCGGTGTTCCGGCTCGCCGACGGCGCCGGTTCCTCGGGCGACCCGGCGCGCACCGACTACCTGGCCAAGGGCGGCGAGGGCAAGGTCGCGGCGGTCGACGCCACCTTGCTGTGCGACCGCTTCGTGCTGGCCGGCGGCGAGTTGAAGCCGGTGCTGGAGGTCCGCTACCGGCGCAGCCGGCACAAGGGCCGCCCGGACTCCGCCAAGGACAGCCTCGGCACGCAGGACATGGAGGGGCGGCCGTTCGTCGAACCGACCCAGGAGCTGTCCTTCGTCCACAACCTCTCCGAGGGCCGGTTCACCGCCCTGCTGGTGCCCACCGCCGTGCACGGCCGGGAGCGCTGGCAGCTCTTCGCGCACAACGACACCACGGGCCGGATCGACGGCTTCAGCGTCGAGCGCGGCCGGGACGGCCTGTTCAGCACCCAGGGCACCCAGGCCTGGACCAGCCCCGACCCGCGCCACCGGGACGCCGTCTACGAGAGCGCGCCCGGCACCTGCCCGTTCACCGGCCGTCCGCTGGTCCCCGCGGCGGGCGGGGGCGGCCGGGCCGGGACGGCGCTGCGCTTCGACGGCGTCGACGACGCGGCGGAGCTGCCGAGCAGCGCCCTCGAACTGGCCGACTCCGACTTCACGGTGGAGTTCTGGGCCCGGCGCACCGCCACCGGCGGCCGCGAGGACTTCCTGATCGGCCACGGCGCCTCCAAGGGCGTCCCACTGCGTACCCTGCACATCGGCTTCCGCCCGGACGACACCTTCACCTTCGCCTTCTTCCACGACGACCTGGACATCCCGCAGCGCACCACGGACACCGACTGGCACCACTGGGCCTGCGTCTTCGCCCGGGACACCCGCGAGCAGATCGTCTACCGCGACGGCGTCGAAGTCGGCCGCCGCACCACGGACATGCCGTACGCCGGCCTCGGCGGGCTCACGCTGGGGCGCGGCGCCCGCTCGTTCGGGCGCGGCGAGCTGGACGAGGTGCGGATCTGGCTCCGCCCTCGCAGCGGTCAGGAGATCGCCGCCGACCGCGGCCGCCGTCTGATCGGCAACGAACCCGGGCTGGCCGTCTACTACCGCTTCGACGAGGGCACCGGCACCACGCTGCACGACCAGACCGACCACGGCCGACACGCGAAGCTGAGCGGCGGCCCCGTCTGGGTCACCTCCGAGGCCCCCGTCGGCGAGGACTCCGGGGTGAGCCGCAGCAGCTTTACCTTCACCGGGCGCCGGGTGGTCTCCGGCCTGTCCGCGATGCTGCACCACCAGCAGGAGGCCGCGCCCGCCGGCTACGACCAGACGTCCAAGCCGGTCAAGCGCCAGGCCAGGGTGCTGCTGGCCTGCACCACCGGCGGCCCCGACCCGGTGACCGGCCAGGCCACCGACGAGGCCTACGTCGCCACCCTGGACCTGGGCGTGGGCCGGGACGGCCGGCTGGCTCAGGTCCCGGAGGAACTGGCCCTGCCGGTGCTGGCCGCGCCGGAGTCCAGCGGGAACGTGGACGCGGCCGGGGAGGTGGACGCCCAGGTGGCCCGGCTGACCCGGGACATCGCCGCCACCGAGGCCGAGATCACCCGCCTCCAGCTGGAGACCGCCGAGGTCCCCGACGTCGAGCGCCAACGCGCCGAGGCGCGCACCGAGTTGGAGAGCGACGTCACCTACTGGCGCTACCGGCTGCGGTTCAAGCTGCAGAAGGACGGCAAGGAGCAGTACCTCGCGGTGCAGGGCGACCGAAAGGACAGCGTCGCCCCGCTGGTGCGCACCGCCGACAGGCAGGCCGCGTCGACGGTCTGGACCTTCGAGCCGACCGGCACCACGCTCAACGGTTACCCCTGCTGCTTCGTCAGGAACGCCAACTCCGGACTCGACATGAACGTCGACAACCGGAGGACCGGCGACGACATCCCCCTGATCCAGTACCCCCGGGAGGCCGACAACGCCGCCACCCACTTCGCGCTCGACGGCTGGAACGGCAACAGCCTGGTGGCCCGGCACAGTTACAAGCTGATCGCGGCCCGGGACAGCCAGGGCGACCGCATCGTCCAGTACGACTACGCGGCGGCGAAGGCCTCCGGCGAGGGCGTCCTGATCCTGGAGCGGATCGGCAACTCGCTGAAGTCCAACCCCACCACCGACCGGCTGAGCCGGCAGATCTCCGAGCTCACCGAGCGCCTGGAACTCCTCGCCACCAAGCAGGACCGGCTCACCCAGCTGCGCCGCGACCTGACCGCCCAGCAGGCCGGCCTCGCTGCCAAGCAGGACGAACTGGGCCGGCTCACCGGCGGCGTGCGCGGCTCCGACGACATCGCCCTGCCGGTGCCGCAGCTCGCCGTCGACCGCACCGGGCTGAGCGGCTCCGGCGCGCTGCTGGGCTTCGCCCGCGCCGGCGACCGCCCGTTCCTGCTGGACAGTGCCACCGGCAACGTCGTGCTCTACTTCCGGGGCGGCAACGGGCAGTTCTTCGCCGCGTACTACGACAGCCAGGTGCTGCGCTCCTCCCGGCAGCTGGCCGCCGGCGGGCGGACGGTCTCCTTCATGGCCCGGGACGCGAACACCGACCTCACCGGGACCGCGATCACCGTCGAGGCCGGGGACGGCCCGACGCAGGTCACCCTCACCGTCCGGCACGACGGCCAGATCGAGAAGTGGTCGCACCTGCCCCGCCGGGCCGAGGACTTCGCCGCCGTGGTCAACGGCGCGGCCGAGCAGCCCGTGACGATCGCCACCGTGCTGCGGATCGACGGCGACGTGGTGCAGTTCACCGAGGGCACCCTCGCCCCGCTGTCCGGCCCCGGCTTCGTGACCGTCGGCGGCCACGGCTTCCGCTTCGAGGGCAGCCACCCCGCCGGATCGAAGTCCCTGCGCCTGGGCGCGGGCGCGGACCAGACCCTGCTGAAGCCCGGGATGAGCGTGCAGCGGGTGCGCTACGACCACCGCTGGTCCGAGTCCTCGCAGCCCGGCAGCGCCCTCGCGGAGGGCTCCCGGCTGATCACCGTCGACCCCGGGGGCCTGGCCGAACTGCCGCTGGGCAGCGCGGACGGCCTGGTGCGCGGCCACGGCGGGCGCTGGCGGGCCGACATGCCGGGCCGGGCCTACGCCTTCGACGGCAAGGGCCGCTTCCTGGCCCTGCCCGCCGGGCAGCTGCCCCGGGCGGCGACCCCGGGCGACCTCACCCTGGAGGCCTGGGTCAACCCGGAGCGGGTCGAGGGGCCGGTGCGGCTGCTGCACGCCAACGCCGGGGACACCCCGTACGGCCTCGGCCTGCTCGGCACCCAGGCGACCTCCGGGCTGGTCTTCGACGGCACGGACGACGCCGCCGTGGTGCCCGACGCCTTCGGCTTCGGCGACGGCGACTTCACGGTGGAGTTCTGGGCCCAGCGCACCAAGGTCGACAGTCGGCCGCACATGCTGCTCGGACACAGCGGCACCGAGGGACGCGCCAACGAGACCCTGCAGATCGGCTTCCGCAAGAACGGCTTCTTCACGTTCGCCTTCTACGACGACGACCTGGACACCACCAAGCGGTTCTCCGACACCAAGTGGCACCACTGGGCCTGCGTCTTCCAGCGGGAGACCCGCCAGCAGGTGATCTACCTGGACGGCCAGGAGATCGCCCGGCGCACCGCCAACGCCCCGTACCGCGGGCAGGGCCGGCTCTCGCTGGGCACCGTGCTGTGCTGGCCCGGCGACTTCGCCGCCGTCCGGCTGGACGAGGTCCGGCTCTGGTCCAAGGCGCGTGGCGGCGACGAGCTGCGGGCCGACCAGGGGCGGCGGCTGAGCGGCAACGAGGCAGGGCTGCTCGGCTACTGGACGTACACGGCGCCCGCTCCCGGCACCCCGGCCGTCCTGACCGACCGCTCCGGAAACAACCGGCACGCCGAACTGCGCGGCATGCCGAAGCCCGTCCCGGCCCGCTCGCCGATCGCCGACGCCGGCTGCCGGGCCGTCGCGGCCGTCGGCGACCGCCGGGTGGTCAGCCGGGAGACCTTCCCGCTGCGCGAGTGGAGCCACCTCGCCCTGGCCTACCAGCAGTCCTGGGCGGTCGAGTTGACCGGCGACGCCCACCTGGAGGTGCCGGACGACGACGCGCTGGACATCGCCGACGACCTCACCCTGGAGGTGTTCGCCCGCGTCGACCGCCTCGGCGAGACCCAGGGCCTGCTCTCCAAGGGCCGCACCGCCGACGGCATCGGCGGCAGCGTGCCCTACCGCCTGGCCGTCCTCCCGGACGGGCGGCTGGAGTTCGCCTTCGAGGAGCCCGACGGCCGGGCCGTGCGCTTCACCTCCACCGAGGGCGTGCGGGCCGGGCAGTTCCACCGCATCGCCGTGGTCCGCAAGGGCGGCCGCTCGATGCAGGAGCAGAAGGGCACCCGGCAGATCACCGCCACCGGCGTCGACGGCAAGCCCGTCACCCAGAGCGTCGAGCTGGTCGAGTCGCTCGCCGTGCGCGAGTGGCAGGACATCCGCTTCCACCTGGACGGCCGCGAGATCGGCGCCGGCCGCTACGAGGGCCCCGGGCCGCGCGGCAACGACGCGCCGCTGGAGCTCGGCCGGGCGCGCGAGGGCGCCACCGTCCAGCAGCTGACCGGGGTGCTCGCCGAAGTCCGGATCTGGGGCGCCGCCCGGGATGCCGCCCGGCTCGGCACCGCCGTCACCGCCCGCGACCGCGGCCTGGTCGCGCACTGGCGCTTCGAGGAGAACACGGGCAGCACCACGGCCGACGCCACCGGCTCGCACCCGGCCCGGCTGCGCGGCGCCCGCTGGGTCCGCAACCCCGACCCGCGCGGCAGCGTCTTCCGGCTGTACCGCAACGGCGTCGCCGTGGCCTGCGACCCGGCCGGCACCCCGGGCCTGCCCGACACCGCGGGCCTGCCCGCCACCCCGGGCCTGCCCGACACCGCCGCCTTCGCCGAGAACGGCGACCCGCAGCTCACCCTGGGCGCGGTGCTCAAGCGCGGCAAGCCCGCCCAGGCGTTCGAGGGCATGCTGGAGGAAGTGCGGATCTGGCGCACCGCCCGCACCCACGAGCAGCTGCTGGACAACCTGTTCACCCGGCTCAAGGGCGAGAAGGAGGAGCTGGTCGCCTACTGGCCGTTCGACCGGGACTCCACCGAGGCCCGCACCGCCCAGGTCCGCGACGAGGGCCTGCGCGGCAACCACCTGGAGTTCGGCCCGGAAGCCAGCCGCCCGCGCACGGTGCTGTCCAGCGCACCGGTCTCCAACGACGCCGCCCAGGTCCGATCGGCCCTGGCCGGCCTGCGCACCCCGTTCCACCAGAGCATCTCGGCCGCCCCGGCGGTCGCCGAGTACGCCGACATGCAGTACGGCTCGCGCGGCGAGGCGTTCGGCGTCCTCAAGCGCGCCTACAGCTACCTCCAGGACGGCCGCTGGCACCTGATCACCGGCTACAAGGTCGGCGAACTGGTCAGCGAGTGGGTCAGCCAGATCCAGTTCGACCCGCAGCTGATCGGCTACGTCGAGGGTGCCCCGCCGATCCCCTCGGAGAACCTCACCGCCGGCCTGACCGACCCGGGCAGCGACACCTTCGAGGGCGCCTCCACGGTCAAACTCACCGAGGCCGAACAGGTCGTCCGCTCGCTGTCCTCCGCCAAGGAGCGCAGCGTGGACGCCGCCTTCGGCTTCGCGCTCTCCAACGAGGTGGACGTCGACGTCTGGATGATCACCGCCCCGCTCGGCTTCGGCATCGCCAAGTCCATCGCCAAGGGCGGGGTCTCGGCGAGCGTGCGCGGCAACCTGGAGTTCTCCAACAGCTGGGCCGAGGACACCTCCGTCTCCCAGGGCGAGAACACCGCCCGGACCACCAAGGTCTCGCTCACCGGCCACTGGGAGGACCCGGGCAGGGTGCTCAACCCCACCGCCGGGCGGCGGTACGTCCCGGCCAACACCGGCTTCGCCGTCGTCCAGTCGCAGACCGCCGACGTCTTCGCGCTGCGCCTGGCGCACAGCGGCGCGCTGGTCGCCTACCGCATCCAGCCCAACCCGGACATCCCCAAGGACTGGAACGTCGTCCCCTTCCCGATCAACCCGCGCTACACCAAGCAGGGCACCCTGGACGGCACCGTCGGATTCGACGCCCGCGGCAAGGTCGCCGACCCCGACTACCAGGGGGCCCGCGACCGGGGCGAGTACAGCTACTTCAAGCCCCGCGAGGCGTACGCGCTCAAGCGCCGCATCCAGCGCGACCAGCAGCGCCTGCACAGCTACTACGACAGCGTCTCCACCGAGACCCACGCCCCCGACCCGCTCGCCCAGCGGGCCGGCCGGGTGCTCGGCGGCGCGATCGGCGCGGACGCCTCGCCGGCCCGCGGCCGGGACGCCACCGACAGCGCGACCGGGCAGGGCTTCTCCCGCCGCGACCTGGTCAACACCTACGTGTGGACGGCCGCCGGGGGCTTCTTCGCCGAAACCACCGAGACCACCGACGTGGTCAGCGAGACCACGGCCGGCTCGTACTCGCTCTCCGGCTCGGTGGGCACCTCGATCGGCACCTCCTTCCAGATCGCCGGCATCGGCATCGGCGCCCAGCTCGACGCCTCCGTCGGCGGCGGGATGACCACCACCCGGGCCCGCGGCAAGGAGGCCACCCGCTCCTTCGGCCTGGAGGTCGAGGTCGCGCCCAGCAGCAACCTCCAGAGCTACGACGGCGACCGCAACCCGGTCTTCGACCGCGACGGACAGCCCGTCAAGGTGCCCGGCAAGGTCGACGCCTACCGCTTCCTCAGCTTCTACCTCGGGGAGGACAGCGAGCACTTCGACAGCTTCTTCCACAAGGTCGTCGACCCCCTCTGGCTGGAGAACGGGCACGACCCCAACGCGGCGGCGCTGCGCCAGGCCCGCCAGTCGGACCGCAAGCCGCCGTGCTGGCGGGTCCTGCACCGGGTCACCTTCGTCAGCCGGGTCCTGCCCGACATCCCGCCGGCCGACGCGCCCCCGCTGGAGAAGGCGATGCGGCAGCTGGACGTGGAGAGCAACTACGAACTCGTCCGCCGCCTCGACCCGTACGTGAAGGGCGCGGCCACCGGCCTGGCCGAACTGGCCGAGGCCACCCGCACCACGCTGGCCCGGGAACTGCCGGAGCTGCTCCCGCACGCCGACGACGTGATCGGCTTCCTCGCGCAGTACTACGGCGTGGAGGCCTGAGCCCCGGGCCCTGGGACCTGGCACCTGGGCCCTGCACACGACCTGCCCGCTGATCGCCCCGGGGACGCGCCAGTCCCCGGGGCCAGGAGGTGTCGAGGAACTGGTGGTTGGTCAGCCTCATCGGTGAGGCGGCCGGGCGGTCCGGTCGACGACGCCTGTCAAGCCCGTTCGTTCGGCTGTCTCCTGCTCGGTGTGCTGCTCGTTCCCGAACCCGACGGGGCCGAGGACGTCGAGGCGTTTGCGGCTGCGCCGGGTGTTCCGGACCGCGTCGACGTCCTCGTCGGGGTGGCCAGGAGGATCGTGGCCAGGGTGAGGGCGGCGGCCAGCCAGGTGGTGGAGTGGAAGGCGTCGGTGAAGGCCTGGGCGGTTTGCGGGGAGGCGCCCGCGTCCAGCGGGGACGATGACGTGCCCGGGGGGAGGAGCAGCCGGTAGGCCACCGTGGTGACCGTGCCGAAGACGGCGATCCCCAGGCCGGCGCCGGCCTCGTAGGCGACGGACTCGATGCCCGCCGCCGCGCCTGCCTGGGAGGACGGCGCGGTGGTCATGATCAGGTTCGAGGCGACCATCTGGACCAGGCCGTGGCCGAACCCGATCAGGGCCAGTCCGAGCGGGACCACCGTGCCGGAGGCGACCAGGACGTATCCGGTCGCCGCGAGCAGCAGGCCGGCGGGCACGCCCGCGCGCGGTTGTCCCAGGCGGGAGAGGAGCAGTCCGCCCACCGGCCCCGCCACCGTCGCGGCCAACGGCATCGGGATCAGGTACAGCGCGGCGGCCTCCGCCGACAGCCCCTCGGCGATCTGCAGGTACTGCACCAGTTGGAGTTCGAAGCCGACCATCACCAGCACCGGCAGCACCGAGGCCACCACTCCGGCGCGCAGCCCGGGCAGCCGGAACAGGGACAGGTCCAGCATCGGGTGCGGCATCCGCTGCTGCCGTCGCACGAACAGCACCAGCGCGGTCAGGCCCGCCGCCGCCGGCAGTACCACTTCCGGGATGCCGACGCCGTCGTGGGTGAAGGCGATGATGGCGTAGGCGCAGCCCAGGAACCCCACCATCGAGAGCAGGGGCGAGGTGGCCTCCCACGGTTGCCGCTCGGACTCGACCTCGTTGCGCAGCAGCAGCGCCACGGCGGGCACGGCCAGTGCCACGACCGGCAGGTTGACCAGGAAGATCGAGCCCCACCAGAAGTGCTGGAGCAGGAAGCCGCCGGCCACCGGTCCCAGCGCCGAGGCGCCGGCGGCGACCGCGCTCCACGCCCCGATGGCCACCGCGTGGTCGCGGCCGTCGCCGAAGGCCTGCCGGATCAACGCCAGCGTGGCCGGGATGATCATCGACGCGCCGATCGCCAGCAGGGCCCGGGCACCGATCAGGGCCGGCGGACCGGGTGCCAGCGCGCACAGCGCCGAGGCCGCGCCGAAGACGGCCAACCCGGCCAGCAGCAGCCGCTTGTGCCCGATCCGGTCGCCCAACGGCCCGCTGACCAGCACCAGTCCGACCATCAGGAGCGAGTACACGTCGACCGCCCACAGCAGTTCGGTCGGGGACGCCCGCAGTTCGTGGGCGAGGGTCGGGACGGTGATGGTGAGGATGGTGACGTCCACGGCGGCGGGCAGGAAGCACAGCAGCACCACGGTCAGCACCAGCCAGCGCCGGGCCGTCCCGACCACGGGCAGCGGGCTGCTCACCGGTCGAGGTCCAGAGCCGTCCTGGCTCTGTCGATCAGGTCGTGCAGCTCGGCGAGGCTGGGGGCGTAGAACATGCAGCTCAGTCTGCCAGTTTGAAGGTCCGTCAGTTCGGTCGGGACCACGCCCCGGTCGGCGTGTCGGGGCGAGGCCACGAGCGGTCCGAGCAGGCGCAGCACTTCCGGCAGGTACAGCCCGGTCGGAAGGCCGTAGAAGTCGTAGTTGCCGACCGCGTGGGTGTCGAGGTAGCCGGGGCCGATGAGGTGCTCGCCGAATTCGTGCACGTGGCTCGACCCGGTACGGCGGGCGTTGAGGTCGTGCAGGTAGACGACGCCGTCGCGGGCGATCGCGTCGATGCCGAAGCGCCCGCGGTAGCCGCGCCGTTGCATCTCCTCGGCCAGCCGGAGTCCGCCCTCGGTCAGCGGGCGGTACCACCATGCGCGGCGCAGCTCGCGCGCGGTGACGTTGCCGCGCAGGTGCGTGGCGCCCTCGAACAGCATGTCGGTCGTGTAGCAGAGGTGGGGCGGGGCGTCCGCGGGCACCATGTACTCCACGGACGGGAAGGTGATGTCGCCGTGGAGGAACTCCTCGACGACCACCGGGTCCTCGTCGTAGAAGGTGCTCCCGGCCAGGCGTTCGGCGATGTCGTCGTCGCCGGGCCGGAAGATCAGCAGGCCGAGGCTCGCCTCGCCGCGGTCCGCCTTGACGATGCACGGTGTGCCGGTCGCGAGCATGTCCCGGACGGCGGCTGGCACGTCCTGCTTCCCGGCGCAGTGCGTACCGGGCGGGATGCGGCAGGGTCCGTCGGCCATGCCGAGGTCGGTGGCCAGGTCGCGCAGGCCGGTCTTGGTGTCCAGCAGGTCGCGCAGGGCCTGCTGCGGCGGGCTCTCCGGCAGCTCGGTCACCACGTCGTACCGGGTGCGCAGGGCCTCGGTGAACCGCCACAGGTCGGCGGTGGTGGTGTGCGGGATCAGCCGGAGTCTGCGGCCCGGCCCGGCGTGGGCGGCCACGGCGGCCATCAGCTCGGGATCGGCGAGCATGTCGGCGAACAGCGAGCCGGTGCGGCCCGCCGGGCTGAGGTTCACCACACCGTCGATCTCCAGGAACTTCCGCTGCCAGTCCAGGTCTCCGATCGGCTCGTAGGTGATGAGCATCTTGTCCAGTGGCCCCCAGAACAGGGCCTGGTCCTGTTGGGCGTAGCACTCCGACAGCAGCTCGTCGACGTCGTCGGCGCGGACGGCGAAGTCGCGCAGGGTGTCGACGGCGTTGCTCACGCAGAGGGTGGGCACGGTCATGTCTTCTCCTCGTGCAGCAGTCCGTTGTTCTGTGACACCAGGTCGACCGCGGCCGAGACCACGTGCCAGAAGAGCTCCTTGCCCAGGCCGGCGGTGGCGCCCGAAGTGCTCGACAGGACACCCTGGTTGGTCGTGCGGCTCACGTCGGCGGGGTGCAGGTAGATCCCCGGGCGGGGCGGGTCGGCGTGGTCGGGCCGTGCGGCCGAGACCAGGTCCGGGCGGAGGTAGAGCATCAGGCTGGTCTCGGTGATCCCCGCGTGCTCGGCGTGCCACCCCGGAAAGAGCGGCACCCGCCCGGCCAGCCAGTTGGTGTCGACCAGGCTCCACCAGCTCAGCGCGATGAACTCCTTGCCCGCGGCCGCCGGTCGTCGGCCCACCTCGTCGAGGGCCTCGAAGAGGAACGGCTCGTTCTCGAAGTGGCCGTTGACGACCAGCAGTCGGCGCCACGGCAGGGCGCACAACGACTCCAGCGCGTCCTCCAGGAAGGCCAGCAGGGACCGACCGCGCACGTAGACGGTGCCGGGGAAGGCCAGGCCGCCGCCGCTCTGCGGCAGCGACCGCGCCGCGATGGACTGCGCCGGCAGGGTCAGGGCGTTCAGCTCGTAGGCGATCTGCCGGGCGAACGCTTCGGCCAGCACGGTGTCCACGGACAGCGGCAGGTGCGGACCGTGCTGTTCGGTGGCTCCCACCGGCCACACCACGGTCCGCCCGGTGGTGGCCGCCAGGACGTCGGCGCTGCTCAGGTCGCACAGCTGCGGCCCGGCGCTGCGGGGGGTCATGGCTGCACCCGGCCGGATCGGTCCGCGCCGGTGACGGGTTCGAGGCCCCGGCCGGTGTTCCCCGCGCCGGTGGTCCCCGTTCCGGTGGTCTCGGCCACGATCCGGGCGAGCGTGGGGTACATGTCGGTGTGCAGCGCGGTGTACACCTGGGCCGCCACCGCGCCGACCGCCAGGTAGTCGTGCACGTCCCGGCCCGACTGCACGCCGCCGGAGGCCAGCACGGGCAGGGTGAACCCGGCCCGGCGCAGCTTCCACAGGGAGGCCAGCACGAGCGGCTTGATGCCCGGTCCGGAGTAGCCGAACACGCCGCCGAGTTGGAGGTCACCGGTCTGCGGGTGCACGGCGGCGGCGGGCAGGGTGTCGCTGATGGTCACCGCGTCGGCGCCGGCTCGGGCGGCGGCGAACGCCCGGGCGTGCAGGCCCTCCCCGCTGGCCAGCTTGACCGAGAACGGCACCCGCGTCGCAGCGCGGGTGGCCGCGGTGTAGGCGTGCACTCGCTCGGGGGTGTCGTCGAGGCCGTCCTCCTCATTGAGGCAGGAGATGCCCAGTTCCAGCGTCCGGCAGCCCGCCGCCTCCACGCGGGCCGCCAGCTCGGCGAGTTCCGCCGGGCTGTCGGCGTGCAGCGACGCGATGACCGGCAGCCCGTCCCGGGTCAGGTCGCGCAGGATGCGCACCCAGTGGTCGACGGACCGTTTGGAGTAGGTGGTGCTGTTGATCATTCCGGTGGGCAGTCTGACGAGGCGCTCGTCCAGGCCGATCGGCGGGTTGGGGTGGATGGTCTTGGTGACCACCGCGCCCGCGCCGGCGTCCAGCAGCCTGCGGATGTTGCGCTCCTGGTCGGTGAGCAGGCCGGAGCCGACCACGACCGGATTGGCCAGGTGCATTCCCAGCAGGTGGGTCGGGGCCGCCATGTCAGGCCGCCGCCCTGGTCCGGCCCAGCGCCGCGAGCACGCCGTCGACCAGCAGTGCCGGGTCCTTGGCGATCTCCTTGGCGGACAGGAACGTTGCGGCGGCGACCTGGGCGAGTCCCTTGAGCAGGTGGCTGGCCGACTCGGCGAAGGGCTGGTCGGTGATGCCCACGATGGGGCGGCCCAGCGCGCTGGCCCACCCCAGTTCGATGTGCGTGCCGTCCGTGCGCAGCAAGGTGCCGTCGAGCACCGGCAGGACCGGCACGAACACATCGCATTCGCGCATCCACGCGTAGTCGCGCACGGACACCTCCTCGGGGGTGAACGAAGCGGTGTCGGCACCGAATCGTTCGGCCACGTGTGCGGACAGCACGGTGGCGCCGGCCTGCCGCGACTGGTCGATGGTCAGTCTCAGGAAATCGTGGACCGGTGCCGCCATCCCGCCGGGCACCAAGGCGTGCTGGATCGGGCCGCCGACGAAAACGGTGACGCCGCGCAGGGCGTCCGGGGTGACTTTCATGAGGTTTCGAGGCTCCTTCGAAGGAGTCTGCCGACGGCCGTGCAAGGGGGCGGACTTCGGTCGGCAGGAACAGGAAGCAGAAGTGGTCAGCGCCATCAGCTGGTGCGCTTGCAGTGAACCGGGAGGGAGCCGGGTGCGAGGCCTGACGCTGCCGCCGGGGAGCCCGATGGCGTACCCGTTCCCGCGCTCTGCGTCCATCCAGACAAATGGACGACCTCAGGCTAGTTCGGGATGATTCACCAGGACAAGAAGCATATGCGCCAGACGGAGATGCGTCTCAAATCGCATAAAAGGTGCATAACTGCCGCTCGGCTGTCGATCCCGGCCCGCTCGGGAAGCGCGTTGCGGGCCGGTTTTCGCAGGTGTACGGACCATGTGCTCGGCAATGGCCGAATCGCCGTCGAACTAATGTGCAAAAGAATCGTCGATTCCGGCGCTCGAAGGTGCGTGGCGGGTAAATCGGCGACCATTGACAGGTGATAAAGCCTCGGCTAGCTTCGATAAAGCGTGGATGGCTGACGCCGGCCTGTATTCGATCAGCGTCGGCCCGCTTTCGGCCCGACCGTTTCCGCGATCTCACTCGCTTTCCCGCGCGCCGGATTCACGGTCGCCGCCTGTTCGAATGAACCCACCCAGAGGGGAAGTTCTGGTGAATCCTTTGCAGACCATCAAACGAATTCTGCACTCCGAGGTGCTGGTGGAGGTGCCGATCGACCGGATGCGACTCGACGACAGGCTCCGCGAGAATTACGGCATGGACTCGCTCGGTTTCGTGGAACTGCGCGTGCAGTGTGAAGAGGCGTTCGACATCAGCATCCCCGACGAGGCCGTCGCGGCGGGGGAGTTGTCCACCCTCGCCGATGTGCTGGCACTGGTCGAGCGGCTGTCGGGGGCCGACCGCCCCCCGGCCACCGCGTGAGCACGGCCCCGGTCGCCGGTGACGACCACGCCGGGGACCGGACCGGTGTGCTGTTGCGCGGCACGGACCTGCACCTCAACCACTACGGGTCGGCCCGGCTCCCGTTCGCCTGCGTGGGCGGCAGCGGCCTGCACCTCGACGTGGTCGACCTGAGCCGGGAACGCCGGGGCAGGCGGCTGCGGTTGCTGGACGCCAGCGGCGGCTACGCCAGCGCCACCCTGGGCGGCGACCACCCCGTCGTACGAGCGGCGCTGGCGCGCAGCACCGGAGTCGGCAACGTCACCGACGAACTGGGCTCGCTGGAACGGGCGGAGCTCCTCGACCGGCTCTTCGGCCCCGGCGGGTTGTGGACCGACTACTTCCCCGCAGGGCGATACCACGTCAGCGGACGCAACTCCGGCTCGGAGGGCAACGAGTTGGCGCTGCGGCTGGTGCTGGAGTCCCGCTTCGACGGCCGGCGGCTGTGCCACCGCCCGGGCAAGGAGCGGCGCGACACCATCCTCGCCTTCCATGGCGCCTGGCACGGCTGGACCAGTGGGCTGGTGCAGCTGCTCAACCGCAGGTACTACCGGGCCGGGCTGCCCGGCGCGGACACCGCCGGCCCGTACGGCGTCCGGGTCCACCACATCCCGTTCGGCGACCTCGACGCCCTGACGGAGTACTTCGCCGCGTCCGCCGACCGGCTGCTGGCCGTCGTGGTCGAACCGATCCAGGGCGACGCGGGCATCCTCGCGCCTCCGCCCGGATACCTGCGCGAACTCGCTCGGCGGTGCGCGGCCGACGGTGTACTGCTGGTGGCCGACGAGGTGCTGACGTTCGCCAAGACCGGCAGCTGGTTCGCCATGCGCGACGCGGACGGACCGGTGCCCACCGACATCACCGTCATCGGCAAGTTCCTGGGCATGGGCACGGTGTCCACCTCGATGGTGATCGCCCGCAAGGAGCTGGCCGTCCGCTCCTCCGGCGCCGTGACCACCTCCGACCTGCGGCCACCGAACTGTGCGGTGATCCGCGACGGCATCGAGCACATCGAGACCGAAGGGCTGCTGCGACGCTCGGCCGACGTCGGCGTGGACCTGGCCAAGCGTCTCGACGACGCCCTGGTGGGCCGCCACCCGGACGTGTTCACCGAGGTCCGCGGGAGCGGGGTCATGCTCGGCGTGGAACTGACCGCCGCGGCGGCGGACCGGATCGGCGCGCTGCGCCGGGAGTTGATCGAAGCGGGCGTGTACGCGGAGTTCATGGCGGGCGCGGGCAGACGCTCCGGCGGCCGGCGCTACGTCCATCCCACCCTGCGGATCGTGCTGCCGCTGATCACCACCGGGACGCAGGCCGACGAGATCGTGGACCGGGTGGCGGCCGGCGCCCGGGCCCTGTGGTGAGCGCGGGGTTCCGCACCCGGGTCGAGCACGTCGACACCGACGCGACCGGGATCGTGCACTTCTCCCGCTACACCTCGCTGATGGAGACCGCGGGCACCGAACACCTCGAAGCGCACGACGCGGGCCTGACCGCCTTCGGCGCGGCCGACGTCGACCTGGTGGTCGCCGATCTGCGGGTGACCTACCTCAACAGCGCCGTGTACCGCGACGTGATCATCGGGGACACCCGGGTCGACCACGTCGGCGCGGCCTGGTTCGCCCTCGCGGTACGTCTGCTGCGGGAGGAGCAGGACGGCACCCGCACCCCGCTGGTGGCCGGCGACCTCGTCTTCGCCGCCGTCGCCCCCGACACCCGGCGCGCGGTGCCCCTACCGGCACCGCTGCGACAGGCCCTGAGAGGAATCGTCCCGGATGCGACACCCGAACGAGTCGGCACCCCCGCCCACCCCGGTCCGCGAGGCACGTCCGCTGGGCACCTCGGCCATCGCCGCCCTGGTGCGCGGACGCCACCCCCGCCTGTTCATCGACCGGGTTCTGGACCATGAGCCCGGCGTGTTCCTGCGCAGCATGTTCGCCGTCTCGGCGGAGATGGGCGCGTTGTCCGGGCACCTGCCCGAGCGCGGCCTGACCCCGGGGCTGATCCTGCCCGGCAGCCACACCATGCAGGCCTTCGCCCAGTCCGGCGTCCTGCTCTACCAGTTGAGCAGCGATCCGCTCGCCGACGACGAGGTCACCCTGGTCGGCACGGTCAAGTCCCGATTCCTCGCCCCGGTCGTGCCCGGCGACCAGGTCGTGCTCGACGTCCGCGCGGACCGGCTGTCCGGCCCCACCTTCGCCTTCTCCGCGGTGGTGACCGTGGAGGGCCGGTCGGTCGCCGGGTTCCGCGGCGCGATGAGCCGGGCGAAGGTCGATCCCGTGGCGGCCCGGCCGTGGTGACCCCGGTGATCACCGGACTGGCCTGGGACACTCCGCTGGGCCGGGACCAGGAGGCGGTGTGGGAACGGTTGTGCGCGGGCGATTCGGCGCTGGCACCCGTCCACTCGCCGCACCCCTTGCGCAACACCGCCGCCGCCGTCATCGCGTCGGTGCCGTACGGGACCGGGGCGGGCGAGCGCCAGCGCGCGCTCGCCGGGCGGACGCTGTCCGCGGCGTTCGCGGACGCCGGTCTGTCCACCACCGACCCCGAGGTCGGCCTGGTCCTGGGCACCAGCTTCGGCGCCTGCCTGGACGAGGCGGAGCCGACGCTGCACGCGTGGGCCGACGACGCGGCGGCGGGCATCGGGCACCCGGGCACCCCGGTCTGCGTCATGACCGCCTGTTCCGCCGGATCGGACGCGATCGCCGTCGCGCACGCCCTGGTGCGCTCGGGCGAGCGGCGGGTCTGCGTGGCGGGCGGGGTGGACGTGGTCACCGAGGCCAAGCGGCTCGGGCACTCCGCGCTGGGCACGATGAGCCCCACCGGACTGCGGGCCTTCGACCGGGCGCGCGACGGGATGCTGCTCGGCGAGGGCGCGGCCTTCGTGGTGGTCGAGCACCCCGACTCCGCCCGGGAGCGCGGCGCCCGGGTGCACGCCCGGCTGCGCGGGGCCGGCGCGGCCAACGACGCCGCCGGGCTCACCGCACCGGACCCGTCCGGGCGCGCCGTGCTGCGCGCCGTCGAACGCTGCCTGGCCTCCGCGGGCCTGGCACCCGCGGACATCGCGGTGGTCAACGCCCACGGGACCGGCACACCGCTCAACGACGAGGTCGAGGCGCGCAGCCTGCTGGAACTGTTCGGGGCCGACGGCCCGTTGGTGTTCGCCACCAAGGGGGCGTTCGGGCACAGCCTGGGCGCGACCGGGGCCGTCGAGGCCGTGGCGACGGTCCTGGCACTGCGCCACCGACGAGTCCCACCGGTCCTCGGGCTGCGCGATCCGGCGGCCCCGCTGCGGCTGGCCGCGGGATCGGCGCAACCCGTCGGCCCCGGCGCCGGACTGAGCCTGACGCTGGGGTTCGGCGGGTTCAACACGTGCCTGCTGTTCGAAGGGGTGAGGGCGTGACACACGTGCCGACGGGCATACGGGTGCTGGGTTCGGCGACGGTGGTCGCCGACGACCCGGACGAGTACACGGTGAACAAACCGTCCTTCTACGCCGACCCGGCGGCCTGGCTGGTCGCCGAGACCGTGGACCGGGCACTGGCGGACTGCGCCGAACCCGTGCTCGACGACGCCGCCGACACCGGGATCCTGGTCATGAGCGCGACCGGGAGCGAACGGACGATGCGCCGCATCGCCGCCTCGGTGCCGAAGTCCCGGGTGTCGCCGCTGCGCTTCGCCGGAGCGAACCCGGGCGTGCTGGCCGGGCTGCCCGCCCTGCGCCACGAGTTGCGCGGGCCGTCCCTGCTGCTGGCGGCGCACCCCGACCGGGCCACCCCCGTCGCGTTCACGGTGATCGGCGGCTGGCTCGCGGACGGCCACGCCCGGTACGCGCTCCTGGTCGGCCTGCAACCCGCCGCGGGAGAAGGGCAGTTGTGTCGCTGCCTGGTCCTGACCGGCGCCCGGGAAGACCGGTGAACAGCCTCACCCGGTCCGAGGTGGCCGACTTCCTGACCCGGGTCGAGGCAACCCCGGCCAGTACGGGCGGCGGCGCCCCGGCCGGGGTGGACGACGTGCTGGCGGACCTGGCCGGGCTGGGCCTGGCACCGGGCGACGCGGTCGTGCTCTGCCTCACCAACGGAGTCGAACTGCTGCGCGTGCTGCTCTCGTCGCTGCTGCTGGGCCTGGTGCCGCTGGCCGTGCCGCCGAGCACGCCGTGGCAGCGGGTGCGCGCGCTCGCCGGGCACGTCGGGGCCGGCGTCGTGGTGACCACCCGGCTGGCCGGCGCGGGGCCGCAACTGCCGGTGGGCGGCGCGCTCGCCGTGCCGACCGGGCACCCCACCACCCCGTACCGGCCGGGCGAGATCCTGCTGTCCACCTCCGGCACCTCCGGGATGTTCAGCGCGTGCGTGCACCGGGTGGCCTCGCTCCTGCACAACGCCCGCCTGCACGCCGGGGCCACGGGCATCACCTCGGCCGACACCCTGCTGGTGAACCTGCCGCTGTACTACTCCTACGCCCTCGTGGCGCAGGCGCTCGCCGCGTACGTGACCAAGGCGCGACTGGTGCTCGACGGGCCGCCGTTCTCGCCGGCCGCCTACCGCGACGCGGTCACCGCGCGCGGGGTCACCCACTCGGCGGTGACCCCGACGATCGCCCGCCAACTGCTGGCCGACCCCGGGCTCGTGCCACGTGGCCTGCGGGCACTGGCGGTCGGCGGGGACCGGCTCGCACCCGCGGAGGTGGCCCGCCTGCTGGCCGCGCGGCCCGCCGCGGAGCTGTACCTGACCTACGGGCTCACCGAGGCCGGACCACGCGTGTCGACCCTGGCCGCGCACGCCGAGCCCGCGCACCGGTACGGCTCCGTCGGCCGCCCGCTGCCGGGAGTGCGCGCGTCACTGCGCGGGGTGCAGGGCGACGTGGGCGAACTGCTGGTCGAATCCGGCACCGTACTGCTGCGCCGGGTCGGGCAGCACAGCGGCAGAGTCCTGCTGGGGCCGCGGACCATCGCCACCGGGGACGCCTTCTCGATCGACGACGGCTATCTGACCTTCCACGGACGACTGTCGGACTTCGTGGTCCTGCGCGGCGAGAAGGTCTCGCTGAACACCGTCCGGCAGGCCGCGCACGCCATCCCGGGGGTCGTGCACTGCGTGCCCGAGGTGGTGGACGAGGACGGCACGCAAGTCCTCCACGTCCACCTGTCCGTCACCGGCACCCTCCCCGGCGGCGAGAAGGCACTGCGCCACCTCCTCAACTCCCAGCTGCTGCCCGCCGAACGCCCGCGCGCGGTGTTCGTCTCCACCGCCGACCCGGAGGCCTTCCGCAAATGACCCTCCGCCTCGGCTGGACCGTCCCGACGGCCCTCTCACCCGCCGGACTCCGCGCGTTCGCGGTGACCGCGGAGAACCTCGGGTACGACCACCTGTCCGTCCCCGAACACCTGGTGTCCGGTGTTCCCGCCTACGAGAGCCTGACGCTGGTGGCGTTCCTGGCAGCCGTCACCACCCGGATCGAGCTGGCGACCGCGATGACGATCCTGCCGCACCGCCCGGTGGTGCTCGCCGCCAAGCAGACCGCGCAACTGGCCCACCTCAGCGGCGACCGACTGCGGCTGGGCGTCGCCATCGGATCCGACCCCGCCGAGTCCGCCGCCCTCGGCGTCGCCCCGGGCACCCGTGCGGCACTGTTCGAGGAACAGGTCCATGCGCTGCGTCTGCTGTGGACGCGGCCGGACGCGGACTTCGCCGGCGAGCACGTCGCGTTCTCCGGCGTCACCCTCACCCCCCGGCCGCGTCCCGTACCCCTCTGGATGGGCGGCGGCACCCTGCGCACCGGAGGAAGACCCGGCTCACTGCGCCGGATCGCCACCCTCGCCGACGGCTTCACCATGTCCGGCCTGCTCGCCGACCGGGTCAACCGCGGTGCCGCACTCATCGCCGAACTGCGGACGGCGGTGACCGAAGCCGGCCGCGACTGGAGCGCCTTCGGCATCGAGGCCCGCCTGCGCCCCGCCCCCGGCCGGCCGGACACCTGGCGCTCCCTCGCCGACGCCTGGCGGACCGCCGGCGCCACCCACCTCACCGTCACCACCGACGACCTCTCCCTGCTGGCCCCACTGCACGCGGCGCTGACCGGGTAGCACGCCGGCCGGCACGCCCCTTTCGCCTTCCTCACCGGCTCGCAGGCTTGCCGAGATGTCGCCGCCGTCGACCGGCTCGGCCTCCAGGCGGGCGAGGGTGTCTGCCGCGGCGGGGGTGGCCGGGGTGTAGACGACGATGAACTCGTGGGCGTCGTCGGCCATCTGGAAGGCGTCCCAGGACAGCTCGACCGTTCCGGCGCGGGTGCGCAGGCGCGTGATGTCGTGGGTGAGTTCCATGATCGAGTGCCGATCCCACAGGTCCGCGAACTCGGGGCTCTCCTGGCGGAGTCGGGCGATCTGCCGGGCGAACTCCGGGTCGTGCGGGCGCGCGGCGGCCTCGGTGCGCAGGTAGGCGACCGTCTCGCGGGCCTTGGTCGGCCAGTCCACGTAGATGTCGCGCGCCCTGGGGTCGGTGAAGACGAGCAGGCCGAGCGTGCGCCGGGCTTCGGGGACGTCGGCGAAGTCGAGGAAGGTGCGGGCGGCGAGGGGGTTCCAGGCGAGGATGGCGCCGCAGTGGCCGACCAGGTAGGCGGGGGTGCAGCGCATCGAGTCGAGGAAGAGCTGGACGCTGGGGCGCACCGGGCCCCGGCGACCGGCCGCCTGCCGGGGTGGCGCGGCCGGGCGGGCGAGCGTGCGGAGGTAGCGGTGCTCGTTGGCGGTCAGGCGCAGCGCGGCGGCGACCGCGTCGATGACGGCGTCCGAGACCCGGGAGGCCTGGCCGCGCTCCAGGCGGACGTACTGGTCGACGCTGACGTTCGCCAGCGCGGCGACCTCCTCCCGGCGCAGGCCCTCGACCCGGCGGACGCCTTGCCAGGGGGGTACGCCGACGTCCTGGGGGTGTAGTCGCGTGCGACGGGAGACGAGGAACTCGCGTATCGCGGCCTTGGTGTCCACGCATGCATCGTGCGCGATCCCCGTGCCGTCGCACAGACACCAACCGGCCATGTTCCTTCACGCCTCCTGCACACGGCAACGGCCGGACCCAGGGCAAGTCTTGCCCTCCCCAGGCGCACTGACTGAGCGTCATGCTCATTCCACCCGCACCGCCAGGGCGGGTCCCGCCAACGGAAGGGATCACGAACCATGACTGAGAGCGCCTGGGTCAAGCCGGAGATGAGGTCCGACGAGTTCGAGGCCGGCATGAGCTGTTCCTGCAGCTGCGGCGCCTTCTCCGGCGCCGGCAGCGGCCACGGGATCGAGGACCCCGCGGCCGAGTGACGGCCCTGCCGAGATCGGCACCGCTCATCACGTAGCCGGTCGGTGCCCGGCCTCCGGGCCGGGCACCCACCCCTGACGGCCGAGGTGGAGAATGAAACTGCTCGAACTCTGGGACGACCTGGTGGTTCCCGACGACCTGGTCTACTTCACGAACGGCGGGGACCGTCTGGTCACCAATCCGGAGCTGGCGGCCTGGTGCCTGATGACCGCCCTGGAAGCCGACGTGCTCCGGGCGCTCGCCGCCCCGGGCCGCCCGAGGGGCACGCTGCCCACGGACGCGGGCACCGTCGAGCGGGCGCTGGCGAAGGCGGTCCTGAACTGGCTGGTCTACCTGCCCGGCCGGCGCCCCGTGGTCCGGGCCCCGGAACCGCAGTTGTCGATGGTCTACTACGCGATCACGGACGGCTGCAACCTGCGCTGCCCCTACTGCTACGCCTCGTCGGAGAAGGCCCTGCCCGGCGAGCTCGACACCGCCGAGTCGCTCGACCTCGTCGACCAGGCCGCCGACCTGGGGGCCCGGGTCATCGTCTTCACCGGCGGTGAACCCATGCTCCGCAAGGACCTGTTCACCGTCGCCGGGCACGCCCGGGAACGCGGGCTCGCCGCCAACATCATCACCAACGGCACCACCATCCGGCGGCTCGAAACCGCGCAGCGGATGGCCGAGATCTTCAACCAGGTCACGGTCAGCCTGGACGGCGGCACCGTCGAGACGCACGAACGGACCCGCGGCAAGGGCACCTTCGCCCGGACGGCCCAGGGCCTGCGCCTGCTGAACCAGGCGGGCGTCACCCCGGTCATCAACCACGTGGTGACCCCCGAGAACGTCGACGTCCTCGACCGGCTGGCCGAGTTCGTCGCCGACCTCGACATCTCCCGGGTCCGGATGATGAACCACACCGACCTGGGCCGCGGTGCGACCGACGGCTTCGACTACGGCTGGGCGGACTACCAGAAGGTGCTGGACTTCTGCTGGACCCACCCGCTGGCCGGCAAGCTCCTGCCGGAGGGCCCGAAGGCGAGCAAACCCTGTTCGGTGAAGGGCAACTGCGGCATGGGCGGCAACGAGGTCTACGTCAACTCGCTCGGCACGGTCTACCCCTGCAAGCTCGTCACCGAGCAGGTCCACATCGCGGGCAACGTCCGCCGACAGCCGCTGGCGGAGATCTTCGCCGCCCCGGTCCTCGCCGACCTGCGGACCAACAACGTCTTCACCGGGGAGAACCTCCAGGACTGCCGCCGCTGCTACATCCGCGGTGCCTGCGGCGGCGGCTGCCGGGCCTACCACCTGGCCGAGACCGGCGACGTGCACCGCAACGGCCGCCACCTCTGCCGCATCCTGCGCCAGTCGATGATCGCCAGCCTGTGGAGCGCGAACGGCGTCCCGGGGGCCCGGCTCAAGGCCGGACGGGACGAGCTGTTCCGCCCGTTGCTCGTCCGGGACGACTCCCTCCACCCGGCGTACGAGGACTGGAAGACCCCCGAGCGCCGCCTGCTGCCGCTCGCCGACCGAGAGGACCGCCGATGCACTACCTGATCGACTCCGAAGTGGTCTGGACCCCGTCCCTGAACGAGGTGCGGCTCTACTCGGCCCGCAGCGGGGAGTTCCGCACCCTCAACCACACCGCCGCCGAGATCTGGCTGGAACTGGCCGAGAACCGGTCCGTCCCGGACGTGATCGCCGAACTCGCCCGGCGCCACGGCGCGGAGAGCCCCGCGCAGCGGGCACTGATCGCCAAGGACGTCCAGGAGTTCGTGGAACGGCTGCTGGCACAGGACCTGCTGATGGCGGCGGACCCGGGTGACGCCCGTGTCTGAGGAACCGTCGGAGGTCCGACTGCTGCGCAGCGCCCTGGCCGCCGTGGGGAAGGCACGGCTGAAGACCACCGGGCGAAGCATGCTGCCCACGATCGAACCCGGGACCGTGATCACGGTCCAGGCCCGGCCCTTCGACGAGGTGGAACCGGGAGACGTGGCGGTCGTCCTGGTCGACCGAAAGGTGATCGTGCACCGCGTGGTCGACCGGGCGGGCACCCGGCTGCTCACCCGGGGGGACAACCTCCCGCTGGTCGACCCGGCGGTCGGGCCCGGGGCGTACCTCGGGGCGGTGCCCGGGTACCGCCGGCCGGTCCCGCTCCCCGGCCTGGACCTGGCACGGCTCGCCGCCCACCCCGACCGGGGGGCGGGCCGGACCCGGATCTGGCTCCCCGGCCCGGCCCCGGCCTACGCGTGGTGGCATCCGACGATGCGCCGTGGCGACACGCCCGGCCTGTCGAGAGGCGACGCCCGACTGGTGATCAGCGTCTCCCCGTACGGCGCGCTCCCGGGGACCGCCCTCGACCAACTGCTCGCCGCCGCCGGCCGGCGCGACGTCGACATCCTGCTCGGCCGGGCCACCGGCTGCCCCTCGGGCGACCGGACGACCGGCCCCTCGGGCGATCGGGCGACCGGGCCTTCGGAGGGCTGGGGCGGACGGCCGCCGCTGCGGCCCGGGACGGCGGACTTCCACGTCGGCCACGGCACCCTGTTGGAACCGCCGCGACTGGCCGACACCGCCGAGTTCGTCCGCGCACGCGTCGAAGCCGTCCGGGGCGCCCTCCCCGTCCGGCCGGCCCAGGCCCCGGGCCGGCCGGACCTCGCGGGGTGGCGCGGATGACAACCCCGCTGCACGTCGAGAACCTGGTCAAGCGCTACACCGGCATGACCCGTAACGCCGTCGACGGTATCTCCTTCGACCTCGCCGACGGCGCCGTCGTCGGACTGCTCGGGCCGAACGGCGCGGGGAAGACCACGCTCACCAAGCTGATCTGCGGCGTGGCCGCGCCCACCACGGGCCGGGTCACCGTGTTCGACGAGGAGCCGACGGCGGGCAGCGAGGTGAAGCACCGCCTCGGCGTCGTCCACCAGTCGGCGCCCTTCGACATGATGCTGTCCCTCCTGGACAACCTGCGCATCGCCGCTGCCTTCAAGGACCTGCGCTGGCACGAAGTCCGGCCGACGGTCGACGAGTTGTTGGACACGTTCGGTCTCGGCGCGGCCACCGGCCAACTGGTGTTCACCCTCTCCGGCGGCGAGCGGCGCCGCCTCCAGATCGTCCGGGCGCTGCTCGGCCGCCCCCGGCTGCTGCTGCTCGACGAGCCCTCCGCCGGCATGGATGTGAGCGGCCGCCGAAGGATGTGGGAGCTGCTGCGGGACCTGCGCAACCAGTACGGCACCACCATGCTGTGGACCAGCCACTACGTCGAGGAACTGGAACGCAACTGCGGCCGGGTGCTGATCGTCGACCGGGGCCGGCTCCTCCAGGACGGCACCCCGCGCGAACTCGCCGAGCGCTTCGGCCCACAGGCCGCACGCGTCCGGCCGACCGACGCGACGCAGCCCGAGGCGCTCGCCGACCTGGCCCGCTCGGCCGGGCTGCAGGCCGTCGTCACGGACGGACTGGTGCAGTTGTCCGGCCGCGATGTGAGCACCCGGCTGCCCGCCCTTCTCACCCGCCTGCGCTCCGACGGCCCGGACACGGCGTCCGTGGAGTACCTCCCGCCGTCGCTGGAGGACGCGTTCATCGACCTCGTGGAGAACCACCGTGACCACTGCGACCGCTGACTCCTCCGGCACCGCTGACTCCGCCGGTACCGCTGACTCCGCCGAGACCGACGGCACCGCGCCCGCCCCGTCCATCGCCCGGCGCGGACGGTGGAGGCAGGACGCCGTCGCCACCCTGTACCGCGAGTACTGCCTGCTCACCCGCAACCGGACCAACCTCCTGCTGGCCATCACCCCGAGCGCGGTCTACCTGCTGCTGTTCGCGACCTCGCTCTCCCACCTGGTGGGCGACGTCCGCTACCACGGACGCGCGGTCGGCTACGCCGAGTTCACCGTGCCCGCGCTGATGCTCTCCTCCATGCTGGCGGCGGCCACCGCGGCGGGCACGTCGCTGTTCCAGGAACGGCTCGGTCAGATGGAACTCGAACTCTGGTCGTACCCGCTACGGCGCAGCAGCTACGTGCTGGGCAAGCTGGCCGCCGGCGCAGGGCTCGTCCTGGCGCAGACCCTGCTGGCGCTCGCCATCGCGCTCGCCGTCTTCGACTTCCGCTGGCCGGCGGGGCACTGGACCGCCCTGATCGCCTCGACGGTGCTGGCCTCCTTCGCCTGCAACGGCCTCTACCTGCTGCTGGCCACGCTGTTCACCGACTTCCAGCGCTTCACGGTGACGGTCAACGTCCTGGCCCCGGTCCTGCTCTTCGCCGCCCCGTCCTTCTACCCGGTCGAGCAGATGGCCCCGGTGCTGCGCCTGCTGTCCTGGGCGGATCCGGTCACCTACGTGGTCCGCTGCCTACGGGACTCCGCCCTGCTGGGCTTCGACGCGGCCTGGCCGCAGATGCTGCTCCTGGCCGGCATCGCCGCCGTCACCAGTGCGCTGACCGCCCGCTCGCTGCTGGTGCGCGCCGCGAAGCTGTGACGGATCGTCCGGCGTCCGTTGCCGGAGGGGAGGTGCGTTCAGTCGCCGAGGATCCGTTCCCACAGCAGCCCGTCCCGCCAGCTCCCGTCGAGAAGGATCGAGGAGTGCGCGACACCGTACGGGCTGAAGCCGTGGCGGCGCAGCACCCGGTGCGATGCCACATTCTCCAGGCTGGTGGACGCCTCGGCGCGGTGCAGCCCGAGTTCGTCCGTCATCACCCGGAGCGCGAGTTCGACGGCACGCCCGGCGTGCCCCTGATTCTGGGCGACACTGGCGATCCAGTATCCGACGGAGCCGCGGCGCAGGTGCGGCTGCGGCAGGATGCCCGAGACGGTGATCTGCCCGATCACCTGGTCGTCGGCGAGCACGACGCCCGGCCAGACCGTGCCGGCCCGGTATCCGGCCAACAGCCCGTCGATCCGCTCCGCCTGGCCCTCCGGGGTGAAGAACTCGGCCGGCTGGGCCGGTTCCCACGGCCGGAAGGCCTCGACGTCCCGCACCCGATGCGCGGCTATCGGGGCGGCGTCGGCGGTCTCGATCAGACGGATACCGGTACGGCTGCGCATGGGCTGGTCCTTGTCACGGTGGGCCGGATGAGACGGCAGCCTATGCGAACCCTTCCGCCTGGCCGCACTCCGCGACCACAAACGCATCTACGAAGCACGCTAGGAGTTTCGCTCCGTACGTCGGGTCCGTCCCTCGAAACCGTCTCAGGGAGGCAGAGCCGGCCAGGTCGCATAGATCGGCTGAGCTGATGAGTTATCGCCATCAGCCTTTCGGGCCTTATGGCCGCGGGTGGTGTTTCCTTGCCTGTCGGTCGGGCGAGAGTGGCCGAGACTGGCGGGGAACTGCGCCGGATGCCACCGATCGAATGGCATGACGGAGGAAGCATGCTCGGGTGCTGGAGGGAACGCAGGACGACGGCACCCCGAGCGAGCGGCACGTCGTGACCGACGCGGTCTCGGGCGGGCAGCTGTACGCCTACGAGGCCGTGCACACCGGCATCGGCCAGGGCCAGTACAACGGCACGGTGCCCCTGGGCACCACGCACACCCTGCTCGGGTACGAGATGAACGACACCGCGCGCGGCGGCCACCGGACCTACGACATGCACCACGCGGCGAAGGGCCGAGGAGACCTGTTCACCGACCAGGACGACCGGTGGGGCAACGGCGACCAGAGCAACGACGAGACCGCCGGCGTCGACGCCCACTACGGTGCCGCCCAGACCTGGGACTACCTCCGGGACGTCCACGGACGCACCGGCATCCGCGGTGACGGCGTCGGCACCTACAGCCGGGTCCACGCCGGCTCCAACTACACGAACGCCTTCTGGAGCGACAAGTGCTCCTGCATGACCTACGGTGACGGGCCCGGCAACGCCAGGCCCCTGACCGAACTGGACGTGGCCGCCCACGAGATGATCCACGGACTCACCTCCGCCACCGCGGGCCTGGAGTACACGGGGGAGTCCGGTGGCCTCAACGAAGCCACCAGCGACATCTTCGGCACCGGGGTCTCCTTCCACGCCGACAACCCGAAGGACGTCCCCGGCTACCTGATGGGAAAGCACCTCGACCTCGACGGCAAGGGAACCCCGCTGCGCTACCTGGACCGGCCCTCCAGGGACGGCCACTCCCCGGACTACTGGTACGACGGCATCGCCGACCTCGGCGTCCACTACTCCTCGGGCCCCGCCAACCACTTCTTCTACCTGCTGGCCGAGGGCAGCGGCCCCAAGACGATCAACGGCTACGACTACGACAGCCCCACCGTCGACGGCCGGGCCGTCACCGGAATCGGCCGGGTGGACGCCGAGCGGATCTGGTACCGCGCGCTGACCACCTACATGACCTCCACCACCGACTACTCCGGTGCCCGCGCCGCCACCCTCCAGGCCGCCGCCGACCTCTTCGGCCCCGACAGCACCGCCTCCACTACCGTCGCCTCCACCTGGTCCGCGGTGAACGTCGACAGCTGACCCCACCGGCCGGGCGACCCCTGCCTCCGCCCGTGGGGCGCTTCACCTGGATGCCGAAGGATGTCCCGGCCTTCAGCCCGGGGAGGAATCCGGTTTCCCGCGTGGCGGGTCAGGGGCGGCCGTTTTGCCGCCAGGCGGACCGGTGTATACCAATCCGAGTGCGAACACTTTTTTGTCAGACCGTCAGGCTATGGTGCCGGGCATGGAGATCACAGCGCAGAACACCGGCCCGGCATCCGGCCTCCGTCCCGTGACGGACAGCCGCCGACCGCACTCTGCACGGTGATCGTCAAATACTCACACGCGAGATTCAGGGGCGAGAACATGTCACGGACCGAACTCCACCGACGACGTGCCGTCATCGGGCTCATAGCCGGCGCGACGCTGATATCCCTCGCCGGATGCGGATCGTCGAGCCCGGCCAAGAGCGCCACCGCACCGGGGGCCGCGGTCTCGACGTCCGCGGGTGCGGCGCCGGCTGACGCGGCAGCGCCCCCGGCGGCGGGCGCCCCCACCGGCCCGCCGGCGAAGGCCGGCAAGGGCAGCGCCGACGTGACCTTCAGCGGCGTGGAGTCCGGCTCCATCAAGGCCACCGACAGCACCTGCACCGTCATCAACGGTGAGCTGACGTCCTTCCAGGCGCCGTCGGACCAGAACGCCGGCGGCCCGAACGTCGGCGGCGTCCAGTCGGGCACCGGCTGGATGATGCCGGTGAGCACCGCCGCCCACGTCGGCGGCTACGTGAAGAACAACGCGACCGGCGTCAAGGCGACCAAGACCGGCGATGGTTGGACGGTCACGCTGACGGACACGGAGGTGGCCGCCACCTACGACCTCGGTCAGACGATCACGCTCAACGGAACGGTCATCTGCGGCACGGTCGTCAGCGCCGGCTGACCGGCTGACCGGCCGAAGAGCGGGACCTTGTGCCGAACGCCGGCGGGAGCCACCAGACCGGAGGCTCCCCCCGGCCACAACTCCACCGAGCGTGCGGGTGCATCACCGGATGCGACCGCCGGAGGACCCCTCACGTACCTCTTTGGTGTCCCAAGGTGCAGATTTCGTAAGCCTGTTGAAGGATGGACGGGTCCTCATTCGGAGTGACGCTCCCTCGGTGGGGGCGCTGACAGGCTGGCTCGTGGCGAACTCCTGTTCGCCCGAGTGAAGGGAAGATCCATGTCTCGTCGTCTGGCCAGTGCCCTGATCGCAGCCTTCTGTCTGGCGGTGTCCGCGTCACCCGCCTCCGCCGCTGTGGCGGGGGCCGAGGACTCCGCAGCTTCGTCGGCCCGCCCGCGTGGCGGTCCGCTGCAACTCGCCCTCAACGGGCTGACCGACGCCAAGGCGGTGTCCGCGATCGCCGAGGTGCGTGACGGTGACCAGCGGTGGCGCGGCACCACGGGGGTGACCGACCTGGTCGGTCAGGCGCCCGTCCGCGGTGACGGCCGGTTCCGGATCGGCAGCGTCACCAAGACGTTCGTCGCCACCACGGTGCTGCAACTGGTCGGCGAGCACCGGCTCGGCCTGGAGGACCCGGTGTCGAGCCACCTGCCGGGGCTGGTCCCCAACGGGCAGAACATCACCGTCCGCCAGCTGCTCAACCAGCGCACGGGCCTGTTCGATGCCACCAACGAGGGCACCGACGTCTTTCCCAACCTCAACGACCCGGCCGTCTTCCGGACGTGGCTGGCCCAGGGCGGGTTGAACCGTACGTTCACCGCGCGCCAGTTGGTGACCGCCTCCGTCTCCCACGCCCCGTACTTCGCGCCCGGCACCCAATGGGGCTACTCCAACACCAACTTCGACATCCTCGGCCTGATCATCGAGCAGGTCACCGGGCACCCCTACGGACAGGAGGTCGGTCAGCGCATCCTGCGCCCGCTCGGGATGACGAAGACCACGGTCCCCGGCCGCTCCACCACGATCCCCGGCCCGCACGCCCACAGCTACTGGACCACCGTGGACGGCGCCGGCACCGGAAACGTCAAGAAGACGGACATCGACGTCACCGACCACAACCCCTCCTGGGCGGGCGCCGCCGGCGAGATCATCTCCACCACCGATGACCTGATCCGCTTCCAGCAGGCCCTGCTGAACGGGAAGTTGCTGCGCCCGGCGGAGCAGCGCGAGATGACCACGACGTTTGAGACCGTGCCGGGCTCGCACGAAATCGACTACGGGATGGGGCTGGCGCGGGTGCAGCTCTCCTGCACCACCGTGCTGGGCCACAACGGTGGCACCTTCGGCTTCACCACCCAGCTGTGGGGCACCGCCGACCGCCAGGTCGCGCTCTCCTACACCCCGCGGGGCGATGACGCCGAGCAGACGGCGCAGAACGAGGCGGGCAACAAGTTCCTCGACGCCGTCTTCTGCGGCACCCGCTGAACGCCCGCCGGGGGCGGGCCGGGCGTGTCGACGACCTGTTCCTGATTCTTCGTCAATTACCACTACAGTAAGCACATTTGGATGGCGTGGGTGCGACAGCGAGCCGGGCACCCCCGTGGCGAACCTCTACGCCGTCCTCATCGCCGGACATAACGAAAGCCCCCAGGGGGGCGCGCGGACGGCGGGTGCGGACGGTGTTCGTGTGGATAGCGCGGCGACGCGCCGGGGGTTCACTCGCACGAGTGATTGTGACGCTGTGCACATTGCCGGACACTCAAAGTATTCGGGGAGCTCATAGGGGCTCTCCCGGCGCGAGGGGAGCCGTCATGGCCGCAGCCGAATCTTCCTCCATCGAGGTGCCGCGGATCGCGAGCAGTTCGCAGCCCGCCGACCGGGACCAGGGCCTCGCGGCGATCGGCGGCAACGTCGGCGCCGTGTGGCGGGGGTGGTGGACGTGGACCCCGGGGAACGGGACGTTCAACCTCCAGATCGCCTGGAACGTCATCGGGATCGACTCGACGGTCGTCATCACGGCCTCCGAGATCGACGGCAACGGGCACCGGTTCGTCGGCGCGGCGCCCTTCCAGGTGTCGAGCATCGCCCCCGCCAACGGACTGGTGACGTTCAAGATCAACATCGGCTGGAACAGCCCGCTGCCGATGCGCACCGACGTCCTGGTCTTCAACTGAGCATCGCTCTTCGGTCGGCACGGTCGCGCAGGTTGGCGACCGTGCCGATCCGGTGAAGACAAGCATGGCCCGCCCCGTGGCGGTTCCGGGTTCGCCCGAACCGCCACGGGGCGCCCGTTTTCCCGGGAGGAGTCGGCTCCGTCGCGACCGCACCGGGCATCCCCGCCGGCGGCGCAGGTGCTGTGCACTGTGAATCACCGTGAACTCATATGAACGGTCGGATAATTCGCCGCCCGCCGCGTTGACGGCCCCCCTGTCGCGGATAGAACACTGAGCACATAAGTGATTCCGCACATAGGGGGCTCGATGCAGTTCGAGTATGTCCTGCTCGCCCTGCTGGCCGGCCGGCCGTTCAGCGGGTACGACCTGCGCAAGTGGGTCGAGACGGAGGGCCAGTTCCTCCGTTCGCGGGCTCACCACAGCCAGATCTACCGCCTGTTGGGGCGGATGGTGGCGGACGGCTGGGTGGCGTTCGAGGTCGACCCGCGCGAGGGGCGTCCCGACGCGAAGGTGTACCGGCTCACGCCCGTGGGGCGGGAGGCGCTGATGGAGTGGGTGCGCTCCCCGTACGAGCCGCCCAGCCGGTTCCAGGACGCGGACTTCCTCTCCCGCTTCGCCTTCGCCGCGGTCCTGGACCGCGAGGCGGCGATCCGGCTGATCCGCACCGAACTGGACCACCGGCGCGAGCAGATCGCCCGCAACCGGCCCCGCGACCGTACGGTCCGCTTCGAGGATCCGCTGCCCGAACTGGACCAGGAACTGGCACGCGAGGTCTACGAGGAACTTCACCAGTACGGCGCCGGCGCGATGGACGCGTGGGTGGCCTGGCTGGAGCGCATGCTCCGGCGTCTCGAACAGTGGCAGCCGGGGCGGCAGACGCCACCGGCCGGAGAGGGGAGCGCCGCATGAAGGCGATCATGGTGATGTTCGACAGCCTCAACCGGCACATGCTGCCGCCCTACGGCGGGGACTGGACGCACGCGCCGAACTTCGCACGGCTGGCCGAGCGGTCCGTCACCTTCGACCACGCCTACGCGGGGTCGATGCCGTGCATGCCGGCCCGCCGCGAGATCCACACCGGCCGGTACAACTTCCTGCACCGCAGCTGGGGCCCGCTGGAGCCGTTCGACGACTCCATGCCCGAACTCCTCAAGCAGAACGGGGTGTACACCCACCTGGTCAGCGACCACCCGCACTACTGGGAGGACGGCGGCGCCACCTACCACGGCCGGTACAACACCTGGGAGTTCTTCCGCGGCCAGGAGGGCGACCCGTGGAAGGGCCAGGTGGCCGACCCGGAGATCCCCGAGGACCTGAAGAAGCTTCGCTTCGAGTCCTACCGGCAGGACTGGGTGAACCGCCCGCACCTGGCGACCGAGGACCGCCACCCGCAAACACTGACCTTCGACGCGGGCCTGGAGTTCGTCCGCACCAATCGGGAGGCGGACCGGTGGTTCGTGCAGATCGAGACCTTCGACCCGCACGAGCCGTTCTTCAGCCACCAGCGCTTCAAGGACCTCTACCCGCACGACTACGAAGGCCCGCACTTCGACTGGCCCGACTACAAGCGCGTGGTGGAGACCCCCGGCCAGGTCGAGCACGCCCGGCTGGAGTACGCGGCGCTGCTGTCGATGTGCGACCACTCCCTCGGGCGGGTGCTGGACCTGATGGACGAGCAGAACCTGTGGGACGACACCCTGCTGATCGTCAACACCGACCACGGCCTGCTGCTGGGGGAGAAGGGCTGGTGGGGTAAGACCGTCCAGCCCTGGTACAACGAACTGGTCCACCTGCCGCTGTTCGTGTGGGACCCGCGGGCCGGCAGGGCCGGGGAACGGCGCCGGGCCCTGGTGCAGACGATCGACCTCGCACCGACGCTGCTGGAGTACTTCGGCATCGAGCGCCCCGCGGACGTGCAGGGCCGCCCGCTGCCGGTGGCCGAGGACACCCCGGTACGGGAGGTGGCCCTGTTCGGAATCCACGGCGGCCACGTCAACGTCACCGACGGCCGCTACGTCTACATGCGCGCCCCCGCCACGGCGCAGAACGCGCCGCTGCTGGAGCACACGCTGATGCCCACCCACATGCGCGGGCGGTTCTCCCCGGCCGAGCTGGCGGACCTCCAGCTGGCGGAGCCGTTCACCTTCACCAAGGGCGTGCGCACCCTGCGCGTCCCCGGCCGCACCTTCATCAACCCCTACCAGCACGGCACCCTGCTGTTCGACCTGGAGGGCGACCCCGAGCAGCGCACCCCCCTCGTCGACGACGCGGCCGAGCTGCGGATGGCGACCCTGCTGGTGGAGCTGATGCGCGCGGGCGACGCGCCGCCGAGCCAGTACGAGCGCCTCGGCCTGCCCGCCGAGGGCCCGGTCGGCGCGGAGCACCTGCTGGTCCGCGCCCAGCGCGAGCAGGCCGACCGGACCGCCGAGCCGCTGCCCCGCCCGGAGGACTACCCCTCGGGACGCTTCTCGCTCCGGACCCCGGTGTTCGCCCTGATCTCCGACCCGGTCGCCGTGGAGGTGATGCGCAGGCACCTGCCCGGCATCGTCGACTCCGAGTTCCTGCAGTTCCTCGGCCCGACGCCGCTGATCGACGTCGCCGCCCTGGCCGGCGGCCTCACCGACGTGTCGGCCCTGCGCCGGGTGGCCGAGGAACTCGCCGCTCTCTGACCAGCCGGCGCACGACCCAGCCGGCGCACGAGGTACCGGTGACGGGGTTGCAGCCCCGTCACCGGCGAGCACGCCCCCTTTCCCCCGCACTGCCCCTGTGACGAACGATGCGAAGAGCGGAGTCGCGCATGTCCGACCTTATCGAGGGCACCTCCGGGCCCGCCACGAGGACCGGCCCACCCCCGGTCAAAGGCCGGTGGGCCCAGCTCTCGGTCCTCGGCGGCGCCATGCTGGTCGACGGCACCGAGGCCGGCCTGGTCACCGGCCTGTTCCCGGTCATCAGGAACGCGCTGGGCCTGACCCTCGGCTCGCTCGGCGTCCTGACCGCCGCCGGCAAGCTGATCGGCGTGCTCGCGGCCCCCCTGTGGGTGTGGGCGGCACGCCGCTGGTCGCGCAAGAGCGTCCTGGTCCTGTCCACCGGCCTGTGGGGGGTGTGGGGCGTGGCCGCCGGATTCTCCCGGAACTTCACCGAGCTGCTGGTCTTCCTCACGGTCCTCGCGGCCGGCTACGCGGCCGCCCAGCCGCTGGTCTCCGAGATCATCGGCGACCTGTTCGACTCGGCGTCGCGCGGCCGCGCCGTCGGCGCCCTCTACGGTGCGCTCGCACTGGCCGGCTCGGTGCTCGGCCCGCTCATCGGGCAGCTGGCGGGAGTCCACGACGGCTGGCGCTGGGGACTGTGGGGCGTCGGCGTCCTGAACATCCTCTTCGGCGTGGTGCTGCTGCTGTGCTTCCGCGACCCTGGCCGCGGCGCGGCCGAGCGGCAACTCGCCGACCTCGACCGGGCCGCCCGCGAGTCCCGGACGAAGGTCGACCTGGCCACCGTCGTCTCGCTGTTCAGGATTCCAAGCTTCGCGATCCTCCTGGTGTCGCGGCTGCTCTCGGGACACCTGCTGCTCTCCTCGTTCGCCGTCGTCTACCTGGTGGACGTGTTCGGCTTCACCACCCAGCGAGCCGCCGTCGTCCTGATGCCGCTGGGCATCGGATACCTGCTGGGCACCCTGCTGGGCGGCTTCCTCGCCGACTGGGCTACCCGCCGCAGCCCCCGCCACGGGCTTCCCGGCGCGCTCCAGGTCGCCCAGGTCGCCTTCGCCGTCCTCGCCTTCCTGGGCACCCAGGTCCACTACCGCGGCATCGGCGCGTACGCCCTGCTCTTCTGCCTGATGGGTGTCGCCCAGGGCGTCAATCCCAGCCTCAACCGGCCGATGGTCATGGCGGTCACCCCGCCCGAGCTGCGGGCCACCGCCTTCACGATCTACGTTTCGGTCTTCGAAGCCCTCGCGTGGGCCGCCTTCGGCCTGGGCGCCGGCTTCCTCGGCCAGGCGGTCGGACTCCGCCCGGTGTTCCTGGCGGTCCTGGTGGTCCTCATGCTCGTCAACGGCGCCTTCCTGACGCTCCTCCACCTGCCCTACGCGAAGGACGTGGAGCGGGTGCAGCGGGAGCTCGACCTCAGGCGCCAGGCAGCCCTGGCCTGACCCGGCCCGCCTTGCACAGCTCGCCGTAAACGGCCGGCTGAACCCACTCCCGGAGGAACCCGTGAACCTGCCCCCGGCGCCCTGCTGCACGCCCTCGCGAGGCCCCGGCGCGCTCCGCCCGCTCCAGCTCACGGCCCCGCGTCCCGCCGGGCCCGCGGACGGCATGGTCCTCCTGCCCGGCGGCGAGTTCCTGATGGGCACCGACGACTCCGAAGGCTTCCCCGACGACGGCGAAGGCCCCGTGCGGCAGGTCCGGCTGGACCCGTTCCTCCTCGACGCCCGCGCCGTCACCAACGAGCAGTTCACCGCGTTCGCCGCCGACACCGGCTACCGCACCGACGCCGAACGCCTGGGCTGGTCCTACGTCTTCGCCGGCTTCCTCCCGGCCGCCGTGCGGCGCACCGCCGCGCGGGTGGAGCGGACCCCCTGGTGGTGCGCGGTCACCGGAGCCGCCTGGGACCGGCCCGAGGGCGCGGGCAGCACGGTCGCCGACCGCGGCGACCACCCCGTCGTCCACGTCTCCTGGAACGACGCGCACGCCTACGCCTCCTGGGCCGGCAAGCGCCTGCCCACCGAAGCGGAGTGGGAGTACGCGGCTCGCGGCGGACTCGAACAGGCCCGCTACCCGTGGGGCGACGAACTCGATCCCGACGGCACCCACCGCTGCAACATCTGGCGCGGCACCTTCCCGGCGAAGAACACGGCCGCGGACGGCCACCGCGCCACCGCCCCCGCCGGCTCCTTCGCACCGAACGGCTTCGGCCTGTACAACATGTCCGGCAACGTGTGGGAGTGGTGCGCCGACTGGTGGACCACCGACCACCCCGCATCCCCGACCCCGGCCAACCCCGCCGGCCCCGCCACCGGAACCGCCAAGGTCATCCGCGGCGGCTCCCACCTGTGCCACAAGTCCTACTGCAACCGCTACCGCGTCGCCGCCCGCAGCTCCAACACCCCCGACAGCTCCAGCGGCCACGCCGGCTTCCGCTGCGCCCGCGACGCCGAACGGCCCGACTGACGCGCCGGCGGCCCGTCCGCGACGGGCCACGCCGTTCAGCCGGGGCTCGCCGATCACCGAGCGGACGTGCTGGACCCGGGCGGGCCGTCAGCCCTCCGGTGCGGGCGGCAGGTGGAAGCCGACCTCGGCGCCGCCGGAGGGGGCGGCGGTGGCGAAGACGGTGCCGTGGTCGGCGGCGACGAGGTCGTGGACGATGGCCAGGCCCAGCCCCGAGCCCGGGGTGGACTGGGTGGCGGCGGCGCGGTGGAAGCGCTCGAAGACGGCCTGCCGGTCGCCGGGGGCGATGCCGGGCCCGTGGTCGCGCACGGCCAGGCGGGTGCCGGTGACGTGGACCTCCACCGGGGCGCCGTCCGGGCTGAACTTGACGGCGTTGCCGACCAGGTTGTCCACGCAGCGCTGCAGCGCGCGCGGGCGGGCCTGCACCGGCACGGGCCGTTCGGAGGTGACGGTGATCTCGCGGCCGGTGCGGCGCCGGAAGCGCCGGGCGCTGTCCTCGGCGGCGGCCGTCAGGTCCACCGGTTCCGGGTCCTCCACGGTCTGCTGGTCGGTGGCCAACTCGACCAGCTCGCGGACGAGTTCGTCGAGTGCGACGGTTTCGGTGACCAGGGTGGCGAGGATCTGCTCCTCGTCCGCGGGGGCGAGCCGGCCGCGGGCGCGCTGGAGGAGTTCGGCGCAGCCGCGTACCGAGGTCAGCGGGGTGCGCAGCTCGTGGCTGGCGTCCTGGACCAGGCGCTGCTGCTGGTCGCGGGAGCGGCGCAGGGCGCCGACCATCGCCTCGAAGGCGCGGGTGAGGCGGCCGACTTCGTCGCGGCCGGCGGCGGGCAGCGGGGTGGCCAGGTCGCGGGTGGTGGTGATGTGTTCGGCGGCGCGGGCCAGGCGTCGCACCGGGCGCAGGATCCGGCCGAGGACGAGCCAGCTGAGCAGCGCGGAGGCGGCCGCGGCCGCGGCGCTGGTCCAGGTGATGCGGCGCAGGAACGCGTCGTCGACGGTCTGCGCCCCGGCGTAGGTCTGGCCGATCATCACCGCGCCCTGCCCGTCGGGGCGGGCCTTGGTGAGGATGCCGTAGGGGGTGCCGTCGACGGTGGCGTCCTCCTGGTGGGCGCCCTGTGCGGTACGGGCCACCTCCCGGGCCCGGGCCGAGACCGGCAGCGCCGGGCCGCCCGGGGCCCCCAGCGGCCGGGTGGTGCCGTCGGGCAGCAGCAGCTGTTCGACGGTGTCGGGCCGTGCGGGCGGGGGGCGGTCGAGGTCCAGGGCGGCGAGCACGGTGTGGGCCCGGTCCTCCAGGCTGCGGTCGAGCTGGTCGGCGACCAGGGTGCTGACACCGCGGTAGGCGGCGGTGACGGGTACGGCGATGGCCAGTAGGACGGAGGCGAGGACCACGAGGCCGATCCTGGTGCGCAGCATCAGGCGGTCCTGGCGGTGTAGCCGACGTTGCGCACGGTGTGGATCAGCCGGGGCGCGCCGCCGTCCTCGGTCTTGCGGCGCAGGTAGCCGATGTAGACGTCGAGCGAGCGCGAGTCGGTGTCGAAGTCGTAGCCCCAGATGCGTTCGTAGATCTGGTGGCGGGTCAGGACGGTGCCCTGGTTGCGCAGGAGCAGTTCCAGCAGGTCGAACTCGGTCTTGGTCAGGTCGAGCCGGCGCCCGCCGCGGTGGGCCTGGCGGGCGCCCGGGTCCAGGGCGAGGTCGTCGAGGCCGAGTTCGGCGCTCTCGCCGCCGAGCGGCTCGGTGCGGCGCAGCAGGGCGCGTATGCGGGCCAGGAGTTCCTCGGTGGCGAAGGGCTTGGCCAGGTAGTCGTCGGCGCCGGCGTCGAGCCCGGCGACCCGGTCGCCGAGCTGGTGGCGGGCGGTGAGGACCAGGACGGGCAGGCGGTCGCCGCGTCGGCGCAGCATCCGGCACAGCGCGAGGCCGTCGAGGCGGGGCATGACCACGTCCACCACGGCGAGGTCGGGGCGCCGGTGCTCCAGGAGCTCCAGGGCCTTCTGTCCGTCGGTGGTGGTGAGTACCCGGTAGCCCTCGAAGCGCAGCAGGTGGTCGAGGGTGTTGCGGACGCCGGGGTCGTCCTCGACGACCAGGACGGTGCGCCGGGCGGCGGTGGGATCTGTCATGGTGTCATCTTCGCTGGTGGCGGGCGTGGTCATGCCGGTCGGGGGCGGTCGGTCGGCGGGTCGGGCGGCCGGTCAGGCGGCCGGCAGGTCAGCGGGGGACCGGGACGACGGGGACCGGGGGGATGTGCGCGAGGCAGGAGGTGTCGCCGACCGCGCCGGTGCGGATGAAGTGGGTGGAGATGCCCACCGCGCAGCCGGTGGACTCCATCTCCGGGACGTGCCCGCTGTTGGGCACGGAGACGAAGGCGCTGCGGTGGAACTGGGCGGCGGAGAGACGGGAGTTGGCCTCGGGGGTGTTGGTGTCGAGGTCCCCGGAGAGCACCAGGACGGGCACGTCGGGCACGTTCTTCAGGTCGGTCGGCTGCGGGTCGGCGGTGCCGCGGCGCGGCCAGGACAGGCAGTTGTCGCCGCCGTCGGTCTGCCCCTCGGTCCAGCCCTTGACGCTGAACGCCCCGAAGTCGGCCGGGTCGGCGGTGGCCAGGGCGGCCCGGTACTGGCGGCGGCGCTCGGCGGGCGGGGCGGCCGGGTCCCAGGCGCGGGCGTAGTCGTTGCAGGTGACGGCCAGGAAGGAGGCCTGGTCCTCGGTGCCGGTGTGCTCGACCTCGGCGCGTACCAGGGCGGTCAGCGGTGCGTCGTCGCCCGCGGCGAGGGCGTGCAGGGCGGCCGGCAGCGCGCCGAGCAGACCGGGCTCCTCGGGGTGCAGGCCGATGCCCCGGGTGGCGGGTTCGTACATCAGGTCGGCGAGCTTGTCCTCGCTGAAGACCACGGTGCGCGGCCTGCCGCCGAGGGAGGCGGTCAGCACCAGCGGGCGGGTGCGCAGCCGCTCGGTGGCGGCGGCGAGGTCGCGGACGGCGCTTTCCGGGTCGCAGGCCCCGCTGCGCTCGCAGATCCGGCGCAGCGTCAGGGAGACCTGCTGGGCGCCGGGCCGGGCCAGGGAGTCGAAGGCGAGCGGGTAGGCGCCGGACAGCACCATCGACTCGACCCGCTGGGGGTGGCGGTCGGCGTAGACCGGCATCAGGTAGGTGCCGTACGACAGGCCGTACAGGACCAGCTTCGGGGCGCCCAGGCGCGCGCGGGCGGCATCGAGGTCGTCGGCGGTGGCGGCGCTGGTGTAGCCGCGGGCGCGCGGGCCGAGTTCCCCGGCGCAGTCGGCGACGAGCTCGCGCTGGGCGGGGCGCGGGGCGAAACGGTAGTCGGCCTCGGTGACGTCGCAGGGCAGTCGGCCGGAGCGGCCGGTGCCGCGCGGGTCCAGCAGGAGCAGGTCGTAGTCGTCCAGCACCCCCTGCAGTGCCCCGGCCACCTGGTCGGCGCGGTCGATGAGGGTCTCGCCGGGGCCGCCGGGGTTGAGCGCGATGGTGCCCCGGGCGGGGCCGGGGCGGCTGTGGCGCACCACCGCGTAGCTCACGCCGATGCCGCCCAGGCGCGGCTCGTCCGCCACCAGCGGGCGGCGCATGGTCGTGCAGTCGACCTGGTGCCCGGGGACGGTCGGGCACCACGCGGGCCAGCCCGCCGCCCCGGTGGGGGCGGCCTGCGCGGGCGAGGCGGTGGTGACCGGCAGCACCGCCGCCAGCACCGCCAGCGCGGCGGCGGCCAGCCCGCCCCGGCGGGGCGGCTCCTTCGCCCGGCTCGCGGTCGTCTCAGCCGCCGTGCCGGTCGTCTCTGCCGTCATGCCCGTCGCCGTGTTCGTCGTCATCGTCGTGCCCTCCGTACGTCCTGCGGTCGGTGTGGGCACGACCCTGCCGGGTGCCGGTCAGCGGTTCGGCAGAGCGACGGCAAAGACAGGTAAGAACTCCGGCCGGCCCCTCCGCCGGAACCATGCGACGCAGCGTCAAGATCCTTTCCTTGATGGAAACTTGACGAACACGAGTCGTCCCCAAGGCTTCTCTCTGTTCGAAAAATCGGTCTAACTATTAGCACCGGACGGGGCAGGGCCAGCACGCGGCAAGCGGCTGAAGCCCGCGGACGCCGGTGCCTTCCCGCCGTCGGGAAAGCCGCTCACCTTGCCCGGCCACGGCATCGCCATGCCCGCGTCGGCGAACCGTCAGGTCGCGCAAGGAAAGAACTCGTGGTGTTCACGTGGGGGAGAGGGGCAAGTCAAGGATGACGAAGTCCGCAGGAGCGCGCAGATTCGCGCAGGTGGTGGCGCTGGTCACGGTGGTGGCAACCGCCGCGGCCTGCAGTGGCGGTGGTGGGGGCGGCGGCAGCGGTAACCCGGGGCCGGCCGGAGCGGCGGTGCAGGGGGGTGTGGTGCGGGTCGCCGAGGCGCCGTCCACCTTCCCGGACGCCATCTGGCCGTTCGATTCCCCGGCCCAGGTCAGCACGGTGAACACCAGTCAGTTCCAGGAGCTGTTCTACCGCCCCCTGTACTACTGGGGCCTGAACGACAAGGTCACCCTCGACCCGGAGGTGTCCCTGGGCGAGGTGCCCACCTGGAGCGCGGACGGCACGACCGTCACCGTCCAGGTCAAGCCGTGGAAGTGGTCCAACGGCGAGGACGTCAACGCCCAGGACGTGCTGTTCTGGATCAACATGGCCAAGGCCGAGTCGTCGAACAGCGGCTACTACACCCCGCCGAACCCGGCGATCGGCGCCAAGTACTTTCCGGACAACGTGGCTTCGGCGACCGCCTCGGGACAGACCCTGACGCTGACCCTCAACACCCCGGTCAACCAGACCTGGTTCACCGACGACGAGCTCAGCCAGATCACCCCGATGCCGCTCGCCTGGGACCTCACCGGCCAGGGGCAGAAGGGCAGTTGCGCGAGCGACGCGTTCGGCTCGGACGCCGCCGCGAAGGACTGCGCGGCCGACTACGCCTACCTCAGCGCGCAGTCGACCAAGGGCGGCGACTTCGCGGGCAGCCCGCTGTGGTCGGTGGTCGACGGCCCGTGGAAGCTCAAGAACTACAACGGCACTTCCGGCGCGTACGGGATCGTGCCGAACACCGCCTACTCGGGCCCGCAGAAGCCGCACCTCGACGAGGTGGACTTCGTCCCGTACACCTCGGCCACCACCGAGTACGCGGACCTGAAGGCCGGCAGCGGCGGCGCCAACGCCATCGACGTCGGCTACCTGCCGGCCGAGAACTCCCCGACCTTCAACGCCAAGAACCCGGACGCGGGCAACCCGTTGAGCAGCGCGGGCTACTACATCCCGGCCCCGACCTACCTGGACGAGATCTCGTACTACCAGATCAACTTCGCCAACCCGGCCGTGGGCCCGCTGTTCAAGCAGCCCTACTTCACCAAGGCCGTCCAGGACACCGTGGACCAGCAGGGCATCATCAACGGCATCTGGAAGGGCTGGGGCTACCCGAGCACCGGCGCCGTGCCCAGCCTCCCGGCCGGCAACCCGCTCTCCCCCAAGAGCCAGTCCGAGCGCGCCACCTACGACCCGGCGGCCGCCAAACAGCTGCTGAGCAGCCACGGCTGGAACACCGACAGCGTCCCGGCCACCTGCACCGACCCGGGCACCGGCCCGAACCAGTGCGGCGCCGGCATCGCGGCGGGCACCAAGGCCGCGTTCACGCTCGACTACCCCTCCGGCCAGGCCGCGCTGGACACCATGGCGGCGGACATGCGCTCGGACGCGGCCAAGGCGGGCATCGGCATCACCATGGTCAGCCAGACCCAGAACACCATCGGCAACGAGGGCGTGGCCTGCAGCGACGCACAGCCGGCCGGCTGCCAGTGGCAGGGCCTGCTCTACGGCGGCTGGGTCTACGCCCCCGACTACTACCCGACCGGCGACGCGCTGTTCGCCACCGGAGCCGGGCCGAACGTCTGGAGCTTCTCCGATCCGAAGCTGGACCAGCTGATCGTCAAGACCACCACCGGCAGCGACGTCAACGACCTGTACGCCTACGAGGACTACATCGCGGGCGTCCAGCCGGTCATCTACACCCCCAACACGCTCGCGATCAGCGAGGTCACCAAGAAGCTGCACCTCGACGCCGGTGACCCCTTCCAGGGCTACGAGCCGGAGTACTGGTACTACACGAAATGACGGCCATCCGTAACGGCGTCGCCGCCGCCCCCCTCGGGGGGCGGCGGTGACGGCCTACCTGATCCGACGGCTGTTCCAGGCCCTCCTGACGGTGCTGATGGTCACCGTCATCTCCTTCGGCCTGATGCAGCTCATGCCGGGCGGCCCGGTCCGGGCGATCCTCGGCTCCCACGCCACCCCGGCCAACATCGCCCACCTGACCCAGCAGATGGGTCTGGACCGCCCCGTCTACGTGCAGTACTGGACCTGGCTGGACGGGCTGCTGCACGGCAACCTGGGCTTCGACTACATCCAGCAGCGCCCGATCTCCGACCTGCTGTTCAACGCCCTCGGCGCCTCCGCCTACATCGTCGGCGCCTCGCTGCTGCTCGCGCTGCTGATCGCGGTGCCGGCGGGCCTGCTCCAGGCGACCCGCCGCAACAGCGTGCTGGACCACGCCTTCACGGTGTTCTCCTTCGTCGCCTACGGCGTGCCGACGTTCTTCATCGGCTTCCTGATCCAGCAGTGGTTCGAGGACGACCTGCACTGGGTCTCGGTGCAGAACCAGGTGGCCACCTTCGGTGACGCGCTGACCCACCCCGGGGCCGTCTGCTTGCCCGTCCTGACCCTGACCGTCACCACCGTGGCCGGCTACAGCCGCTACATGCGCTCCGGGGTGCTGGACCAGATCACCCAGGACTACGTACGGTCCGCCCAGGCCAAGGGCGCCTCCCGGCGCCGCACCCTGTACGGCCACGTGCTGCGCAACGCCCTGATCCCGATGGTCACCCTGGTCGGCCTCTCGCTGCCCGCGCTGGTCGGCGGCGCGCTGATCGTCGAGTACGTCTTCAACATCCAGGGCATCGGCCTGCTGACCACCCGTGCCGCGCTGCAGAACGACTACGGCATCACCCTGGCGGCCACCCTGCTCACCGCGGTGACCACCGTGGTCGGCTCGCTGCTGGCCGACCTCGGCTACGCCGTGCTGGACCCACGAGTGAGGCTCACCTGATGGCCCTGACACACGATTCGACGGAAGGTCGGCCCGCCTCCGCCCCGGGCGGGGAGCCGGCCGGGCGGCCCCGCTCGATGCTCCGGCGCGGCGCGGAGGTCTTCGCCGAGAACAGGCTGGCCCTGGTCGCCGTCGTCGTCCTGGTCTCGATCATCGCCTTCTGCTTCCTCGGCCCGCTGTTCTACCACGCCGACACCTCGGTGGTGAACCTCTCCGCCGTCACCCTGCCGCCGGGCGCCGGGCACCCGCTCGGCACGGACAACGACGGCATCGACGAGCTCGGCAAGGTGATGGTCGGCGGGCAGACCAGCCTGGAGATCGGCCTCGCCGCCGGTCTGATCGCCGCCGTCCTCGGCGCGCTGTACGGCGCGGTCGCGGGCTACCTGGGCGGCTGGATCGACGCGTTGATGATGCGGGTGATCGACTCCTTCATGTCCTTCCCGCTGATCTTCCTGCTGATCTACCTCAGCAGCGTCTACGGGAAGAGCAAGACCATGCTGATCCTGGAGGTCGGCCTGACCTCCTGGTTCGGCATCACCCGCCTGGTCCGCGGCGAGGCCCTGGCGATCAAGGTCCGCGAGTACGTGGCCGCGTCCCGGATGATGGGCGCGGGCGGCCGGCGGATCGTGCTGAAGCACATCCTGCCCAACACCATCGGGACGACGATCGTCAACACCACGTTCTCGATCGCCGACGCGGTCTTCGCCCTGTCCACGCTCAGCTACATCGGCCTGGGCCTCCAGGCCCCCAACAACGACCTGGGGGGCATGCTCGACGTCGGCACCACCTTCGCCGGCCAGGGCTGCTGGTGGATGATCTATCCGCCCGCCGCCGTGATCATCCTGGTCATCCTGTGCTTCAACGTGATCGGCGACGCCCTGCGCGACGCCTTCGAAACCCGGCTGCAGAAGCGGTGAACCCGACGGAGGATCAGCAGTGGCGCTCCTCGAAGTGACCGGCCTGCGCACCGAGATCCGGCTGAAGCGCTCGGTGGTGCACGCCCTGGACGGCGTCGACCTCGCGGTGGACGTCGGCGAGACCCTCGGCATCGTCGGCGAGTCGGGCTGCGGCAAGACCATGACCGCCATGTCGATCATGCAGCTGCTGCCGAACGGCGGCAGCGTCGTCGACGGCCGGGTCCTGCTCGACGGCCGCGACCTGCTCGCGCTCGGCCCCGAGAAGATGGACCGGGTGCGCGGCAACGACATCGGGATGATCTTCCAGGACCCGACCACCTCGCTCAACCCGACGATGACCATCGGCCGGCAGATCTCCGAGTCCGTGCGCATCCACCGCCGGGCCTCCCGGAAGGAGGCGCACGAGCGCGCCGTCGAGGTGCTGTCCCTGGTGGGGATGCCCAGCCCGGCCCGGCGGGCCCTGGTCTACCCGCACGAACTGTCCGGCGGGATGCGCCAACGGGCCATGATCGCCATGGCCCTGGCCAACGAGCCCAAACTGCTCATCGCCGACGAGCCGACCACCGCCCTCGACGTCACCGTCCAGAAGCAGATCCTCGAACTCATCGACCACCTCAAGCAGCAGCTCGGCATGGCCGTCATCCTCGTCACCCACGACCTCGGCGTCATCGCCGGACGGGCCGACCGGATCGCCGTCATGTACGCCGGGAAGGTCGTCGAGACCACCGGCACCGAGGAGCTCTACACCCACCCCCGCCACCCGTACACCGAGGCGCTGTTCGAATCGCTGCCGGAACGTTTCGCCGAGTCCGGCGGCCGGCTCTACTCGATCCCCGGCCTGCCGCCGGACCTGACCACCCCACCGCCCGGCTGCCGGTTCGCCGCGCGCTGCCGCTACGCCACCGAGCAGTGCCACACGCAGGAGCCGCCGCTGTCCGGGGAGGTCCCGGAACACCGCTACGCGTGCTACTTCCCGGTCGGCGAGGCCGAGCCGGGCGGCCGTCCGGCGGCCGTGGCACCTTCCCCGGCGACGGCCGTACGGGCCCCGGCGGTACGGGCGACGGCGGTGCCCGAGGAGGCGCCGGCCGAGCCGCTGCTGCGCATCGACAACCTGGTCAAGGAGTACGCGGTGACCAGCGGCCTGATCCTGCGCCGGGCCGTGGGCGCGGTCAGCGCCGTGGCCGACATCTCCCTGACGGTCCGCCGGGGAGAGACGCTCGGCCTGGTCGGCGAGTCCGGCTGCGGCAAGACCACCGTCGGCAAGCTCATCGTCGGCCTGGAGCGGCCCACCAGCGGCAGCCTGGTGTTCGAGGGCCGGGACCTGGCCCTGGCGCCACGGGCCGAGCGGCGCCGACTGCGCCGGGACGTCCAGCTGATGTTCCAGGACTCCTACGCGGCGATGAACCCGCGGATGCCCGTCCACTCGATCATGCGCGAGCCGCTGGACATCCACCGGGTCGACGGCCAGGCCGAGCGCGACCGGCGGATCAGGGAGATCTTCGACCTGGTCGGCCTGCCGCTCACCGCCCTGGACCGCTACCCGCACGAGTTCTCCGGCGGTCAGCGCCAGCGCATCGGACTGGCCCGCGCGCTGGCCCTGAGCCCCAAGCTCATCGTCGCGGACGAGCCCGTCTCGGCCCTGGACGTGTCGATCCAGTCGCAGGTGCTCAACCTGATGAGCGACCTTCAGGGCGAACTCGGACTGTCGTACCTGTTCATCTCGCACGACCTGTCCGTGGTCCGGTACCTGTCCGACCGGATCGGCGTGATGTACCTGGGCAAGCTGGTCGAGATCGGCCCCGCGCCATCGGTGTACGCCCGGCCGGTGCACCACTACACCCGCGGCCTGCTGGACACCATCCCCGTGGCCGACCCGGTGGTGGAGAAGGCCAAGAGCAGCCGGGGCGTCGCCGGGGAGCTCCCGTCCGCGATCGACCCGCCGTCCGGCTGCCGCTTCCGCACCCGCTGCGCGGCGGCGCAGCAGATCTGCGCGGAGGTCGAGCCACCGCTGACCGCCTTCGGCCCCGACGACCACCTGGCCGCCTGCCACTTCCCCCTGCGGGCCGCCCCGATCCGCTGAATCGCGCCCCTGGCCATGCCCCCTCCGGGAGCGGGCCGGCGAGGCCGTCGGCGGTGGGCACATGGCGATGGGCACCTGGCGGTGGGCACATGGCGGTGGCCTCCACCCCGAGAGCGGGGTGGAGGCCACCGGGCCGGCTTCCGAGAGGCCGGCGAGTCCGGACGCACCCGGCGGGCGCCGCGCGCACGCGGGCCGCCCGTGGGAGGAAGGTCAGGTGCAGGGGATGACCCGGCCTCCTGTCACGACGCACTTGGGCGGCACCAGGCGCGGGTGTCCGGTGTTCGTCTGCCACTGCACCTTCGGGACGGCCCTGATGATCGCCTGCAGCGCGTAGATGAAGGCCTCCAGGAAGTCGCCCTTTCCTGCGGCGGCCACCGCGCGGGCCCCGTCGATGGCGGCGCCGGTGGCGTCGCCGGCCTGCAGGATCTGGATGTTGCCCAGGGGGCTGACCATCAGCCAGGCGCCGTTGCGGCCATTGGTTCCCGATGCCCAGCAGACCCGCCCGTCGGCGGCGGTGACGACGAGGTTCCCGTCGTCCTGCATGACGGCCTTGACCCCGCAGCCCACGGTCTTCGACTCCCATACGGCCCAGGTGTGGTCGCCGATGGCGTCGCCCTGCGTGTAGTAGGCGACGAGGTTGCCGTCCTGCTGCATGACGAGCCGGGTGGATTGCTCCGCCGCCCTGGACTGCAGGCTCTGCCCCGGGCACAGGGTGTCCCCGTGCCACATCCACGAGTCGGAGGACTGCCGCCCGTTGCAGACCGGGGGGAGCTGGATGCCGTCCGGGAAGCGCGGGTCCCTTCCGCCGCCGCCTCCGGGGTTCCCGCCTCCGCCTCCGCCGGTACCACCACCGCCGCCGGTACCACTACCACCACCGCCGCCGCCGCCGGGGTTCCCCCCGCCGCCTCCGGTGAACGTCGAGTCGTCGAGCTCCCACCACTGGGCGGTGGAGGAGGTGCAGGCCCAGACGGCGAGGTCCTCGTTGCCGTTGACGGCGGTGAGGCAGCCGTTGTCGGTTGCGGAGATGATCCGGTACCAGCCGGGCAAGGACTGGCTCTCCTGGAAGCGCCAGAGCTGGTTGGCGTTGCCCTCCTGGGCGCTGGTGAGGTGGGTGCGGTGGGTGCTGGGGTTGTGGTCCATCACCATCGCCCCGGCGAACTTCGTCTCGATCAGCCACTGGTTGTTGGGCTTCTGCCACAGCATCCACTGCTGTGCGGCGCTGCCGTTGCGGCCCTGCGCCTTGATCCGGGTGCCGCCGGCGGTGTTGGCGCCGTCGAGGTCCGCGACCAGCTCGCTGTTGCCGGAGCGCAGGACGGTGGTGACGCCGTGGCGCACCCCGCTGCCCCCGGGCGCCTGCGGGGTTCCGCCGCTGCCGGCGTTCCCGCCGCCGGTCGAACCTCCGCCCGTCGAGCCGCCGTTGTTCCCGCCGGTGTTCCCGCCGCCACTGCTACCGCCGCCGCCGGACGAGCCGCCGGTGTTCCCACCGGCGCCGCCTCCGCCGGAGCCGCCGCCAGGGGTGGGTCCGTTCTGGATGTTGTCGAGCCGCCAGCGCTGGCGGTCCGAGCCGTCGCAGGCCCAGATGCCCAACTGCTCACCGGCGTTGTTGGCGGTCAGACACCCGTTGTCGGCGTCGCTGGTGATCCAGAACCAGCCGCCTCCGGCGTCGTGGAACGCCCAGTGCTGGTTGGCGTTGCCGTCCATCGTCCGGATCAGGTGGGCGCGGTGGGTGCCCGGGTCGTGGTCCATGACCATGCCCTGGCCGGCGGCGGCCTTGCCGTCGGTCAGCAGCGTCTCGATGATCCAGCGCCCGTTCGCGGTGGGCCAGAACGCCCAGCGCTGCGCGTTGTTGCCGTTCGCGCCGAGCGCCTTGATCGAGGTGCCGGAGGCGGTGTTCGCGCCGTCGAGGTCCGCGACCATGGTGTTGTTCGCCGAGCGAAGGGTGGCGACCTGCGACGAACCGAGGCCGGGGCTCACCACCGGGGTGGTGCCGGGCTGCTGCGCGGGCCGCTGCGGGGCGCGCGGCGGGACGGTGCCCAGACCCCAGCGCTGCGCGTCGCTGGCGTTGCAGTCCCAGATCTGCAGTGCGGTGCCGTTCGCGGAGTTGCCCGCCACGACGTCCAGGCACTTGCCCGAGTTCGGGTTGACCAGGGAGGAGTCCGCGCCCTGGCGCCAGTTCTGCGCCGCGCTGGCGTTGCAGTCGTACAGGCCCACCCGGGTGCCGCCGGCGGTGTTGCCGGCGGCGACGTCCAGGCACTTGCCGAACGCCTTCAGGACGAGCCCGCCGCTGGTCGCGGTCGGGGTCCACTGCTGGGAGGCGGTGTTGTTGCAGTCGTAGAGGTCGATCGGGGTGTTGTTCGCGGTGTTGCCGGCGGTGACGTCCAGGCACTTGGACGGCAGCGCCGAGTAGACCGGCACCGCGGCCGCGTCGCCGGAGTTCCCGCCACCGCCACCGCTACCGCTGTTGCCACCGGTGCCGCCGCCGGTCGACGGGTTGTCGACGGCCTCGGTCAGGCGCCACTTCTGGGCGTTGGTGCCGTCACAGCCGAGGATCGCCAGCTCCGCACCGTCGGCCGCCGCCGTGAGGCAGCCGTTGCCGGCGGCGCTGACGACCGTGAACCAGCCGCCCCCGGCGTCGGCGAACCGCCACAGCTGGTTGGCGTTGCCCTCCTGCGCACCGATGAGGTGGGTGCGGTGGGTGCTGGGGTTGTGGTCCATCACCATGCCGCCGCCGAGCTTCGTCTCGATCAGCCACTGGCTGTCCGGCTTCTGCCACAGCGTCCACTTCTGCGCGTCGTTGCCGTTGCGGCCCTGCGCCTTGATACGCGTCCCGGCGGCGGTGTTGGCGCCGTCGAGGTCCGCGAGCAGGCCGCCGTTGCCCGACTGCAGCACCACCGTCCGGTTGTGCGCGGGCTGCGTACCACCGGCGCCCAGCGGCGGCTGGCCGCCGGTGCCGCCACCGCCCGTGTTGCCACCGCCCGTGCTGCCGCCGTTGTTGCCGTTGCCGCCCCCGGTCGTCGGCACGGTGCCGGAGAGCTTCCACTTCTGCTGCGCGCTGCCGTCGCAGTCGCGGACGGCCAGTACCTCGTGCGCGCCGCGCTGGGTCAGGCAGCCGCCGGCCGCGCTGACGACGTTCGTCCAGCCGCCCCCGGCGTCCTTGAACTGCCACAGCTGGCCGGGCTGCCCGTCCGCGGCGGCCGGTGCGAGCACGCTCTCGTGTCGACCGGTGTCGTGGGCCAGCAGCATGCGCTCGGCGGCGGAGGCGCGGTTGTAGGTGAGCCGGGTCTCGATCGACCAGTTCCCGTTGCCGCGGTCCCAGAACACCCACTTCTGCGCATCCGTGCCGTTCGGCTCGTAGGCCTGGACGGCGTTGCCCGCCACGGTGCTGGAGCCGCGGACGTCGGGTACGAGGGCGTCCCCGGTGCCCGGCTGGAGGTAGGCGCCGGCCCCGGCATCGTTGCCACTGCCGCCGTTGGGGCCGGTACCGCTGTTGGGCCCAGTGCCGCCGTTGGGGCCGCTGGGAGTCGACGGGCCGCCGAAGATCGGCGGGAACATGGGCAGCACGGGGAACCCGGGCTGCGGGATCCCCGGAGGCGCGGGCACCGGCGGACGGCCGCCGGTGGAACCGTTGTCACCGCCCGGGGTCTTGCCGTCCGGCGGGTCCTTCCGCTTGCACTTGGGAGGCTCCTCCGGCGACTTGGGCGGGTTCGACCAGGCGACGGGGTCGTTCGGGAAGCCGGTGGTCGCGGGCCACGGGACGTCCGGCAGCCCCGGCAGCGAGGGCCACGGGACGGTGGGGAACCCGGGGACGGACGGCCAGCGCCAGAGCGGGCTGCCCGGGAGCGTCGGCCAGGTGACGTCCGGAAGCGAGGGCCCGCCCGTCCCCGGCGCGTCCGGCAGGTCGGGGTGGCCCGGCCACGGCACGTTCGGCGAGCCGGGCACCGAGGGCCACTTCACCTGCGGGAAGCCCGGCACGGTGGGCCAGGCCAGGTCCGGGTGCCCCGGGATCGCCGGGTCGGCGGCGCTCGGCAGTCCGGGGATCAGGGCCTTGCCGTCGTCGTTGCCGTTGCCGGGCAGCGGCAGCACCGGCCACGGGACGCCGGGGTGGCCCGGCATGGCGGGCCACGGGACGGTCGGGGAGCCGGGGACGGCCGGCCAGGTCGCCTCGGGGTGGCCGGAGATGGCGGGCCACGCCGTGGTGGGCAGAGTGGGGAAGCCGGGCCAGCGCAGCTCGGGCAGGTCGGGGTGGCCGGGCATCGGGACGCCCGGGAAGCCCGGGACGGACGGCCACGGGATCGCCGGGTGCCCTGGCAGCGACGGCCAGGTCACCTCGGGGCGGTCCGCGACGGTCGGCCACGACAGGTCGGGGAAGCCGGGGACGGTGTGGCCGGCGCCGGAGCACGGCACGGACAGGTGCCAGCCCTGCCGGTTGGAGCCGTCGCACGGCGCCACCGTCAGCGCGTTGCCGTCCAGGGTGAGGCAACGGCCGTCGGTGGCCGTGGTGATGCGGTAGCCGCCCGCGCCGTCGGCGACGAAGCGCCAGCGCTGGCCGGGGCTGCCGTCGGGCTTGCCGCTCGTCGCGTCGTTCTCGATCGGCCGCACGGCCAGCCGGTCACCGTACGCGGGGACGCTGAGCACGCTGCCCTGTCCGGCCGGGGTGGTGCCGTTGGTCCGGCCGGTCTCGATCACCCAGGTGTCGTCCGCCTTCTGCCAGGTCGCCCAGCTCTGCCCGGCGGAGCAGTCGGGGGCGGCGGCCCGTACCGGGCTGCCCGGAGCGGGCGAGGCGTCCGGCACGTCGGCGACCAGGCCGGTGGCTCCGGAGGTCAGGACGGAGACCTTCCCGTGCTGCGGCTCCCGGGCTGTGGCGGCGGAAGCGGAGGCCGTCGACGGCGCACTGTCGGCCGGGACGCCGACCGGGACGTCAGCCGGGACGCCGGCCGCCGCGAGAGAGATCATGGACGCGGCCGCCGCGCGGGGCCGGGCCGGCGCGATCGGCCGACAGGTCTCGTCCTTGCGACGCAGCGGGTCCTTGCTGAACATCACCGCAAAGTGGTCCGATTCCTCCACGTAGCTGAGGCGACGCGCCGTGTACTGGTGGTCGGCCGGCAGCCCCCGGGCGATCATGTAGTCGAGTTCGGAGGTCGGGCGGTTCCTGGAGTAGGTCATCATGCCGGAGCTGACGAGCCGACGGCCGTCGTTGAACACCTGCGCCATCGACAGCGACCCGGGCTCGCGGTTGAAGTCGCCCATCAGGGCCCAGTTCGCGTCGCCCGTCGCCGTGACCGCCTGGATGGCGGCCGGCACGTTGTTCTGCTCCTGGATGCCTGCCCTGTTGGTGGCGTGCATGGAGTAGTACCACGTGCCATCCGCGAGCTTGACGCCCAGGATGGGCTTGGCATCGTCAGCCACCTGGCCGTTGTGCTCCGGCTGAGGCGGGATGACTCTCACCACGGGCGCCGCAGCGTTGTCGACGTTCCGCGACACCACGAGGGCCAGCGAGCGCTCTCTATTGTCTGACCTGACCCGGTAGATGGTGCGAGTGCCGCCCATCCAGTCGGGAAAGGCGTCCCATCGGTACCTCTGGACCTCGAAGCCGTTCGTGTTAATCGATGCTTCGGGCACGATGTCCGGAAAATCCGGATCCACGTCCCGGATTTCCTGCAGCGCGAGAACGTCAACCTGTTGGGCGAGATTGAAGATCTCACTCTGCCATCTGGTGCCGTACTGATTGTTGTAGGTCGCGGCCGAGTGTTCCTGAACGGTCGCCGGTACGGCCTGCGGCGGAGCGACGGGGCCCGCCGCGTGCGCGGGTATCGGGAACGCGCCGATGAGCCCCGCCAGGAGGGCGAACAGCGGCACGACCGCCGTGTACGCCCATTGTGGTCGCCACGGTATTCGCCGTTCGGTCGGTGAGGTGGCCGTGCCCGGGTGTGCCATTGGGAAACTCCTTGAAACTTCACAGCTGTACCGGGGCACGTTGACAGCAGGTGGTAGACAAACGATGAACGGGCGGCCTGGCGGCGTTTATCTCGCTGCGGTACCAGCTGTGAACCCGCGACAGGTCCGATGCCCCGCCAGTTGCCCGCGCCGGATGGCGCGTGAACTCGCCGTTGAATGAACGGCGAAAAGGAGGCGGGCGCGAGGGGGGTTTCGCCCGCCGAGGGTTCATCCAGGGCCGGGAGCGGGATTCGCAGGCATCTGCGTGCTCCGCTCCGATCCGGTCACCCGGCAGGATCTGCTGGCTGGAATCACCCCTGGTGTCGCGCCGAGCACCTTCAGTAGCGTCGCCCCCGCAAGATCGATCGAATACGGAGGGGCACGATGAGCGAGAAGACGGACACGGGGCCGGTGTTGGGCACGCTGTTGGCGGCACTGGCCAAGGCGCCGGAGACTGCCGGCAAGTTCGACTCCTGGGCCGGTGAGGGCACCAACGAGTCCGTCAGCGGCGAGGAGGTGGCCGCGCACCTGCCGTCCGGCGTGCTGACCGCCCTGGCGGAGCGCGCCGGAGTGAGCGAGGCCGAGGCGGCGGCGGCCCTGGCCGAGGAGATCCCGCCCCTGGTGGCCGCCATCCCGGCCGAGGAGATCGCGCTGTTCAGGGCGGTGGGCCGGATCGCGGACCTGACCCCGGACCAGCTGGCCGCGGCCCGGCAGATCGCCGCCGACACCAAGGAGTTGACGGCCCGCCTCCCTCAGGCCGCCTCCTGGCTGGGCGAGGGCCCCAACGAGCCGGTCACCGGCGAGGACCTGGACCGGGCCCTCGGGCACGACACCGTCATCCGGATCGCCCGGGCGACGGGCCAGGACGAGAGCGAGGCGGCGAAGGGCCTGGCCGCCTTCCTGCCCGAGTTCGTCGACGCGATCTCCCCGGGCGGCGAGGTCGACCTGCTCGCCCTGTGGATGGTGCTGGCGCAGGAAGCCCCCGGCGCCGCCGCCGGCCCGTCCGCCTGACCCGCCCACCGCCTCGCCGACCGACCGGCCCCCTCGCAAAGGAAGACCACATGGAGTCCCCCGCCACCAACACCGCGTCGCTCTACGCCGCCAGCTACCTGGCGGTCAACGGCACGAAGCAGACCGACCTCGCGAAGAAACTGTCCTCCGGGTACAGGATCAACTCCGCCGCGGACGACGCCGCAGGTATGGCCGTCGCCTCGAACATGACCCTGACCATCGTCAACTCCGGACAGGCGGCCCGAAACGCCAACGACGGCATCTCCCTCACCCAGGTCACCGAAGGCGCGCTGGCCGAGGTGGAGAAGCTCATCGACCGCATCAGCCTGCTGGCGACCGAGGCCCTCAACGGCACGTACAGCCAGGCCAACCGCCAGGCCGTCCAGCAGGAAATCCAGCAGTGCCTCGACGGGATCGACACGATCGGGCAGCAGACCCAGTTCAACGGAAACCACGTGCTGGGCAAGGACCGGTCCTACAGTTTTCAGATCGGTCCGATGGACGGCAACGTCGTCCTCGTCGACATGCAGAGGATGAGCACCTCGACTCTGGGCCTGACCGGCCTCGATGTCACCAGGACGGTCGTGACCACCGTGCCCGAAGGCACACCGCTCCCCGCGGACGTCCCGTGGCCGCGACCCGAAGCAGGAACCCTGGTCTCGTACATCGGCGACGGCGACGGCGCGCTCCACTACGCCCTGCTGAAGGACGGTGTGTACACCGGCTACCCGGACCGCTCGGAGCCCGTGGACGTGCTCGACAACGGCAAGGTGTACCTCAACCCTCTCGCCGCGGCCGCCGGCGCCCTCGACACGCTCAACTCCCTGCGCGGGGACCTCGGCTCCTCACCGGACCGGTTCCAGTCCGACATCAACACCCTCAACGCCACGGTGACCAACCTGGGCGCCGCGCGCTCCCGCATCACGGACACCGACTACGCGGCGGCCACCGCCCAGTACATCCAGGCCAACATCCTCGTGAACGCCGGTCAGAACGTCCTCGCCAAGGTCAACCAGCAGCCCCAGATGATCCTGATCCTCGTGCGGGACCTGTAAACAGGCCGGGCTGCTCATCCGTTCGGGTGAGGCGAGGTTGGACGGGGGCCGGGGGTGGCAGAACGGCGGGCATGACGACTTCCTCCACCAGGCGCCTCCGGGGCCGCCCTGGCAAGCCGGCCTTCGCACCCGGGCCCATCCGCCAGGCCGTCGGTTCCGCGGTGCCGTCCAGGCCGCGCCGACCTGCCGCCGGGTGCTGCCGGACCTGGAACAGCGAGCACAGGCTGCCCGGCGGTCAAGTGGTCCGGACGACCTGGCACCAGCCCGCCTGCCCGGCCTGGGCCGACCGGTGACCACGCACCAGGCGCCGGACGGTCTGTCCCGGTCCGGGTAGGCGGCTGCCCCGGGGGCGGGGTGCTCCCGGGGCAGCCGTGGTGCGGGTGCGGGTGGGGTCAGCCCTGCCCGCCGATGCCGATGCCGGTCTCGGTGGCGTTGCCCGCGACGCCGCCCGGGCCGACCGCGACGGCGCCGGTGAGGAAGGTGGAGCCACAGGGGCCGAACTGGGCGTCGGTGACCTGAAGGGCGCTGCCGTTCGGGCCGACGACGAACGCGCCGCTGTCGAAGTTGAGGGAGGGGATGTTGTCGGGCGCGGCGGCGGAGGCGGTGGTCGCCGCGCCGATGACGAGCGGGAGGCTGAGGACGGAGACGGCCAGGATGCGGTGCGCGGTACGCATGGGTGGAACCCTTCGAGGTGCGTGGTGAGGGTGGATCGGACGGCCGCGGTGTGGCGGTCCGTCACCATCCACACACGTTCGTGTGCCCATCGCTACCGGGGGAGGCTGTTCGTACCATCGGTTCACTCGGCTCTCGGCCCGGGCCTGCCGGCCGGGCGCGGACTGCCGGCCGTGGACCCACCGGCGCCCGCCCCACCCCGCCCCGCAGGGCCTGACTCCGTCAGGCGAGGTTCTGTTCCAGGGCCGCGAGGTAACGCTTCATCGCGTGGTCGCGCACACCGGCCGTGGCCGGAGCGAACGCGTCGGCGGTCAGGCCCTTGGCGCGGTCGGCGAGCCCGGCGACCAGGCCCATGGAGTCGTGGAGCCGGCCCGAGGAGTCGATGTACTTCAGCGCCTCGACGTGGGTGTAGGCCGGCTCCGGCGGCAGCTGGGGCACGATGTCGTTGTTGTTGACGAACCGGTACAGGCGCCCCTTGAAGCCCTCGTTGCAGGCGGCGGCGAGCAGCCGGTCACAGGTGCGGGGCTGCCCGAACGTGACGATGCCGTCGGCCTGGAGGCGCGGGTCCTCCAGGTACAACCGGGCGCCGGCCAGCATGGCCAGGGCTCCGCCGAGGCTGTGGCCGGTGAACCACACGGTCTGGCCGTTGGTGCGCAGCTGGGCGTGGGCGTCCCGGACGTCCGGGAAGACCGACTCCAGCGCTTCGGCGAAGCCGTAGTGGACGTAGCCGGTGCGGGCGGGGCCCGGCCAGGGCGGCGTGGAGGAGTCGGAGAGCCAGTCGCGGATCTCGGTCGGTTGGGTGCCGCGGAACGCCGTGACGATCATGTGGTCGCTGGCCATGGTGTAGGCCTGGGTGTCCTCCAGCGGGAAGGGCGGAGTGAACCGGGTCTGGTGGTGACGCACCCGGTCGAAGCCCCACTCGCGGGCCTGCTGTTCGATGGCGGCCTCGTCCTGGTAGGCGAGTTCGGACGCCTTCGCCAGCCAGTAGGCATGCGGGACGCTGTAGTTCTTCGCATGGTGGTCGAAGGTGGTGGGCACGGGCACGGCGATCTCTCCTCCGGGACGGCCGGCGGACGGGGGAACGCACCGCCGGCGCGGACATCAGACCCCGTCGTACCAGAGCGCGGACCGCCGCCCCGGGCGGGCCGCGCCCGGATGTCACCCCGACAGACGAGCCGGTGCACGGGGCGTACCGACGCGGGCGGCCGTGACGCCGGGTAGGCGGTCGACGGCGAGTCGAGGCGATGAGCTGGGTGACGGTGAACGCCTTGACTGCCCGGCTCCGAAGCGGAGATCCTCCACACGGCATCGGCCAAGCCGAGGCCGGACAGGGGAGTCGGAAGACGAGGGAGCGGGAGACATGGCGGCCATCGAAGTGCCGGGACCCGAGGCGGACTGGGAGACGGCTCCGGAGTACCAGGGCGGCAAGCGCAACCCCGCTCTCCAGCACAGCGCGTGGGAGATCGCGAGCGGCTCGTACCGCGTCGTCGCCGGTCTGCAGCCGCCGCTCGGCGCGCTCGCGGCGCGTCTGCGGCTGGTCGTGGAGCGGACTTGGGAGGACCTCGGTTGCGTGGACGTGGCCATGTTCCGTATCGACCGGACCGACTTCGCGCTGAGCCAGTTCGAGGGCGGGATTCCCCGGTACACGACGGTGTGGTTGGACCGGGCCTCGCAGGACGTGGAAGCGGCGATCGACACCCTGCTCGGCGCCCTCGGCATCGGGCGCGAGGCACTGGCGTTCACCGGCACCACGGACACCGGCTTCGAGAACCTCAACGGCTGGACCGGGGCGTAGCTCCGGCCACATCGACCCGGCGTCCCTGCGGTCCCCGGTTCGGCCGCGGCTCAGGCCGTGCCCGGCTCGTCCGCGGGTCGGCCGGCTTCCAGGGCGCCGGCCTGCCGCTTGAGGTCATCCGCGATGTCGTCCCAGTCCGGACCGTGCAGCCACAGGCTATCGGCAGCCTCCCGCATCAGTGCCGACTCGTCCGGCCGCTGCAGGAGCACCAGCCGATAGGCCAGGTTCCGGATCCAGACCGGCAGGTAGCCGTCGACCATGTGCGGGCAGAGCTCACGCAGCATGCTGAGGATCGCATCCGCGCTGGCGAAGGTCAGCTCCTCGACGAAGTAGTGCTCCCGGTGTTCCCGCTCGCATGTCGGTGTGGGGCGGTATTCGTCTCCGTAGAGGCATCGGGCATGCTCGGTCAGGGTGCTGTGCATGCCCCGGAGCCTACGACGTGATGATCCGCCGGAGAGGACCTGGATCCCTGTCGACCAGTCGGCGGACGGTGGGACTGAAGGATGCGGCTACGGGTGGTAGAGGGTGCGGGCGTGCGTCAGGTCGGTGGGCCCGGTCTGGCCGATGTGGAGGAAGTGGTTCACCTGCCAGGCCTGCGTGCTGCGCGCTTGCCGGTTGGCCGTGGTCACCCATGGCGGGTAGACGCGGAACCCCCGTTTCCCGCCGGAGCCGTTGCGGGAGACGATGTCGCGCTCGCACAGCACCTCGCGGGGGAGGACGAACTGCCCGAAGCCGTTGTCGTCGCGGCAGCTGATGACGAAGAGGTCCACCCCGTCGTCGGTGTCGAAGGGCCGGATCGGTCCCTCCTCGGAGCGCAACCACACGGTGACGAACTGGCCCACCTTCGTCGGGGTGGTCTTGGCCGCGCGGAACCGGACCGAGCGGCCGTCGATGGTGAACCGGCAGGCCGCGTATTCGGCGCTCTCCGGTTCGGCCACCGGGGGCGAACAGGCGAAACCGCTCGGGTCGTACACCAATGCCTTCGCCGCCAGCAGGTCACCGTGAAGCCCTGCCCACGGCTGATTCGTCACCATCCCGTCATCCTGCCATCGAGACTGCCACCCCTTGAACCGGAAGTGCCTTCCTCGGGCAGACCCACGATCGGCGGTCCTGTGCGCCCCAACGAAGTTCCTAGCTAGGGTCTGTCGTCAGGCTCCCGGCGTCGGTGCGCAGGCGGGAGTCTGACGACAGGCCCCTGCATCCCGACAGACCGTCCGACCCGCCGGGCCCCGTACGGGCCCCGGCCCTTTCCCGATGGGATCAGATGAAAGCTGTCCGCTGGGTGATGACCGGGCTCGCCGTCCTCGCGGCGCTGGCGGTCGCGGCCGTTGTGGTGATGGTCCACCGCGACCGGGTCGAGACCGAGGAGCGCCGGGTAGGGGCGGCGGCCGGGGCGGAGGCGAGCGCCCGGACGTACGCGGCCAGGCTCGCCCCGGCCTTCGAATCCGGGCCGCAGACCGTCGATTCGCTGGAGGTGCTCGCCAAGGGCACGGCGGTGCACGTCGTCACCGCGGCCAGGAAGGAAGCCTCCGTCCAGGTCGGTGTGATGGCGGACGTGCTGTACCCGGGCGGGTGGAGTACCGCCCAGGAGACGGTCTGTCTGCTGGCCGAGCTCTCCCGCAACGGCGGCCCGGTCATGGCGCAGGTGTCCGTCGTCCCGTGCGCGTGGATCCCCGCCGTCACGACCCGCGCCGAGACCTTCAGCGTGGGCTGAACCCGCCGCTGCCGGGGGCCTCCGCGTCCGCCTCCCTCACCCGACGGGGTGCCGGGTCGACGTGCTTGTGGGTCGCCGCCCGCGGACCCCGTTGTCGTCGGCGTTTCCGAACCGGTGTGCCAGGCAGTCACACGCGAGGGTGACCGGGCCGGACTCCGCCGCCGCGACTGCGAAAAACCGCGAAAGCAGGGCCTCCTGGATCGCTCGTTGGCGTAGACGCCCTCCGAGCTACCACGAGGCCCTGCTGCCATGCCCGCTACCGACCGCGATCACCCGATCGAGACTCCCGTTCGATCGGCAGGCCCCTTGATCGGTACGACAACGGCTACTTGCATAGGAACCCTTACACGTCCGGGCCCTTCACCGCTCGCCCGAGGTCGTGGGTGCGCGGTTACTGGTACTGCGTGGTGACGCTGACGCCGGTGAAGTCCTGCTGGGCGGCGAGGCTGAAGTAGACCCAGCCGGACGGCGGGTTGTTGATGGTCAGGGTCTCGTTGTCGCCAGCGTTGGTGGACTTCGCCTGGTAGCTGCTGGTGGTGGCCCAGCTGCTGCCGCCGTAGTACAGGTCGGCGTTGCCGGTGCCGCCGCTGCTGGTGATGGTCAGTTGCTTGACGCCGGCCGGCAGGTACAGGAAGTGGAAGCTGTAGTTGCCGGTGGTGGCCGCGAGGTTGTCGCGGCGGCAGTTCTTGTCGAACTGGCGCGGGTCGGCGATGGTGCAGAGCGGTGCGGCCGGGGCCGGGGCCTCCGGCAGGGGACCGCAGTCGTTGGTCGCGCAGGTGGTCTTCAGCCAGGTGGCGAAGCCGGCGTCGTAGCTGGTGCCGATGGTCTGCTTCAGGAAGGTGCGGGCACCGTTCCAGTCGCCGGCGCGGTACTTGGTGAGCACGGTCTCGATGTCCGCGCGGTGTTCCTGGAGCATGTAGCGGACCGCCAGCCAGCCCCACCGGTAGACCCGGTTCGAGTTGACGTCGGCGTCCGCCTCCTGGCCGTAGACGGTGTCGAACAGCTCGCTGAGCTTGTAGGTGTTCTTACTGGCCTCGTTGATCGCGGCGGTGTTGCGCTCGTTGCGGTAGCCGTACGAGATGTTCTCGGCGATGCCTTCGACCCACCAGATGGTCGGGGTGGTCTGGCTGGCCTCGAAGTCGCCGTACATGTTGTAGCGGCCGTCGAGGTAGTGGGTGTACTCGTGGTTGAGGTTCCAGATCTGGAAGTCGGGGCGCAGCCAGCTGGCCTCGTGGGCGATGAAGCGGGCCTGGTTGCCGGGCTTGGCCGGGTCGCCCTCCTCGTACATGCCGCCGTTGTCCACGTCGATGTCGTAGAAGGCCCAGGCGTACAGCGAGTACTGGGTGTAGTCGTCGAAGACGACGACCTCCAGGTTGGTGTTCACGTCACCGGGGATCGCGCCCTTGTCGCCGATCACCTTGTGGAAGTAGGCGTCCTGGTTGATCAGGCTGGTGCAGGTGGTGGCCAGCTGCCCGGGGGACATGTCCTGGGCGCGGATCTTCAGCCCCGGGTTGCAGATCCGCTGGATCGGCAGGATCACCGGGAGCAGACGGTCGCTCAGGTCGCAGATGGCGTAGGCCGCGCAGTTGCCCTTGTCGAACTGGCGGGTGGCCCAGCCCAGGTTCATGGTGATCGGGGCGGTGGGGCCGACGTTCGGGTAGCGGTTGATCAAGTCCTTGAGCAGTGGCCGCAGCCGGTCCTTGAGCTCGGGGACGTCGAGGGCGTAACCGAGGTAGCGGCCGATGTTGCTGACGATGTCCAGGCGGTTCAGCTGGGAGTCGTTGCGGGTGATGAATCCGGCCCAGGTGTCGAGGATGCTGGGGTCGGTCTTGAGGGCGGCCTTCCAGCCCTGGCTGTCGGTCTTGGAGTCGAAGCCGTCCTTGATGACCCACTCGAAGTGGTCCAGGGAGAGGGTCATCGACTGGGGCCAGGTGCCGTTGTAGTTGGCGAGCACCCACTTGACGACGCTGGCGTACCGGCCGAGCGTGTGGGTCTGGCCGATCACCGTGACGACCTCGTTGAGGGTGTCGCCGTTGGCGTCGGTGACGTCCTTGCTGTGCGGGGCGGCGAAGAAGGCGTCCAGCGCGCCGCGGGCCGCGGTGTCCAGGGTGGCGCCGTAGCTGCCGACCTCGTTCGGGCGGGTCTCCTGCACGTAGTAGCCGGCGCGCAGGAACATCACCAGCTGCCCGATGGACGTGCTGTTGTCGCCCGAGTAGGTGGCGGAGGTGTCGCGCAGTGCGTTGGCGACGGTCACCATCTGGGACTCGCGGAAGGCCTTCCCGGCGTCGGCGCCGGTGAGGTTGAACAGCGGGTAGGCGCAGGGGACGTTCGGCAGTGCCTTGAGCTGCTGGACCAACGCGCTGCCCGTGGCGTTGATCACTCCGGACAGGTTCGGGCAGGGCTCCCCGGCGGTGGCCGAGAACTGCTTGGCCGCCTTGGCGGGCTCGCTGACCGGGGCGCCCGGTGCGGTGGCCTCCTCTGCGTGGTCCTGGGCGAAGAGCTTGAAGGAGCTGTTGTTCCTGGCGTCGGGTGACTTGGGGACCGGGATGGACCGCGGCGCCTGGGTGGCGGGTCCGGCGGCGTTCGCGCCAGCCGGGGTCGTGGCGCCGACGGGGGCGGCCTGGCTCTGCGGGGTGAACAGGCCGAGCGCGATGAAGAGGGCCGCGCCGAGCGCGGGGAGTCTGCGCGCGTTGACCTTCGATATCCGGGAGAGACGCATCTGTGGGGGCCTCCGGGGCCGTTGTGACCGCGTGTTGGGGCACGCGACCGCTCGATGTGTGACATGTAAAATGTCACGTGTCGCATAGGCCCGGGAAGACTCGGGACCGGATTGCCGTCCACCGCAACCGAAACGTTGTCAGATCGGGCGGCTCCGGACCTGCTCCTGGCGAAAACGCCATCCGCCCTGTTGAGGCCGCGTGTTGGTACTCGTGGAGTGTGCCGCCGAGGACGGCGCGGTCGGTGGCGGTGGACGTGGGCCTGCCGACCTGTCGCTGAAGTGCGAGTGGTTGGTGGCACAGGGCGAGGATCTCGATGTCCTTCTCTCAGCTGCTCATCGGCAGGAGTGGTTCAGCACGATTCACCCGGTCGTCGGTCAGAGCCGGAGCCATGGCGCTTCGACGTCCACAAGACGCCCTCGGCCCGGACACCCGCCCGGACTCACCGTCCGGGGGCCGACCGCAGCCGTCCGCGGGTGAACGGTGCTCCCGGCCCGACGGGCCGGGAGCACCGGCACACGATCATCCCGGCAGGGAGCGAGGGGCTACGGACGGGGGTCCGGCGCGGCCTTGGGAGAGCGGTCCGCGCGGTCGAGGTCGACGAGTAGACGTTCGACGTCGGTCATCAGCGACCCGTACACGTGCCAGGCGCCCGGCTCGGTCAGCGCGCCTCGCTCGATCTCGCCGGTCATCATCCCGTGCCAGGCCGTGGCCTCCTCGATGGCCCGGCGCAGCCTCTCCCGGGGCCCGTCCCCCTCCGGGCCGGCGGGGATCCCGGAACCGGTGAACGATCCCACCGCTCGCCCTGCGGCCTCCAGAGTGGCCGCGTACCGGTCGAGGAAGAGCTGGCCCAGACGGTGGCCGGTATGCCGGTCGTCGACGGTGTCGGCCAGCGTCCGGGCGATTCCGCGAACCTGGAAGGAGATCCGGTGCAGGGCGCGCAGTGCCTCGCCGTGGGCCGACGGCGCCCGCCTGCCGCGCACGACGCACCGCGTGTTCCACCGCAGGCTCTCCTGGCCTCGGCGCACGTCCTCCTGTGCCTCCACCGCCAACTCCTCCAGATGTCGGCCCCGCTCCAGCCACTCCTGTGCCCGGTCGGCGTGTCGGCGCTCCCTCAGCCCGCTGCCCATGTCGCCCAGCAGCTCGCCCATGGCCGCGGCGAGGCCGCGTACCGAGGCGTCGGAGGCCCCTAGGTGCAGAGGAGGCAGGATGAGGGCGTTCACCACGATCCCCACTGCGGCGCCGGTCAGCGTCGCCAGGGTCAGTGCGACCAGGTGGCCCGCGGGCACGGCCGTCGCCGCCGCCAGGGTGAGCACCGCGGTCGAGGCGATCTGCAGCCGGTCCTCGGAGCCCCGGCGGCCGCTGGCGACCAGCGCGATCGCCGGGAGGGCCGCGACGCTTCCCGCGGCCGAGCCGAGCCGAGCAGCCACACCACGGCCACGGCCAGCGACAGGCCCGCCGCCCGGGCGGCCACGCTGCGCAGCGCCTGTGTCACCGACCGGTAGATGGTCGGGGCGTTGACCATGGCGAGTGCGGTGGCCGTAGCGAGGTACTGCTGCTGGCCGGGGAGCCACCATGAGGCGGCCTCCCAGGCCAGAACGGCCGCGGTCAGGCTCTTGGCGCTCCGGGCGGGCACCGAGGCTATCCGGCCCGGGGGTGTCGGCCGGGAGGTGCGCGGCAGCCGTAGGGCTCGGCCTGCCGTCTCCCGCCACCGCGCGGCGGTGAGGGGCAGTCGCACGAAGGCGTGGGCTGTCATGACTCTGCTCCTGCTCCGTCTGTTGCGGCGGGGTGGCCCGCACCGGGGTTCGGCGTGTCGGCGAGGGACCGCGGTCGCGGTCGCGGACCCGGTCGACCGGTGGAGAGCCGGGCGGACGGCGTCGGGGGCCCGCGTCCGGCGAGCCTCAGGCGGCTCCGGGCAGCAGCCGCGACAGTTCGGCGTCCAGGTCGAATCCGTCGGTCTCCCGGCCGGCGGGCACCAGCCGGTACGTACGCTCCAGCCACCCGGCCACCACCGCGAGCGGGGCCCTGAGCCAGGCGGTCCCGTCCGGCGAGGACAGGGCCAGGTTCAGTACCGCCTCGGGCCCGGCACCACCCGGCCACACCTGCACGTCCCCCTGCCCACTCGGCCTGAGCAGGCCCTGCGCCAGCAGGTCGCGGGCGAAGGCCCACGGGACCAGGTCGTCCGCATCGGTGCGAAGGAGCGCGTGTACGGCGAGCGGGTCGCGCGAGCGGTACGACAGGTGGGTTCGCAGCGCGACGGCTTCTCCCGACGCGAGCACGAGCTCCATGTCAAGCGTTTGATCTACACGGCCGGTCACGGCTCTCCTGCCTGGTCGATTCGGGCCCGCGCGGGCAGGTGCCTCGTCGCGGCCGTCGTCCGGCCGGGCACCGTCGGCCCTCGCTGTGGTGGGGCATGAGACGACGCTACCTCCAGATATGTTGAATGTTGTACTTTATTGGTGTGGGGTGCGTCATGCCGGCCGAAGCGGCGGAAGGGGAATAGCGGCGCGACGGGCACCCCCTCGTCCCCGCCGGAGGGCATTTGGCCCCGCCCCCGCTCGCGCGGGGTGTCCGTCCGGCGGAACGCGGCCCCTTCGGGGGTGGCGCCGACCTGCCTGGCGGTGGTCCCGGTGGCGGGGTCTCCACCTGACCGGCGCCCCACTCGGACCCGCCCGGCGGTCCCGCAGGGCGGGCCCCACCGCCGTCCGCACCATCCCGGCCGTCGTAGGGCCTGCCTGACAATTCCCGCCGCGCGCTGATGCGACGCGAGTTGTCAGACAAGCCCTAGTTTCCGCAGGTCAGGTCCTTGGCGGGCAGCCGACCGGTGGTCAGGTAGCGGTTGACGTCGGCGTGGGCGATCAGGTCCCAGTACGCCTTCCGGACCTCCGCCGCAGTCGCGCCCAGCAGGTACGTGCTGTTGCGGGCGGCGGCCCACTCCGTCCACCGGGTGAAGGCGAGTTCGGCCCCCGCCGACCACCCCCGGAACATCCCCCGCCACGCGAGCGCCGGATCGAGCGCGCTGGGGTTGCCGTAGTCCAGAGGCACCTTGACCTTCGCGCACTCGAACCCCGCCGGCCCGCTCGCGTCGCAGCGCTCCCAACGGAGCTCCTGCTGCGCGTACTGCTGGAGCGGATCGCCTCCAGTCTTCGTTCAGGCGCACTCGCCCCCCGTACGGCGCAGGAATGGGTTCATGATCAGACTTGCGGCGTACGGGGGACGGGCTGACGTAAGGCCAGAGTCCCACCTCCCGCCGCCCGTCGGTCAGGGTCGACGGCCTGTCGCCCGCCTGCCGGCGCTCACGCTGCGCACTCCTCGGCCCGCGGCACGGCGGAGGCATGCTCGGTCGTGGTACGGACGGCGCGGCCGATCGCCTCGATGTCAAACGAACTGCCTAGCGGCCGATGTCGTCCAGCGCGGCGAGATCGTCGTCGGAGAGCTGGAGTCCCGCGCCTGCGACGTTCTCTCGCAGGTGTGCCACCGACGAGGTGCCGGGGATCAGCAGGATGTTCGGGGACCGCCGCAGCAGCCAGGCCAGGGCGACCGACATCGGTGTCGCGTCCAGCCGGGAGGCCATCGCCGTGAGCGCGGCGGACTGCAGCGGACTGAAGCCGCCGAGGGGGAAGAAGGGCACGTAGGCGACGCCCTGTTCGGCGAGTTCGTCGATCAGCTCGTCGTCGTGGCGGTGGGCGAGGTTGTACATGTTCTGGACGCACACGATCGGCGCGATCGAGAGTGCCTCGGTGACCTGTTCCGCCGTCGCGTTGCTCACGCCGAGGTGCCGGATCAAGCCCTGCTGCTGGAGTTCGACGAGTGTTTCGAAGGCCTCGGCGAGCGAGCCCGGCTGGGGACCCTGGGCGTCGCCGAGCCGGAGGTTGACCACGTCCAGCGTGTCGAGGCCGAGGTTCTCCAGGTTCTCCTGGACGGCCCTGCGCAGGTCTTCGGGCTTGCGGGCCGGGGGCCAGCCTCCCTCCTGGTCCCGGGTCGCGCCGACCTTGGTCACGATGTGCAGCGAGTCGCGGTACGGGTGGAGGGCTTCGCGGATCAGCTGGTTGGTGATGTGCGGGCCGTAGGCGTCGGCGGTGTCGATGTGGGTGATCCCGAGGCCGACGGCCTCGCGCAGAACAGCGAGCGCGCCGTCGTGGTCGGCGGGCGGGCCCATGACCCAGGGGCCGGTGAGCTGCATGGCGCCATAGCCGAACCGGGTGACGGTCAGGTCGCCCAGGTTCCAGGTGCCGCCGGGAAGCATCGCGGGGAACGTGCCCATTCTCTTGCCTTTCGTGTCAGCGAGGTGGTGGTGCCTGTCGGCGCCCTGCACCATCATTGGTGAGTAGCTTCCTGACAGGAAGTAGGTACTTCGGAGTGCGTAAGGCACCCGTGGGTGAGAGGAGCAGCCGATGGCGACGGTGACGGCGGCCCAGCAGAGGGCACAGGCCAAGGTGGAGTACGACGCATTCCTGGCGGTCTGCCCCAGCCGCAAACTGCTCGACCGGATCTCCGACAAATGGGTCGCACTGATCCTGGCCGGGCTCGGCAGCGACGCCCCTCACCGGCCGGGCGCCGACTGCGCCGGCGAGCCCCGGGCGTTGCGCTACTCGGAGCTGCTGCGCCTGCTGGCCGGTGTCAGCCAGAAGATGCTCACCCAGACGCTGCGCTCCCTGGAGCGCGACGGCCTGGTGTCCCGCACCGTGGTGCCGACCGTGCCCGTCACCGTCTCCTACGAGCTGACCGATCTCGGCCTGTCGTTGTACGGGATGATGCGCGGCCTCAAGGCCTGGGCCGAGGTGCACATGGACGATGTGCTGGCCAACCGCGAGACCTACGACACCCGCGGCGCCTGACCCGCGGCGTCTGAAAGCCGCAAGGGCAGGACGAGGCCGGGTGCCCGCTTCGGGCACTGGCCCGGTTCCTCAGGGGCGATATCAGGGGTGATATCAGGGGCAGTCCGGAGGTGCCGATCCCGCGTGGGGCCGTAGCGTCGGCGCGGCGGGTGGCCGATGCGCCCGACCGACCCCCACGGAGAAGGCGAGCGCGTGTTCCGGAGCAAGGTTCCAGCAGCGGCCCCGTCTCCTGGCGAGGGGCGGGCCCCGGGCCAGCCGTACGTCGTCGAGCAACACGGGATGCGGATGGCCGCGCTGGAGCCCGGCGGGAGTGGGACGAAGCCGTGCTGAAGATCGCCGCAGCCACCCTGCGCCACCGCCTGACGGGCTTCGCGGGCGCCTTCCTCGCCCTCACGCTCGGCACCACGATGATCGGCATGATGACGCTGACCCTCGCCGCCACCTTCGGCACGCCGCACCCGGGTCCGCAGCGCTTCAAGGAGGCCTCGGCCGTCCTGGCACCGCAGGGCTTCGACGGGCGCCCGATGAAGGCCCCCGCCGTCCTGCCGCCCGACGTCGTCGCGAAGGCGGCCGCGACCGGGCACGCCACGCCGGACCGCAGCTTTTCCGTGCAACTCGCCTCCGGCTCCGGGGAGATGACGGGCCACCCCTGGTCCTCGGCCGCCTTCGCGGGCTACCGCCTGGCGGCCGGGCGCGCGCCGCAGGCCGCGGACGAGATCGTCGTCGGCGGCGGCTCCCGGGAGCTGATCGGACGCCAGACCGACGTCACGACGGGCGACGGCGCCGGCCACTACCGGGTGGTCGGCGTCACCGACGCGCTCTGGTTCGAGAACGCGGTCTTCTTCAGCGCCGCCGAGGCGCAGCGCCTGTCACCCGGAGTGAACGCGCTCGTCACCGACCAGGACGCGAAGCAGCTGGCCGCGCTCGCGGGCGACCGGGCCGTGGTCCTCACCGGCGACGGCCTGACCCGGCTGGACCCCGACTCCACCGGCGGCGCCCAGGCACTGGCCAACGCCCAGGCCATGGCGGGCAGTACGACCGGACTCGCCGTGTGCGTCGCGGTGTTCGTCGTCGCCGCGACCTTCGCCTTCGCCGCCGAGCAGCGCCGCCGCGAACTGGCGCTGCTGCGCCTGGTGGGCGCGGCCCCCGGGCAGGTGCGGCGCATGGTGCTCTGGGAGGCCCTGCTGATCGGCCTGGCCGCGGCGGCGGCCGGCTGCCTGCTCGCACCGCTGTGCACCGTGCCGCTGCGTTCCTGGATGCTCGACCACCACGTGGCCCCGTCGTGGTTCACCATCCCCGTCACCGTCCTGCCGCTGCTGGTCGCCGCCGTCATCGGCGTCGCCGCCGCGCTGGCCGGCTCGGCCGCGACCCTGGTGCGCGTCTCGCTGATCCGCCCGATCGAGGTGCTGCGCGAGAGCGTGCTGGAGCGCAGCGCGATGACGCCGGCCCGCTGGCTGCTGGGCGTCGGGATGCTGGCCGGCGCGGTCGTCGCGGGCATCGTCATCTCCCGCACCGAGCCGTACCTCGCGGCCAGCGCCCGCAAGTACGAGGTGGTGCCGGTGCTCTACGTCGGCGCGGTCACCCTGTTGGCCCCGGCCCTGCTGCGCCCGGTGACGAGGTTGCTGCTCCGCCCGCTGCGCAGCTGCGCCACGGCCGGCCCGCTGCTGGTGCGGGAGAACATCCTCACCTCCCGGCGCCGTACGGCCGCCACCGTGGCGCCGATCGTGGTGGCCGTCGGGCTGGTCGCCGCGATGCTGACGATGCAGGAGTCCGGCGACGCGGCACTGCTGGCCCGGCAGCAGCAGGAGATCCGCGCGGCGGACGTGGTCGTGCCCGGCGGCTCGGGGATCGACGGTCCGACGCTCGCCCGCCTGGCGGCCGTGCCCGGGATCCGGGTCACCCCGGTCACCTCGATGAACCTCCGGATCGGTACCGCCGCCGGTGAGCAGATCGACTCGCTGAGCGCGAAGGCCGTCCCGGCGGCGGCGCTGGGCGTCACCGTCACGCCGCCGGTGCTCTCCGGCTCCCTCACCTCGCTGCCCGAGGACTTCCTGGTCATCGACGAGCACGCGGCCGAGTCCGACGGCCTGGCGGTGGGGGACCGCGTGGTCATGCTGCTGCCGACCGGCGCGAGGGCCTCGACCGTCGTCGCGGCGGTGGTCGCGCGCGGCCTGAACGGGGATGACACGTACCTGTCCTCGGCGCTGACCGGCGCGCTGATGCCGAGCCGGGTCTACCTCGACTCCTCGGCGGGCGCCGGCGCGGCGCTCGATCCGCGGCAGACGGCCGCGGTGAACCAGGCGCTGGCGGGTTCCGGCGCGCACGTCGTGACCTACGACGCCTACCTTGAGGCCGAGCGCGCGCATGCCGCGCAGCAGACGGACAACGCGGCGGTGATCATCCTGGGGATCGCGCTGGCCTACGCGCTGATCGCGGTCGCCAACACCCTGATCATGGCGATGGCGGGGAGGCGGCGGGAGTTCGCCCTGCTCGCTCTCACCGGCGCGGTGCGCGGCCAGATCGTGAGGGTGGCCGCGGCCGAGTCGGCCGTGGCGGTGGTCGTCGGCACCCTGCTCGCCGCCGTGGCGACCGCGCTCGCCGCACTGACCCAGCACGTCTCGTTGGGCAAGCTCGTGGCCGACGCGCCGACGGTGGTCCCGTGGGCGCGGATCTGGGAGACCGTCGCGCTCTGCGCCCTCGTCACCCTGGCCACCGCGGCCGGCGCGGCCGTGCGTGCGACCCGTGGGCGGGCGGTCGAGAGCGCGGGCATGCGCGAGTGAGGAGCCACCTGGCAGGAGGCCTGGACCTTCGGGTGAACACTACCGAGTCGACGGCCTGTCAACGCACCCGTTGACGGGAGCGTTGACGCCGCGTCTACCGCGGCCCGGTGGCATGAGCGCAGGCCGGTTCCAGGGGGGAACCGCCCGAGAGGAGAGCCCCGAGATGTTCACCCGTCGTACGGCCGCCGCCGTCGTCCTGTCCGCCGCGACCGTCGTGTCCGGGATGGCCTTCGGCGCCGGGACCGCAAGTGCGGCCGAGTCGCTCCCGTCCAGCGGCGCCGACTACCGCATCTCCAGTTACGCGGGCGGCGCCCTTCAGTGGGACAGCCGCAACAACGCCTCCAACGTGGTGGTCCGCGACTGGAACGAGTCCTCCGCCCAGCAGGTCTGGACGGTCAGGGACGAGGGCAACGGCGCCTGGTCGGTCAAGGTGCCCGGTACCAACAACGCCGTCGACCGGGACCGGGGCAAGAACACCGTCGGTGCCTGGAACTACGTCGGCGCGGACAACCAGAAGTGGTGGCTGGAGAACACCTCGATGGGCAGCGGCCGGGCCTGGCTGCTGCACAGCGTCTCGGACAGCAGTCTCTGCCTGGCCCGTGGCGCGGACCTGAACGCCAAGGTGGCCGCCTGCAACGCTGGGGACCAGGCGCAGTCCTGGAACCTCGACCGCAACGGGGCCACCACCCCGCCGACCGCCGGCCGCCCGACCATCGACCTCGACTACTCGCAGGCCCCGGACCTCGGGCCGTGGCTGGAGCAGCAGAAGAGGACCGTCGCGGACTACTACCCGACGATCTCCAACCTGATCACCAAGGGAGCCTTCGCCGCCCCCAGCTACTTCAAGATCATCTTTGACCCGAAGCTGACCGACAACCCCGCGTTCACCACGGTGAACCCCAGCAACGGCGTCAAGGAGGTCCACGTCAACATCGGCTACACCCGGGGCAACCAGGGTGACACCGGCTTCCTGGTGCACGAGGCCGTGCACGTCGCGGTCTGGGACAGCCCGTTCTCCGGCAAGTGGTGGCTGGGCGAGGGCCTGGCGGACTGGGTGCGCGACTACAACTTCCAGCCGGGCACCGGCGCCCAGCACTTCGGCCCGGACTCCAACTACGACAGCGGCTACCAGGCCACCGCCCGGTTCATCGACTACGTCTCGAAGGCCTACAACAAGCCCGACCTGGCACACCTGCTGAACACCACGAACTACAACGAGCAGATCTGGGTCCAGCTCACCGGCAAGAGCGCCCAGCAGCTCTGGAACGAGATGCCCAAGTAACCCGCCCCCCCACACCCCACCCGACGGCCCGGCACCCACGAGGTGTCGGGCCGTCGGGTCGTCGTCAAGAGCGCCGCCAAGGGGCGCGGGTGCGCAGCGCGAGACGGCCCGGCGTGCCCGGAGACGCCGGAAGGTCGCCTGTTCGAGTGAAGGTCGAGATCGGGGTCCCCGAGTTCTGATCGGTCGTCACCGATGATGCGTCCGAGAGCTTGCGGCGAGGGCCGGGCAAGAGCGGCCCGTCGGGAGGCAACGCCGCCGCGTCCTCGTGGCAGCCTCCGCGACCGCGCCCGGCGCGGCCGCATTCCCGCATGACAGCGCACCCGATGAGGAGATGAAGTGCAGGAGAAGCGGCTCAAGTCCTGGGGCAACAACCGCGCAGGCCAGCTCGGCGACGGCACCTGGACGGACATCCGTACGACGGCCACCACCGTGCTGGGGCTGACGAGCGCCGAGGTGGTGAAGATCGCCGCCGGGGGAAGTGGCCCCGCCACAGGTTTCGGGCTGGCCCTGTTGACGGACCGCACGGTGCAGACGTGGGGTGCCAACGGGTCGGGGCAGCTCGGCGACGGCTCGGTGTTCAGCCACAACGCGCCCGGCCAGGTCGTCAACCTTTCCGATGCCGCCGACGTCGCCGCGGGCGGAGTGCACAGCCTGGCACTGCTCGCCGACCAGACCGTGGTCGCCTGGGGGCGCAACAACCACGGCCAGCTCGGCAACGGCACCAACGCCGACAGCAGCGTCCCGGTCCGGGTCGAGGGACTCAACAAGGTGATCGCGATCGCCGCCGGACTCAACCACAGCCTGGCGCTGCGCGCGGACGGCACCGTGTGGGCCTGGGGCCACAACATCAACGGCCAGCTCGGGGACGGCACTTCGGCGAGCCGTAACGTGCCGTCCTTGGTGAACAACCTGACCGGTGTGACCCGGATCGCCGCCGGCGCCGACCACAACCTGGCCCTGATCGGCCCGCCGAGCAGCTCCACCAAGCCCACCAGTGGCAACGCGGTGAAGGCGTGGGGCTACAACGCCACCGGCCAGCTCGGCGACAACACCACCATCAGCCGCTTCACCCCGGTCGACACCCAGGGCAGCTGGCTCGGAGGGGTCTCCGGGATCGCGGCCGGAGCCCACCACAGCCTGGCCGTCACCGACAGCGGCAACAAGCTCAAGGCCTGGGGCCGGAACACCTCCGGCCAGATCGGCGACGGCACCACCGACTACCGGAGCACCCCCGTCCCGGTCCCCGGCCTCACCGGCATCCAGCTGATCGCCGGCGGCCGCGAACACACCATCGCCCTGCTCGGCGACAACACCGTCCGCTCCTGGGGCAACAACGGCTCCGGTCAACTCGGCAACGGCACCACCACCGACAGCAGCACCCCCGTCACCTCGCTCACCGCGCTGACCGGCGTCGACAAGATCGCCGCACCCCTCGGCGGCGACTTCAGCCTGGCCAACTGAACCCGGCGCGCGGCCCCGGCTCCCCGCCGAGGCCGCGCACGGCAGCACGATCCGGCTGACACACGTGTGGGCCTGAGGTCCGCGCCGCCTCCGTGGACGACGCACATCCTGTTCGTCAACGCGCTGCTGATCAATTGTCAATCCAGTCCTGGTGTCCTGACCGCGTTCCGCAGTCTCATCCGCACGCGGTCCATCGACAACAGGAGATTCCCGTGTCTCACCCGTCCACCCCCACTCCCACCCCCACCCTCCGCCTCCGCCCGAGCACCGGCACCCGCCGCCGCACCCGGCTGGCAGGCCTGGCGCTCGCCGTCTCCGCGATATCCGCGAGCAGCATCACGCTGCTCGCCGCGCCGGCGAACGCCGCCGTGGTCGAGCAGATGATCACGATCCAGGACCACCAGAACCACAACTCGCTGGCCAGCTCCGACGGCGAGGGCTCCCGGATCGTCGCCCGCAACTACCAGAACGCCTCCACCTCGTTCTGGATCTCCAACAAGCCCGGCGACCGGGTCGACTTCGCCCGCAACGTCAACGGCACCGAGCGGGTGCTGGAGATGGACACCAACGACGGCCGGTCCACCCAGTTCATCCACTGGTGGGCGGGCGACAACCAGCAGTGGACCATGGAGCCCGCCGCCGGCGGCGGCACCTACCTCCACAACGCCCGCGACAACCGCTGTCTGACCTACCACGGCCTCGACCGGGAGGTCACCGTCGAGAACTGCGACGGCAGCATGTCCCAGCGGTTCGATCTGATCGGGTCGGGCACCGGCCCGGGCCCGGGCCCGGGTACCTCCGTCGAGCAGCGCTTCCTGGACCGGCTCAACACCGTGCGCGCCCAGAACGGCAAGCCGGCGGTGCGCCTCAACCAGACGCTCTCCCAGGCCGCCAAGTGCAACGCCGACCAGATGGACCAGCGCCGCGTCTCCGGCCACTTCTGCGACTCGGGCAGCATCGCGCGGGGCCTCGGCTACACCGGGAGGGGATTCGGCGAGATCGCCTTCTACGGCCCCACCGACATCGACGCCGCCGTCGACGGCTGGATCAAGTCGCCCGGCCACCTGGGGATCATGCTCGGCGACTACAACGAGGTCGGCCTGGCCCGCACCGGCAACGCCTCCTGGAACGCGGACTTCAGCACCCGCTGACCCTCGCCGCGACCGCTCCGCCGGGGCCGCGGCCGACGGTGGTGCCCGGCTGGGGCGGGCGAGCACACTCCGGCGACCGTTGGGGCTCTGCGGGCAGCCGTGACACCACATGCCGGCGCCGGCCAGCCCCTGGAGGGCATGGCCGGCGCCGGTGGACCGGAATTGAGCGAATTCACGTCACAGAAAATTCGACGGCGATCAAAGTGCTGCGGGGACTTTCGGTGATGCGGCCGGGCGAATTTCCGTTCGGGTCCCGCTCCGCCGGTTCGTCAGAGGATTTGGATGGAGTTGACCCTCGGCGGGCGGTTCGGGTACGTGATGTCGGTCCAGCGGTTGACCCTCACCGAGTCGCCGTTGGCGTCGGAGTAGACCAGGTCGTTGTTCCCCGTGGAGATCCGGTCGATCCACCACCCGCCGAAGCCGATCGTCCCCCCGTTCGCGTAGCAGTCGACGCTGTCACGGCCGTCGAGGTGCGACCAGATCTTCAGGAAGTCATTGCGGCTCCCGTCACACTGGATGTGGTCGATGGCGAAGGCGTTGCCGGACGGCACGGCCACGGTGAGCGTGGCCGCCGCGGCGAAGGCCATCGCCAACGAGCTCACGACCTTCTTCGCTTTCGAGATCATGGATTCTCCTCAACCGGATGAAATTTCGAATCGGAGTCCGCTTCGCAACGAGTTTCGGTTGCGTCGTGCTCGATCAGTATCCAGACCGCCTTTGTGAGGGTCAATCGAACAAGCCTCGACCTTACGTGTTCTCGGTCATTTCCATCCGGACTTTCGGCGAGGCGTGGGGTGTGTTGTTCTGGTGTGTCGCGAGTGGTTCCGGGGCCGGGCGGACGGGTCGTCGACCGAGATCGCCTAGCGGCTGCTCTGACGTGGGGTGATGGTCCGACCACAGACCGCGCGCGACAGGTGCTGGGGGCACCTGGCTGGGAGAGGGGGGTGGGGCTGGCGAGTTCGACGCATGACGTGTCGGGTGTTGCCGGGTGAGAGCGGGGTGGCCGGTGCGCGCCCCCTTGAGTCGCGGGCCGCACCAGTTGTCGCGCAGCCTTGACAGTGAGTCACAGGCTGAGAACCCTGGTGCCGTACTCGAGGGACACGGCATGCCATGGGTTGACGAGAGCGGGCGCCACCAGGGTTTCCCGGCGGCGGTGTTGGCGGACGGCAGTGAGCCGACGCCGTTGCCGCACGGGCGCACCACCTGGTGGCTCTACAACGGTGCGGACGGTCCTCGGGCCGCTGCGGTGCGTGGTGGTTGCACCTGTGGCTGGCGGGGTGAGCGGGTGCATCTGTTGGACTTCGGTGACGACGCGGCGACCGAGGCGGTGGGCGAGGCCACCGGGCCGTTCGCGGACTGGGAGTGGCATGTCGACCTGGCCGAGGGTGTGGTGCCGCGCGAGGTCGAGGAGCTGGTCGCGGCGCTGGTGGACCGGATCTGCGATCTGACGGACAGCGCGCCGTACGCCGCTGCCCGTGCGGCCGCCCGGTTCGAGCGCGCCGCAGGCGCGACCGCGCTGCTGGCAGGCCGCAAGGCCCGCAGCAACCTGATGACCTGGGAGTACATCGGCCGCGCCTTCGGCTGCAGGCCGGAGGAGGCGCTGGAGCGGTTCGGCGAGACGTTGCCCGACCTCGACCGGGGCGATGAGGCGTAGGCCGTCAGCACTCACATCACCTCGCCTCGGACGACGGCGCACCCAGCTCGACGGCGGCGCGCCGGTTCTCCTCATTGGAGGCCATGGCGATGACCTCCGCGCCCGCGTGCTTGGCGAGCTGGACGGCGAGCGAGCCGACACCGCCGGGGGCGGCCGGGACGAGGGCGGTGTCCCCGGCGGTGACGCGCAGGTCGGTGGAGAGGAGGTGTCATGGGCGCGGGGTACGAGCCTTCGCGCAGGTGGATGTCGGCGTAGTTGACGCCGGCCAGCCGGGTGCGGAGCCGAAGGTGGCGGGGTCGCTTGTCCGGTTCGGGCAGCTCGGTCGGCTCCAGGACCTCCGGGCCGCCGGACTCCCGGACGGCTGTTCCCGCCGACGTGGTCCGCCTGCTCGCCGACGCGGCGGCCCGCCGGAAGGACTGAGGCACGCACCCCGCCTACAGGGCGTCCTGCGCGCCGGGTTCCAGAGTGAGTTCGCCGTCGCCGGAGTCGTAGTCGAACAGCTCGGCGTAGCGGCCCCAGTCGATGGCGGTGTCCAGCTGGCGGCGCGCGTCCTCGGCGGAAAAACCGCGCCGCAGCAGGTCGAGGAACAACCCTTCGCGCAGGGTGTGATCGTCGGTGGCGGCCAGGGCCTGGACGATGGCCCGCACGAGCGGGGCGCGGCTGGCGGCGTGGTGTGCGAAGAGCTGCTTGCTGGTGAGGATGTCGGCGGCGGCGAACTCGCGGCCGGCGTCGGTGACGCGGATGCGGGGGCCGTCCGTGCGCGCGAGGTCGAGCAGTTCGGCGGCGTCGACCAGGGGCAGGAGGTCGTCGATCTCGAAGTTGAGTTCGTCGGCGATCTCCGCCAGGCCGTCCTCGCCGCCGCGGGCGACGAGGATTTCCAGCAGGCCCGCCAGCCCGCCGACGCTGACCTCCGGCAGCGGCGCGCTGGTCGGGGTCGGGGCGGGCCGCTCAGCACCACCGGTCGTCGCAGGCTCTACTGCGGCGACGGCAGCTTCCTCCCGGCCGGTGAGGATGCCGTAGACGGTGTCGACGATGGATTCGAAGTGCTGGTCCTGGCGGTTGCGGGGGCGGGGCAGGTCGACGCGCAGTTCGGCCTGGATGCGGCCGGGGTTGGCGGCCAGCACGAGGATGCGGTCGGCCAACAGGACGGCTTCCTCGATGTTGTGGGTGACGATCAGGATCGACTTGACCGGCGCCTCATGCCCTTCCCACAGGCCGACCAGCTCGTTGCGCAGGTTCTCGGCGGTCAGCACGTCCAGGGCGGAGAACGGCTCGTCCATCAGCAGCGCGTCCGGTTCGACGACCAGGGCGCGGGCGAAGCCGACGCGCTGGCGCATGCCACCGGACAGTTCCTTGGGGTAGGCGGACTCGAAGCCGTCCAGACCGATCAGGTCGATCGCCTTCAGCGCCCGCTCGCGCCGCTCCTGTTCACCGACGCCCTGGGCGTGCAGGCCCAGCTCGACGTTCTGCTGCACGGTGAGCCAGGGCAGCAGAGCGAAGGACTGGAAGACCATCGACACACCCGGGTTGGCACCGGTCAGCGGCTCGCCCCGGTAGGCGACGGTGCCCGAGGACGGGGCGATCAGCCCGGCGATGCACCGCAGCAGGGTCGACTTGCCGGAGCCGGACTTGCCCAGCAGCGCGACGATCTCGCCCTCCGCCAGGTGGAAGCCGATGTCGTCCAGGACCGGCAGCTCCCGGCCGTCGGGGGTGGTGAACGTCTTGGTCACCCGCTCGGCCCGCACGATCGTGGCGCCGGTCGGGAGGGGGCCGGGGGTGCGCGGGTGGTCGGTGGTCACGGGTCCTGCCTCGCTCGCTGGTACGAAAGGTCAGAGGGAGTAGCGGGTCTCGGCGATGCGGTAGAGGCGGCGCCAGAACAGCCGGTTGAGGGCGACGACGTACAGGCTCATCACCACGATGCCGACCAGGATCTTCGGGAAGTCCCCGGTGGCGGTGGCCTGGGTGATGTAGGAGCCGAGGCCGGTGGCGGTCAGCGTGTGGGAGCCGTAGGTCACGACCTCCGCGACGATGGAGGCGTTCCACGCTCCGCCGGCCGCCGTGATCCCGCCGGTGACGTAGGAGGGGAAGATCGCGGGCAGGATGAAGGTGCGCCACTTCAGTCTCCCGCCGACGTGGAAGGTGGTCATCGCCTCGCGCAGGTCGGTGGGGATGGCCGAGGCGCCGGCGATCACGTTGAACAGGATGTACCACTGCGCGCCCAGCGCCATCAGCAGAATCGCGCCGACGTTCAGCGAGATGCCCAGCGCGACGAACGCGGCGGTGGCGAACGGGAAGACGAAGTTCGCCGGGAAACTCGCCAGGACCTGCACCACGGGCTGGGCGAAGCGGGTCACCCGCGGGTTCATGCCGATCCACACGCCGATCGGCACCCACACCACCGTCGCGAACGCGATCAGGATGATGACCCGGCTGAAGGTCGCCGCTCCCAGGGCCAGCGCGTGTCCGAACTCCGCGAGCCCCACCGTGGATCTGACGTAGGCGAACGCCTTCCACGCCCCGAGGAGCACCAGCACGCTGACCGCACCGGCGAAGAACACGTCCCCCGTCCGCTCGCGCGCCGCCGACCCGCCGATCGGGTGCTCGGCCAGCCCGAACGGCCGGCTCGCCCGGTCCAGCGCGCGGCCGATCGGCAGCAACGGGCGCCCGAGCCGTTCGGGGACGCTTGAGCGGCGCAACAGGTCGAGCATCAGACTGCGGGGGCGCTCGGCGGCTTCCGACTCCTCCACCCGGAACCGCTCCGACCAGGCGACCATGGGCCGCCAGAACAGCACGTTCACGCCCATCACCATGACCACCATCACGGCGATCGCGATGCCGACCTGGCCCAGGTTGCCGGCGGCGATGGCCGCCGCGGCGTATGACCCCATGCCGGGCAGCGCGTAGCGGTGGTTGAGGACGCTGATGGTCTCGGAGGCGGCGAGGAAGAACCAGGCGCCGCCGAAGCTCATCATGCCGTTCCACACCAGCGGGATCATCCCGGAGGGCACGTCGAGCTGCCAGAACCGCTGCCACTTCGTCAGCCGCATCACCCGCGCGGCCTCGTCCAGCTCCTTGGGCTGGGAGACGAGGGAGTAGTAGAAGGCGAAGGTCATGTTCCAGGCCATCGCGGTGAAGATCGCGAAGATCGAGGCGCACTCCAGGCCCAGGATCGAGCCGGGGAACAGGGCGATGAACGCGGTCACCGTCACCGACAGGAAGCCCAGCACCGGCACGGACTGCAGGATGTCCAGCACTGGCAGCAGCACTTTGTCCGCCCGCCGAAGCCGTGCCGCGGCGGTGGCGTACACGAAGGTGAACACCACCGACGCCACCAGCGCCGCGAACATCCGCACCAGCGAGCGCACCGCGTAGTACGGCAGGTTCGCCGGGTCCGTCGACACCGTGTCAGGAGCCGTGCTGGGCAGGAACGGCGCGTTCAGTGACGGGGCGAGCCGCAGCAGACCGTACAGGAACGCGACCAGTGCCACGACCACCAGCACGTCCACCCACCGGAATGCCGGCCGCCGCCACACCCCCCGCGAGGGGAACCCGCCCGGACCCGCCACCTGGCCTCCCGTGTCACCGTCGGCTCGCTGCCTCGGCCAGGAAACCATGCCCGGGAAACTCCGGACGAGTCCCCGCCGAGCGACACGCGAACACTCACCGACAGAAGATCCAGAGCAGCCGAGGCGTTCCTCACCCGGCGCCCACGTCCTCCTGGCCGAGTTGCCCGCTGCTCTCCACCCGCTGGGCGACCGGGCCGGCCGCAGCCGCGAGCATGGTACCGGTGATTTGTTAAACCGGGGAGTAGAGATCAAGGGCGTGGCCGGTGCCAACGGCGTCGATCAGGGCTTGGAGTTCGGGTGGTGGGGGTGCGTTGGTCCAGGCTCGCCAGCAGCGTCGGCGGCGTGCCCCCTGCGGCACTCGCGACGGTCTGCGAGGTGGACCCCAAGACTGTCACCCGTTGGTTAGGCGGTCGGGTACCCCATGCCCGTCACCGGTGGACTGTTGCGCATCACCTCCGGGTGGACGAGACCTTCCTCTGGCCGGATCCCCATCCTCGGGCCGCACAGGTCACCGGTCCCGGTGCCGGCCTCGTGGCCACCTACCCCGACCGTGCCAGCGTCCCGCGGGAGATGTGGCTCTCCCTGCTGCTGGAGGCTGAGCAGGTCATCGACGTGCTGGTGTTCTCGGGGACGTTCTTCGCCCAGTCGAACCCGCGCATCGCCACGATGCTGGCGCAGGGCGCGGTTGCCGGGGTGAAGGTCAGGCTGTGCTTCGGTGACCCGCAGGGCCGCGCGGTGGCGATCCGCGGACGTGAGGAGGGCATCGGCGACGCCCTCGCAGCGAAGATCGGCGCCTCGCTGACCTACTACCGGCCGCTGCTGGGCACGCACGGCTGCGAGATCCGCCTGCACGACACCACGTTGTACAACTCACTGTTCCGCTATGACGACGACCTGCTGGTCAACCCGCACGTCTGGGGCCAGCCGGCGTCCGCGAACCCGCTGTTGCACCTTCAGAAGGGCGGCGGGCTGGGCTGGTTCGACAGCTATGCTTCGAGCTTCGACGTGGTCTGGGACTCCGCCCGGCCGTGGACCGACGACGCACAGGAGAGCCAGTCCCATGGCCGGCAGGACTGAGTACTACGGCGATCCGGACGCACCGGCCGCGAACTCGCTGGTCCCTGCGAGCAACCTGCTCGTGCAGAACGAGGCTGGCGAGATCCTGCTGCAACGCCGACGTGACACCGGACAGTGGGCGCTGCCCGGCGGGAAGCAGGACATCGGCGAGTCCGCCGCCGATTGCGCGGTGCGTGAGTGCGAGGAGGAGACCGGGATCAAGGCGGAGATCACCGGTCTCCTCGGGGTCTACTCCAATCCGGAGCACATCGTCGTCTACAGCAGCAACGGTGAGGCTCGCCAGCAGTTCGAGGTGGCGTACATCGGCCGCCCGGTCGGTGGTACTCCGACGATCAACGATGAGGCCGACGGTGTGCGCTGGGTGCCTCCGGGCGACCTGGACGAGTACGACATCCACCCGAGCATGCGCCAGCAGATCGGCCACTACCTCAGCGGTCGGTACCCCTACCTCGGCTGACTCGCGGCAGCAAGCCGGTGTTCGGTGCGGGCTACCGCCGCCTCGATCTCCGGTTGTGCGCGCTGGATGAACCGTCCCACCAGCGTGCCGGCTCCATACCGGGTGAGGATCTCCGCTACGCGGCCACGGGCGCTGGTCGGCGTTCCATCGGGGGTGGTGGTCATGTCGCAGAGGATCAGGGCGTCAACCAGCACCTGGTCAGCGAGCATCGGGAACTCGTGCTCCAGGGTCTGGCGGAGCCCGCGTTCCTCAGCTTCCAGCAGGGCGAGCGAGTGGTTGGCCACCAGCTGCACAAGCCGCGCGTCTGCGCCGAGCTGGTCCCGCAGGAACCTCGCACCGTCGAGTGGATGAAAGCCAGTCAAGGCCAGGCGAGGTGCGTAGCCGACATCGTGGAGCACCGCGGCGGCGACCAGCAGGCCATCATCCGGCCCGGCGACCGCGGCCAGTTGCTCGGCTTGGCGTGCAACCCCCTGGGAGTGCGACCACCGCCTCGGCAGGGTGTCCGCCAGCTCCTGCTCGGCGATCCGCCGCGCCCACTGTGGCAAGGTCTCCGTCACGGTGTCAGCCTCCCCGTCTGGCGCCTTGTCCATGCACTGCTGCAAGAGGGCACGCACTGCCTGGGCCACCGCCGATAGCGGCGGCCCAGGCAGTGGCCTCTCCTACGCGGCAGGCCCGGATGTGCTGTTCCAGGCCTGCCGCCGGTACGACTACCTGGGTGCTGCTGGGGTCAGGGACTTGCAGCCGAGCCAGCGCTGCAGCACCGCCGGCACCGCGACGGTGCCGTCCGGCTGCTGGTGCTGTTCCAGCAGGGCCGGCACCAGGCGGCTGGTGGCCAGCCCTGAGCCGTTGAGGGTGTGCACGTAGGCGGCCTTTCCTGCCGCGGGGCGGTAGCGGATGTTGCCGCGCCGGGCCTGGTAGTCCCGGGCGTTCGATACCGAGCTCACCTCGACGTAGCCGTCGATGCTGGGCAGCCAGACCTCGACGTCGAAGGTCTTGGCCATCGACGCGCTGGTGTCCTCGGCAGCCAGCCGGGTGATTCGGTGGTGAAGGCCGAGTGCCTCGACCAAGTTGGCTGCCTTGGTCAGGAGTTCCTGGTGGGCAGCATCAGAGTGGTCAGGGTGTGCGAACTGGAACATCTCGACCTTGTTGAACTGGTGGCCGCGAAGGGTTCCCCGGTCGGCGGCGCGGTAGCTGCCGGCCTCGCGCCGGTAGCAGGGAGAGTAGGCGACGTACTTGCGCGGGAGTTCGGCCTCCGTCAGGACCTCGTCGCGGTGGAGGTTGACCAGGGCGGTCTCCGAGGTCGGCAGCAGGAACCGCTGCGGCCCAGCCGGACCCTGTTCGAGGGCGAAGACGTCCTCGGCGAACTTGGGGAACTGGCCTGCGGTGTAGCTGGCCTGATAGGTCAGCAGGTGGGGCGGCAGGATCAGCTCGTAGCCGTCCTGAACGTGGGTCTCGATGAAGAAGTTGAGCAGCGCCCATTCGAGGAGCGCGCCGTTGCCGCGGTAGACCCAGTTGCCGGTGCCACCGAGCTTGACGCCGCGCTCGTAGTCGATCAGCCCGAGCCGGCGGGCCAGATCGACGTGGTTCTGAGGCTCGAAGTCGAAGTCCGGCCGGGCACCGTGCTCGCGGACGACCTGGTTCTGCTCCTTGCCGCCGGTCGGCACGTCCTCGTCGGGCAGGTTGGGCAGCTGGTCGAGGAACGCCTGGCGTTCGCCGGCCAGGGCTGTGAGCTGCTCCTCCAAGGCGGCAAGGCGGGTGCCGAGTTCGGTTGCCGCGGTGCGTTTGGCGACGGCGGCTGGGTCCGCCGGGTTGAGCCGCGCGATCTCGCGAGAGATCTGCTTGCGCTCGGCGCGTAGCGTCTCGACCTCGGTCGTGCCGTGCCGGTACTTCTCGTCCAGGGCGAGGAAGGCGGTGAGGTCGATGTGAATGGCTCGCTTCGCCAATGCGCGTTCGACGCGCTGGGGGTGCTCGCGGATCACGGTGATGTCCAGCATTTCGGGTCCCATCGATCAGTCGGAGTCCGACGTGATCCCTTGGGGGCGTGGGCGAGAAGGGAACTCGCGGTGCCACCACGCCTTCGCCGTCACCCAGAGATGACGGCCTCGACAGCTCGATGACGGGAGCGAACCGGCGGGGCATTGGGCCGCAGCCGACCGTTCCTCCCCGCACTCAGGAGGGGATTCACCACTGGACGCGAGGCTGCCTTCCCAGCTGCCGGCAGCTCTCTCGGCTCGCGTGCCCTGCGGCTACTTGTCTCCGTCAGCGCGTTGCCCAGAGGATAGAACGCCCGGGGCGCCGCGAGCAACGCAGAATCGCCGTCCAGATTCGGCCGATCACCCTGAGCGACGTCACGGTGATGGGTGCGGATCGTTGTCGTGCCAGCTCAGCAGCCCCCTGCCGCCCGTTCTCGTGAGGGCCGGCTGCCGAAGCGGATCAGCGCTGCTCGGCCAGCGCGATCAGCCCGCGCACCGCGTCCGAGACGTTCGGCAGGGCGTCCGGCCTTGCCCAGACGAAGTCGTCGTGCTCGCTCAGGATGATGGGCTCGGCGCTTGGCGCGGTGGCGGTGAAGGCGTACTGCCGGCCTCGCTGCCCCGTGCGGTTGGTGTAGTCGACGGAGCCGAGGTAGCTAGTGATCGTTACCGCCAGGCCGCACTCCTCCAGGGTCTCCCGTAGAGCGGCCTCCTCCACGCTCTCACCGGGTTCCACGCCTCCGGACGGAAGCTCGTACGGGCCCGCCATGCAGTCGCCCTGCTTCCGCCGAAGGAGCAGGACCCGGCCACGGTCGCGGATCAGGCACCCGGCGCCGAAGCGCTCGATGCCGTCACGAGCAGCATCCTCCACGGGGGCCAGGACGGATGGCGGGATGCTGCGGCACATGCGCTGCTCCTCAGGTCCGGACCGCTCAGGGCGAGCAGGGCTGTTACGGGCTGGGCTGCCGGGCCTATCCCGCGTGGGTGGCAGCGCGGAGCCGGGTCCCACCCCACTGCGAACGGTGGCGGGACCGGATCGAGGGACCCAGCGAGGGAGGTGCATGCTGTCCGTGCTGCCCATTGGTAGGAGCCCCCAAGGCGCGATGACGTTACGCCCAAGGGCCCAACCGCCGTATTCACGAAGACGGCGAGTTCGAAGCTGACGATGGGCCAGGCTCTGGCCTCCGTGCCATCGCTACGCGCGATGGCTGGCTGTTCGCCGACGGTGCCGGCCTGCCGAGAAGAACACGCTGTCTATCAGGGCGCCGGACGTCCCGTGCCCCCGATGTCGGCAGCGAAACGCTTACTCAAGCGTTGGCCAGCCATAGACCCTTGTACTGGATCTTGGGGTGCCGGTGGTCTCTTGTGGTGGTACCGGCCGGGGTGTAGCCGCAAGACCGCAGTAGGTCCGCCGTTGTGACTTGGTGCCGTTCCTCGTTGTAGACGCCGATGATCAGTCGGCCGCCCGGGGCGACGACATGGTCCAGCAGATGGGCCACGTACGCTCCACGCAGGTCCGTCGGCACGTAGTCCAGGCCGGTGCGGACGGCGTCGAAGCGATGTGGAGGCTTCCAGCCCATCGCGTTGGCGGTCCAGATTCGACGCGCCCACTGCGGGCAGCGGGTTCGGGCGAGGTCAGCGAGGGTGGTGGAGATCTCCACTCCGTAGGGCTCGATGATGATCCCTGCTTCAGCCGCCCAGTCGGTCAGGCTCTCCATCAGGTGTCCGTTGGCGCACCCGACGTCGAGGAACGTCCCACCGTGGGGCGGGAGCAGGTCGACGAGCAGGCTGCGGGCTTCTCGCCAGTGGGTCTCGTCGCCGCTGTGGCCGGACTGGGCCCGCGGGTTGTCGCCGTTGAGGTAGGCCGGCTCGATGACGTCCAGGACAGCGGAGTGCCACTCGGTGGCCGTGATCTCGCCTGCCTGGTATGTCTCATCGATGGGTGCCAGATCGATCCAACCCCGCTCCTTCGCGCTCGCGATGTCCTCGGTGTCGGCGTCGTGACGGCCCGGAGGAAGCGTGGTGGGGTCCATGTCTAGTCCTTCCCAGTTCGGTGACGATGGTGCGGTAGCAGCACGGCTAACGTTCAGCGCACCACTCTGCACCAGTCCAACCTCGTGCCGATGCGCTGCTCCGCCTGCTCCAGCATGTGATGGACGGGCCCCTGCCGGAGGTCCATGGCCTACCGGACGAGGCCGGGGTCCGTGCCCTGCGGCGGGGTAACCCCAGTCAGCTCACATGCCCGGTCAGCGAGGAGAGGCGCAAGTTCTGGGTAGTACCCCCGATCGACAGCCTGGAGCATCTCTGCGAGAGCGATCAGCTGACCGACACGTCCGGCGGGAGTGTCGAGGATGTCGGAGAACTCCGCACGGATTCGGTCCGCGACCTCGGGGACGAGGAGGCTGCTGACCCACAGGACGGCGGGATCGTAGCCGACTGGGACCAGTCCCCAGCGTTCCCAGTCCAGGATCTTGAGCGGTTGGGCGGTCAGGTTTGCCCACTGCAGGTCTCCGTGGCCGGTGACCCGTTCGACGCTCGCGGGGGCCGGGATGCCGAGGTACTTCGGGAAGACCTCATCGATCCAGGTCGGCCGCAAGGTGATCTTCGCGCCGGGTGCTTCCGCGATGTCGGCCAACGCGCCCTTAAGGGCGATCCACCAGCCGTCATCCAGGCCGTGGTCGTCGCGAAGGTCGGGGGTGGAGGAGACCGCGGGACCTACCAGGTCGAAAACGTCGGCCTGGTAGAACCAGCCGGTCTCGGTCGAGTCCGCGGTGTTGTGGAGCCGGGGTCGCGGGACGGATGCGGGGATGAGCTGTTCCGCGCCGAGGGCTCCCTGACCGGTCGATCGGGGCGCCCGGTGATGGCTGCTTCTGGAGACGCGGAGCCAGATGCTCTCGGCTCGCCGGCCGATGGTGGTTCCGGAGGTGCCGAAGACCGCCGGTCCGGTGCACACGAGACCGAGGAAGGCCGCTGCCTTGTCGTGCGCTGCCATCAGGTTGCGCCGGGTGTCATCATCCGGCTGAAAGGACATCGAGCACCGTCCTGAGTCGCTTTTCGGGGACCGGTTCGGCGAGCGCCGCTCTCGCATCCTCCCAGTGCCGGCGGGTGCTGGTCGAGGTGAGGACAACATCGAGCGCCGGGCACGCTCCAACGACCTGGAACGCGGCGGCGTGCGGCGTCGATCCTGGCGCGATGAGATTCACCAGCTCAGGTGTCATCAGGACCGGCAGTCCACCGCCGTGAAGTGGGGCGGACGCGAACGTGGTGATTCCGGCGTCGCGCGCATGGATCAACGGCCCGTCACCGCCGAGGGTCATGACAAGCGGTTCGGCTATGACAAGGCTGACCGGCATCTGCACGCCGGCGAGGTGGTGATCCGTCGACCCGGCGGCCTCATGGGCCAATCCGGCCAGCTCAGGACCACCGGGGCGAAGGCCCTGCTGCCGATCGTGATCGGTGCCCAGTTTTTCTGCGGATCCGCCGAGGTCACCGCGTGCTCGCGGATGGTCTACGCGTTCTCCCGGGACAACGCGCTGCCGGGCTCGGCGACTTGGCGCCGGGTGTCGTCGCGCAGGGTTCCGGTACCGGCGGTGTGGCTGTCGGTGGCGGTGGCGTTCGTCGTGGCGGTGCCGTCGATGTGGAACGCGGCGGCGTACGGGGCGGTCACCGCCGTCAACGTCATCGGGATGACGCCGTCGTACATCGTGCCCGTCTACCTGCGGCTGCGGCAGCGGGACCATTTCGTCCCGGGGCCGTGGAACCTGGGCCGGTGCAGCCGGCCAGTCGGGATCGCCGCGGTGGCGTGGGTGGTCGTGCTCACGGTGCTGGTGTGCCTGCCGCAGCGCTACCCGGTGACCATGGAGACGTTCAACTACGCCCCCATCACCCTGCTGGTGGTCCTGGCGCTGGCGGCGCTGTGGCGGCTGGCCGGCAAGCGGTTCTCCGTGCCGGTCGTCCAGGATCCGCAGCTGGCCGCGGTCGAGAAGCGGATCGTATGAGGCCACGGACGTGCGCCCGGTGAGCCCCGAGGCCCCGTCCGCCGACACCACCGCGCCGGTCGGCCGGCTGCCGGAGCTGGTGGAGGTTTTCGGCCTGGACACCGTGATGCTGGCCACCGTCGGGAGGCCGGGCGCCTGAATGTGGCGCACAGAGGTGGCGGTGGGGGTCACCGGGCGCAGGTTCGTGGCCCGGTGGGGCCGGGTGCGGCGGGTGCGGCGGGTGTGCACAGCGGGGGTCAGCGCGCGGGTTGAGGGCACTTCGGTTCCAAGTGGACGGGGACGGCGGGAGGTTCGGCCAGGGCGACGGTGCCGGTGGCCAGGGCGATGGCGGCGGCGTGGGTACGGCTTCGGCGCGGGGAGAGCGCCCGTACCACGTGCGCCTCGGCGGCGCGGGCCTCCCGCAGGCTCAGACCGACACCGCGCGCCCCGGCTGCGCTGAGCGTGCCGGTGCAGATCAGGGCGAGGACGGCCCGCCCCGCTTGGTCCAGTTCGGGTAGACGCTCAGGTGCGTCGATCCGCCCGGGGTCGATCAGCGAGGCCGAGATCAGCCGGGCGACCAGGTGGGCGTCGTCCACCACGGCCCACCGGCGGCGTAGGCAGGCCAGGCTGTTCTGGACGAAGTACTCCCCGGTGTGGAACCGCCGGGCGATCTCGGGGACGGTCAGCCCCTGAGCGGCCAGTTCGGCGATCTGCCGCTCCCGCTCGGTGATCTCGGGCACCGGGGCACGCCGGGGCTCCGCCCTTGGGATGACGGTCGCGGTGGTCAGGACCTGGCGGGGCCCGGCCGCCGCTGCCACGGGAGCCTGATCGACTGTGCACACCACCAAGACCTCGTCCATGGTCACACCGAGTTGGTGGGCGGCTGCCACGTAGGCGGCGGTGCCGTCACCCGCGCCCTGACGTACGGCGGACGACCAGGCGCAGGCAAGGCCCACCACCGAGACGGCGCCAACCGGATCAGCGGCCGCACGCGGCATCACCAGGGCACATGGGATGCCGAGCGCCAATGCCTGGTGCGCCAGACGAACGACAGGCGGCGCGGCTTCTCGGGGCGCTGCCCCGGCGAGGACCTCCAGCAGAGGCGGAGTCGATGGGAGCCCGGCCAGAACCCCCAGATGGACGACGAGGCCGCGTACGGACCGCAGGGCGTCGCCGAGCCGTAGCACCTGGCCGGAGTCATGCCCGGGATTGGGCGGGGCATCGCCTACGGGTCGGACGGTACGGCGCATGGATATACGGCCCGTTGCTGCTTTCTCTCGCGAATCGGTGTGGCCCTGGCCCGAAACAGCCGCCGTGGGTGTGGTGAGGCTGGTGAGGGTGTCGCCAGCGGGGTCGATCAGTTGGTGTGCAAACGCCTGTCGAACGGCAACGACGCGTTGTTGGACGGCCAGGGCATTCAACACGTTCTCCTCGTAGTGCTCCGCCGCGCTCTCAGAGACGTCCAGCGCGCGGGCGACGTCGAGTCGGATCCCGCCGACCGCCCATATGCGCAGGACCAGCACCTGCTCGTCCGTCAGAACCGGCGGCTCTCCCTCCGGTCTGGTGAGGGTGAGCTGGCCGGACTGCCAGGCCCGTACGAAGGCGTGAAGCCGGCCCGCCGCGCCCAGGCGGTCGTACGACTGGGACAGGTACCGCTTGACGGTCTCGACGCTCATTTGCAAGGCCTTGGCGATCTCGGCGTTCCTCATCCCCTCACCGACCAGCTCCAGAACCGCGACATGGTGCGCGGTCAACGTCGTGGACGGACCGATGACCTTCATCGGTCCGCCCCCGTGTCTCCGATGGGGACGAGCAGGAGGGGGTCTGCGAGCGCCAGGACCAGGCCGCCGACAAGGATCACGCTCAGCAGGACCGTCGGTCCCTGCAGCACCGCCTGGCCGTTGCGGAACTCCGCTGTGGTCGCCACCCCGGTCGCGAGCACGAGCAGAAGGCCGGATGCCCCCAGGAGCGCACCCGAGAGCCGACTCGCGCCGCGCGGCATCAGTGCGCCCCAGCCGGTTGCGGAACCTCGCTGAGCCTCATGTCCGGCCAGCTGTCGCCGAGGGCCCGCAACGACACCAGGTCGTCGAGCACAGCCACCGCCGCCGCCTGCTCGCGGCTCCGGACCCCGAGCGTGGTCAGGATGGTCTGGGTGTAGGTCCGAACCGTGTTTGCGGTCAGGCCCAGCCGCTTCGCCGTGGCCACCACATCCTCACCGGCGGCGAGGCCGGCCAGGATCTCCATGTGGCGAGGCGGCAGCGTCTTGCCGGTGGGGTTCCTCACGTGCGTGTCCTCGCGCCGCACCAACCCCCAGCTCGCGCCCAGGGCGGCGGCGTGGAAACGCTTCGTCGTGCCGATCTTGGTCAGCAGCATGCTGATAGCGGCTCCGACGCCGCCTTCATGGATCCCGGTGGCGCGGCCGATCGCGGGGTGCAGGCCGCCGCCGGCCACCTGTCGCAAGAGAAGGACGTCGGCGTCGGAAAGGGCCGGCTTGATGGGAAGGGAAATAGGCATGGTAGAACTCCGGGAGAACGGGGTTGGAGGAGGCGGTTACTGAGCTGGCCGCAGACGGTCGAGAGCGGCGAGCAGCGCGGGGCCGATCTGCTGGGCGGCGTGGGGGCCGATGGTCAGGATCAGGTCGCCGCTCTGAACGAGGGAGGTGACCAAGGCCTCGGGGCCGGGTTGGTGAGGGCCGGACTCGTAGCGGATGACCGAGCCCGTGGAACTGGCGCCGAGGATGGTCTCGATCCCGTCGGCGTGGTCCTGGCGGCGGGGGAACGTCGAGTGGACGGGCAGCAGAACGGTCTGGTCCGCGGCGGTCAGGGCGTCGGCGATCAGACCTGCGAGGGCGTTCGACCGCAGGTGGCCGGAAGGCTCGTACACGGCGACCACCGTGCCCTCGGTGAGCATCCGGGCACCCTGGAGGTCCGCGGCGATCTCCTTCGGGTGCACAGCCCTGGACTCCACGACATCGACGCCGCATTTCGAACCGAGCCGGGTCAGCGACCGTTCGACGCCGGCGAACGTACCCAACCCGTCGATCAGTTCGGCACCGGGAACGCCAAGTGCCCAGCCTGCGGCGAACGCCGCCGTCACGGCCATGGCGGAGTTCGTCCCGGCGACCGGCACGGTGAAAGTGTGGCGCTCGCCCCCGGCCTGAACGGTGACTCGGTGGTCCTCCCCGGTCCAGAGCCTCCCGAGGGCCTGCACGTCCACATCAGTGCCTCGGCCGACGGTCACTACCCTCGGCCCCGGTCGACGGCGGAGCCGGTCCGCGAGCTCCTGGCAGCCGGGCTGGGCGGCCCACAGCACTACTGCCGCGCTCCGTCGGGCGAGGACCTCCATCTGGTCCATCGCCTCCGCCTGGTTCCAGAAGCACGGTGGTGCCGCGTCCACGGCAGTCACCAGCGTCACGGTCGGACTCAGGCCCTCGCCCAAGGTGCGCCAGCGCCATCCAGGTGGCGAGGTCTCATGGCAGGAGCTGTCCGGGCACAGGTCCACCACCAAGACCTCCCCGGCACCGTCGTGGCCGATGAAGTCGCCCACCGGCGCCTCGGTGAGGATCCACCCGGGATCGAGGCTGGTGAGCGCACGGGTGAGCGCGGCGGCGGCCATGGTCGTGGAGTGGCTGCCCGCGACGGCTACGGTGGTCGGTGCCGTGCCGGCCACCAACTCGACCGCCCGCGCGTAGCCCATGACGGGAAGGCCACGACCAAGGGCGTGGTCCAGCACGTCGCGGACCGCAGCATTGTCCCCGCCCCAGATCATCGAGGCCGTGCCCGGGTTCGCCGTTCGCAGCCCGGCACCAGCGCGTCCGAGGCGCTGCAGCAGCTCTGAGCGAGGGCCGGCGTGTGACGGCGAGGCCGTCACCTTCGCGTGCCGCCGGGCGAGGTAGGAGGTCAACCCGGCCATGCCGGGACTGTGCGGGTCGGGGAAGTGGACGGCCGAGAGGACGGTGGGCAGCGGCAAGGGGCGTGCCGGCGTCTCGGAGGTGACCGCCGTCGAAGTCGCGCTCATGCTGCGACCGCCACGGCGAGTCCGTCGTCCGCCAGTTGGACGAGGCGGAAGGCGATCTCTCCCAAGTGGCTGTTGTCCGTCGTAGCGCACACCACGGCGAGCATCGAGCCGTCGCTGGCGCCGACCAGAATCAGCGTGCGGCCGAAGCGGTCCTCGACCACGGCGTGGCCCTAGGGGCTGGAGTCGCCGGTGCGGTGACCGATGATGTCGGAGCTGTGCCTGCTCGCGGCGTTGAGGGCTGCCATCACCGCCGCCCAGTGGTCGGCCTCGCTGGTGTCGATCCCGGGCGAGGTGCCGAGCACCAGGCCTTCGGGGCTGACGTGGATGGCGGCGACGACACCGGCGGTGCCGGTGACCAGGTCGTTCAGGAACTGGGGGCGGAACACAGTGAACCTCCGGGCGGTGAGGATCGAGGCCGACAGGACGGGCCTGACCCGGCAGGCGCCGATTCACGGGTTGGCGACGAGACAAGGAGCCCGCGCCAAACCCGAGTTCGGGCAGGACACGACCAGAGTGACGACGAAGGTGGTGTGAGCGCGAGGGGGCGGATGGGGACGCGTCGGCTGTCCCCATCGGTGACGGCAGCGCCCTCGAAAGGCCGTACGGGCGCGAGCCGGTGTAACGCCCCTCGGCGAGTTCAGGGGACGATCGGAGCGCGACGCGGGCTCGCGCCCGGCGAGATCAGATGGCCGTCCAGCCCCACGGGCGGTTGCCCTCGCGTCCTTGGATACAGGCGAGGCGGTAGTGCGCCTGAGCGCGGTGCCGCGTCGGGTCTGCGGTAGCGAGCTGGAGAGCGAAGCAGGTGACCCGTAGCTCGCGGAGGTTGCGCAGGAGCGGGTAGCCCGGCCAGGTGGTGACGTCGGCGCCGTAGGCGGTGCAGATGGCGTCGTACTGCTTCGCGGTCACGCTGCCGAACGAGGTGAAGCCGGTCGCTATCGTCGCCAGGTCCCACTCAGGCGGGCCGACGGAGGTCCGTTCGAAGTCGAGGAGGTAGGTGGTGGTCTTGGCGACCGCGGTGTTGCCGCCCCAGGCGTCCCCGTGGATCACTCGGTGTGAAGCCTCAGCAGGAATCTCGTCCCAGGCAGCCTGGAGGTCCGCGAGATGCCCCTGGAGCCAGTCACGCTGCTGCGGTTCGAGCGTCACTGCTTCGTCTATCCGTTCGGCGATCCGGACAAGGGGGTCGAGGACACCGAGGTTGATGTGCCCGGGTACCGGCAGCTCGTGCAGTCGGCGCAGGAGCGGCGCCATGTCGACGCCGGTCCCCGGCCGGTGGAGCGGCAGCTCGTACCAGAAGGTGACAGGGTGACCGTCGACGCAGACGATGGGCTCGGCCAGTTCCTCCACCGGCCGAACGACCGGCATGCCGTTCTCGTGGAGCCAGCGGGCCACCGCGATCTCCCGCACCGCCACCGGCCACTGGCCGCTCCGGGCGACACGGGCCACGACGCCCGCACGGAGCCGCCACAGCGCGTTCTCGCCCAGCCGGATCAGCCCCGCGCCCTCGGCGGACAGGCCGACGGCGGCGCATGCCTTGAGCAGGACGGCATGGGAGCTGCTGGTTGTGGTCACCCGTCCACCGTAGCGGCGATCTGGGCACGCAAGCCCTGGAGGCCGGCGTTCCGGCCGTACCGGCTGGCGAGGACCGCCAGGTCGTGCAGGTCCTGCACGGCCCGCTGTGAACGGAGCTGGGCGACCTCGGCCACGGCCTGCTCGGCTTCCGGCAGCGCGGTCTCGGGGTTGCCGATGGTCAGCAGCAGGCCCGCCAGCTTGGTTCGGCTGAACGTGCGAGATCGGGCGAAGGACTGCGCGTGACCGTCAACAGCGGCCCTGAGCCTGGTGATTGCGTCGTCGACCTGGTAGCCGGCGAGTGCGAGGTCGTAGGCGGCGTGGCCGGTGTCGCCGTGGTGCTGGGCACTGTCGTAGTAGGCCATCCACGACACTTCCTGGTCCGTGCGGAGTCGGGTGTATTCCTCATCGGACATCCCGATGGCCGTGAGCGCGGCCTGGCGGTTCCCCATTTTGGCGTGTGCGCGGGCGGCCGCGTTGTGCAGCATGGCGCGCTCGGCCGCGGAGAGGCGGTCAGATCGAACCAGGCCCATCTCCGCCAAAGTGACGCCGTCGTCGTGCCGCTCGCACCAACTGGCCAGGCGGGACCGCAGGTTGTAGGAGACGGCTCGCGCGGACCAGTCTCCTACTTCCTCTGCCAGCTCGGTCGCCCAATGAAGGCACCGGCGAGAGTCGTCGTGTTCGCCAGCGTCCAGCAGGACGGCCCCGGTGGCGGAGGCGAGGCGGCTGGCCGCGGTGAGTAACTGGGCTCGCAATGCCTCGGCGCAGGGCGCCGACGTCAGGCTGCGGGCCCAGTGGAGCTGCGCGATGGCGGTTGCCCGCACGAGGCCGCCTCCGCCGTACAGGTTGTCCGAACCGCGCAGGGCCACGGCAGCTGACTGGACATGGGCCACGTCCCCCGGACGCACTGGCGTCCCCGCCTCCAGTAGAGGGAGCACGGCTGAGGCGGTGATCGGGGTCAAGGCTTCGGCTACCAGCCCGCCTGCGGCTACGAACGCGCGTCGCTCCATGGGTTCCAGCGTGCTGACCGGCGGGGGCAGTTGGGGAGTCTGCGCGACCTCGGCGGCAAAACTGTCCCCATCACGCCGCTTGTCCAACCGCATCTGCACCAGCACCAGGCTGCGAGTCAACGCCCCGCCGGTATCCAGTGCGACGTCGAGCGCCTCGGCGTGCTCCGGTAGACAGGTGCGTTCTCCGCGCTCCATCTTGCCGATCAAATCGCCGCTGAGGTGCACCAACGCACCCAGCTGGTCCTGTCCGTACCCGCGCAGCATGCGCCACTGCCGGATCTCGTTGCCCAGCCACTCCTCAGGCGAACGCTCCGGATGCAGTGCGTTGGGCCGTGCCGCCATCTCGTCCCCTTCGGCCTGCCGAAGAGGACGACCGCGGTGTCCCCATCGGCAGGGATGGACTTACCCGTAGACCGGGCATTGATAATGGTTTCACTCCGTGGCAGTCCGAGGGCAAGCTGCGACGGCGCTGCGTGACGGGCGACGCGGCCCGAGGTTAGGCGGTGGGGGCTGTGGTGCGATCGAACCGGCCGGCCTTCGCTCCGACGAGGAAGTCAGCCCACTCACCCCATGCCAGGATCAGCGGGTCCTTGTCGGGATTCAGGGAGTCGCGGAAGCTGACGATCCCGCGATCCAGGAACGCAACTTCGAGGCAGTTGCTTCCGCCGGTACTGGCCGTCATCCACTCCGCTCGTTCCAGCTGGTCCTTGACCCACGTTGGATCGAGGTGGTTCTTCTCGTCGGCGGTGACGATGCTGCTGTAGTCGGCAGAGGAGGTGTGGGCGTCGTGGGTCACGAGAGATCCTTGGCGATTTGAGCGAGAAGTTCGAGCGATTCCTTCGGCGGAAGGGCGTCCGTTTTCAGGTGATCGCTTGTGGTGCGGTAGTCCGCGACCGTTGCGGGGTCGTTGAGGTGGAGGGCGGTTTTCATGCCCTCGATGGTGACCGAATCGTGGCCGGTCGGGAACGTCCAGGCCATGAACGGACCGTCACAGCCGGCGTGCGCGCCGTGCGACAGCGGGATGACTTGGATGACGATGTTCCGGTGGGTGCCGGCGAGTTCGATCAGGTGCAGTACCTGCGCGCGTACCGTTGCCCGGCCGCCAACCTCCTGCCGCAGTTGGGCCTCTGTGAGTACCGCCCAGATCGGGAGCGGGGTCTTGCGGGAGAGCGCGGCACGGCGGCTGTTCCGGCGTACGGTGATGAAGCGCTGGATGTCGGCGTCGCTTTTCCAGGCACGGCCGGCGATGATCACGGCCAACTCGTAGTCATCATCCTGGAGTAGGCCGTGGACGGCCACCGGGGACCAGATGAACAGGCCGTCGGCGATCTCCAGGTTGGCGAGGTAGTCGCCGAGGGGGTCGTCCGCGACGCCTGGGTACTGCTGGTGCCAGGTGCGGTCGCGTGCGTTGCGGACCATCTCGCGCCAGGCTTCCTGGACGACAGGGTTTGTGATCTCCAATACAGCGAAAAAATGCGGCAGTTGTTGCAGCTTGATGCCCTGCGTGCCGTTCTCGATCTTCGAGATGGTGGACGCGGAGCTGTACCCCAGCTCGGTGGCGGCCTCCTCGACGCTCCAGCCGCGATGCAGCCGGGCGAGTCGAACCTCCATGCCGAGTCGGCGTCGCCGCGGTGTGGGTTCGACGGCCACCTGCACACCTCCCCTTTCCGAGGACAGGCTAGCGCTTGGGCAGTAGCACGCATATGCCGATTCAGCGAAAAGGACAGAGATTCCTTTTCGACCCTCTTGCCGTTCGCCTGACTGAGCGTCGTCATCGGTTCACGGTCGGGAACGGGTCTGAGCGCCACCCAACGCAGAGCAGGCGCCCCCGTCGGCCATCCAACCTCGTGACACCACAGCCCGATTGCCGCTCGTCGGGTCCGCTACCTGGCGCTACAGCCGTCCGCTCTGCGACGGGCCAGGACGGGCCTGCGCGGACGTCCGGGTGGACGGGAGGCAACTCATGGACCAGAGCATCGTTTTGACGGCACTCTCCACAGACCCGGAGCGCGAGCCCGCGCTCGCGACCTTGGCCGAGGGACCTCGGGCCATCGATTGTCCGGACCTGGGCAGCGGGAGGCTCGTCTTCCCACGTCATCGGGAGGTTCGCCACCTGCTTCGGCATCCGGGCTTCGTGTGCGCGCCGACCGCCGCCGGCCTGCTGGACGAGATCAGCCCGGTGCTCCGCCCGGTGCTCGAACCGGTCGCATCGTGGGTGCTCTACGCGGACGCGCCGCAGCACCTGCGGTTGCGGGGCCTGCTGGCGAAGGCGTTCGCGCCGCGCCGGATCGCCTTCCTGGAGTCGCAGATTACGACGGTGGCGGACGCGTTCGTGTCCCGGTTCGTGGCGGCCGGCGGCGGCGACGCGGTGCGCAGTATCGCTGAACCCCTGCCGGTCCACACGATCTGCGCGCTGCTGGGTATCCCGGACAGCGACCGGGACCTCGTCAAGAGATGGTCCGACGACGTCATCCTGCTCACCGAACCCGCCCTCACCGGCGACCAGGAGAATCGGCTCGCCGCCGCCTGGGCCGGTCTATGGGACTACTTCACCGGCCTCATCGGGCACCGCCGCGCCCGAGCGGTCGACGACATCGTCTCGGCCCTGGTCGAGGTGGAGGAGCAGGGGAAGCGCCTCACTCTGGAGGAGGCGGTGGCCAACCTGATGGCCCTGCTGATCGGCGGCCACGAGACGACGACCGGGCTGATCGGCGCGCTGCTCACCGCGGTTGCGGACCACCCGGAACTGGCGCAGGCAGCGGCTGGGTCGGCGGAGTCCGTCGCCGGGTTCGTCGAGGAGGTTCTGCGCCTGGACGGGCCGGCGCTGATCACCGCCCGGACGGCGGCCGAGGACTGCGAGGTCTTCGGAGTTCCGGTGTCGGCGGGCCGACGGCTTGTGCTGCTCCAAGCATCGGCGAACCGCGACCCCGAGGTGTTCGAGGAACCGCAGGAGTTCCGGCCTGGCCGCCGCCCGAACCCGCACGTCGGCTTCGGCCACGGCCCGCACGCCTGCTTCGGAGCGGCACTGGCCCGCATGGAGGCGGCCGCCGTGATGCGCTCCGTCCTGCGGTGGGACTGCCGGCTTCACGTGGAGGACGGGGTGACCTGGAAGGCATCGCAGGTGATCCGCTCCGCGACCTTCCTGCCGGTGCACGTCGAGCGGGAGGCGAAACGGTGATCCTCACCAGCGAGGCCATCCGGCGGTTCATCGCCCAGGGCGACATCGTCTTCTCCCCTTACGATCCGGCCGGCGTCAACCCCAACTCCATCAACTACCACCTGGGCCGCGGGCTGAAGGTCTTCCAGGACCGCACCGGCACGTTTGTGGAGACAGAGCTGTCGGACGAGGGCTTCGTACTGGAGCCGCACCGGATGTACCTCGGGCACACCGAGGAGGAGATCGGCAGCAGCCTGTTCGCGATGCGGCTGATCGGATGCAGCAGCAACGGGCGGCGCGGGCTGTTCCTCCAGCTTTCGGCCGATCTGGGCCACACAACGTCCTGCCACCGCTGGACGCTGGAGATCGTTGCGGCACTGCCGATCCGGATCTACCCCGGCATGGTCGCCGGCCAGGTCTCCTTCTGGTGCAACACCGGGCTCATCCGGCCGACCTCGGCGACCTACGCCCGCTTCAACCACGCCTGCGAGTCCCAGCCGCTGATCGGAGCACCATCGTGATCCTCACCGGACCCCAGATCGCCCGAGAGGTCGAACAAGGCCGCATCAAGATCGACCCGTTCAACCCCCGCCGCTGCACCACCAACAGCTACGACCTGACGCTGGGCAGCCGCGTGGGCGTCTACCTGGACGACATCCTCGACCCGACGCGCGAGCCCGAGGTCGAGTACCGCGAGATCCCGTCGACCGGGTACCTCCTCGAACGCGGCGACTTCGTCCTGGGCCACACCGTCGAACGCTTCGGCAGCGACGCGCTCGTCCCCATCGTGCACGCCAAGTCCGGGTTCGCCCGCCTCGGTACGTTCGTCCACTGCACCGCTGACCTCATCGACCTCGGCTTCTACGGCTGCTCCACCCTGCAGCTGTACGCCACCCTCCCCACGGTCCTCTACCCCGGCACGCTGGTGGCGCAGGTCAGCTGGTGGGAGACCTTCGGCGAGATCGACCAGCTGTACAGCGGCAAGTACCAGGGGGCGGACGGCCCGATGCCCTCGCGCAGCCACCTCGACGCCTGGGCGGTGGCCGCCCGTGGCTGACGGCGGCTTCGCCCCCATCCGGCGCGGATCCGCATGTCCGTTCGCCGCCCGGGCCCGCATCGAGGCCGTCCCCGCCTGCCCGGGGGCCGAACCGTACGAGGCCGGCCTGGAGGCAGGGCCCGTCCTGACCGATTTCGCGCGCCGCGTCGAAGACGAGGAACCCGACGGTCTGGTCCTTCAGCTCACCGACCCCGGTCTCGGCGCCACCCTCGACGCCGTCGCCACCACCGTCCGGAAAACCGTCACCGGCCTACTGGCCTCGACCAGCGCCGACCCGGCCGCCGAACTCGCGCACGCGGGTGCCGATGGCTGGTGGCTGCGGCTGGCCGACATCCGCTGGTTCCTCGTCGTCTTCGCCCCCTGCTACCCCGACACCTCCCCCCGCTCCACCCGCGGCTCGGACTCGACCTTCCTCCTCTTCCAGCCCGTCCACTCCTTCGACCGGCACGCCACCCCCAAGGGCACAGTCATCGCGCCCGCCATCCGGGAGCGCATCCGCGACGCCCATCGCGCCGCCGGCACCCCCTACGACTCCGACCTTGCCCAAGGGACCACCGAGGCGGCCAAGTTCGTCGCCGCACTCAACCCTGGTGACCCGCCCGTCGCCTGGTGGCGTCCCGACCCGACCGAACCGGAGACGACATGACCACCACCGGCCTCGCCACCCTGGCCGACGCCATCGCCGCCACGCACAACTCCACCGCACCCACGACGTGGGACGCGCCCACCGAACTGCTCGGCGCCGCCGCCGTGCTGTTCACCACCCACCCCGCCGACGGCGCGGATGAACTCCTGGCAGGCATCGCCCGCCTTCTCGACCACGGCCCCCACCCTGCCGTCACCCTCCACGCCAGCCCGCCCACCCGGGGCCCGCGCGAGCTCGACATCCTCCACCACGTCCTCGCGACCGCCGCCGAACCCGAACGACCGCCCTGGCCCCACGGCCCCGCCGATCCTGCCCGGCTGGCCGCCGCCACCCACGCGCTCACCGCCACCATCCCCTGCCGCCTGACCGCCCTGCGCACCGCCGCGGTCCTCCACCTCCTGCACCTGCTTCCCGACACCGACGGCCACCTGCACCGCGACCTGATCCGCCGCACCACCTGGCTCCTCGACCCCCGCACCGACGACCCGGTCACCCTGCTGCTGACCCTCACCGCCCCCGACGACCCGCTCGCCCCGGCCCCTCGAAGCCGCACCCGCACCCGCAAACGCCACCCCGAACCGCTCCCACTCGCCGACTGGGACCTCTGGCCGGCCCCCGACCAAGTCCTCACCCTGTCCGGGCGTATCACCGTGGTCCGCACTCACCGCCACATCGCCTTCGCCGACCTCGACTGGGACCACCACGACGCCCAGCTCGCCTTCGACCCCACCATCGCCACCGACCTGCACGCCGGCGACCTCGTCACCGCCCGGGGCACCTGCTCCACCAGCCGCACCGGCCGGCCGACCCTGTTCGTCCGCCACCTGGAGCACCACGAGCCCGGAGTCCCACCGCCGCTACCTGGCAGCGCCCTCCTCACCCCGCTCCTCGGCCCGCTGCGCGCGCACCTCGCCGCGGGCGGCTTCCGCGAGGCGATCGGCCCCGTCCTCACCGACGGCTACTTCGGCGGCGCCGCACGGCCGTTCACCACCTGGGCGCACGCCGCCGGACGCCGCCAGTACCTGCGCGTCACCACCGAACTCGACCTGCTCGCGGTCATCGCGGCCGGCACCGCCCGCTGCTACGAGATCGGACCGAGTTTCCGCAACGAGGGCCAACGAGGCCGTCCCGCCGTCGAGTTCGTGATGCTGGAGGCGTACGCCGCTGACCTCACCCTCGACCAGGCCACCGCCTACCTCGCCGACCTCGTCGCCGCCACCACCGGCCTCACCGCCCCGCTGACCCACCAGAGCTTCGACGACGCCTTCCACGAGATCACCGGCATCGACTCGACCGACGCCACCGCCGTCCGGGCCCTGGCCGCCGAGCGCACCCCGTACACCGCCGAGCACACCGACGACCCCGACCGCCTCGCCCGGCGCCTGTGGCGCCACAGCGTCCGCCAGCAACTGCGCGGCCTGACCGCGATCACCGACATCCCCGGCCCGGCCTCACCCCTGATCGCCGGCACCGGCCGCCAGGCCCAGCGCATCTGGCTCTACTCCGACGGCCTCGAACTCGCCGAGATCGCCGCCAACGAACGCGACCCCCATCGACTGGCCGACGCCTTCGCCGCCCAGTTCGCCGCTGACCGCCACCCCGCCCACCGCACGTACCAGCAGGTCATCGACCTGTACGACAACGGACTTCCCCCGTGCGTCGGTTTCGGCATGAGCGTTACCCGCCTGGCCGGCCTCCGCCCCACCCCCGTACCGGCCCAGGGCCGAACTCCCGCGCTGTGCGCCACAGAGAGGACTCCATGACCACCACGCCCACCTGGCCCCTGCCTGCGGTGCCCAGGTCCGCCGACGCCGTCCGGGCCACCAGCTACCCCGACTTCGTCGCCATGATCAACCAGACCAACGTGATGCCCGGCGCCCACGCCACGCTCAACACCTGGGCCCTGCACTCCCGCCTCGGCCCGCACCACCGCCTCCTCGACGTCGCCTGCACCACCGGCTTCACCTCGCGCGAACTCGCCCGCCTCACCGGCTGCACCGCCACCGGCTTCGACCTCAGCCACGACTCGGTCAACCTCGCCCGCTACAACCACCACATCCTCGACGCCACCCTGCACCTCACCTACCACCAGGCCGACGGCACCACCTACCGGCCCGACCACACCTACAGCCACGTCGCCGTCGGCGCGGCCCTCGGCTTCTTCCCCGACCCGCCCGCCATGGCGAACCGGCTGCTCGGCTTCCTCGACAACGGCGGATACGTCCTCGCCGCACCGTTCTGGGCCCCCGAGCCCCTGCCCGACCACGCCGCCGCCGTCCGCCGCGACGTCTTCGGCATCACCAGCCCCATGGAAACCCGCCACCAGGCCCTCGGACTCTTCGGCGGCCTCGACGTCCTCCACCAGGCCGACCACACCCTCACCCCCGAGCCCGACGACGCCATCGAGCACTACTGCCAGTCCACCGTCGACCGAGCCTGCGCCCAGAGCGGCAATACCGACCCCGCCGTCCGCACCGCAATGACCGATCGCCTGCGCGAGATCAAGCACGCCACGAACGTCCTTCGTGCCCACCAGCGCTACACCGTGCTCGTTCTGCGCTACGACGCCAGCGCCCACCCGAACCGCTACGTCGAACTCTTCTGACCGCCCAGCGGAAGGCACCACACCCGAGTGATCGTCTTCGTCAACGGCCCGTTCGGCATCGGCAAGAGCACCACCACCGGCCTGCTCGCCGAGCGCCTGCCCCAGGCCCTGGTCATCGACCCCGAGGCCATCGGCCACATGCTCTGGGCCCAACTCCCGGAACCCCTGCGTACCGAGGAGTTCGAGCTGGAACCGGTTTGGCCGCCGCTCACCCACTGCATGCTCGACCACGCCGCCCGCGCCTACGGGCGCCCGATCATCGTCCCCATGACCATCGCCCGCCGCAAAGTCTTCGACCGGATCGTCCAGCCCCTGCGCGACGCCGGCCACGACGTCCGGCACTTCACCCTGCTCGCCACGGCCGCCACCATCCGCGAACGCCTGCGCGAACGCGGCGAAGGCCCCGACAAGTGGGGACCGCTCAGCTGGGAGGGCAACCAGGTCGAACGCTGCCTCGAAGCCCTGGGGCAGCCCGCGTTCGCCGACCACATCGACACCGAACACCGCCCGGCCGCCGAGATCGCCGACGAGATCCTCACCCGCACCGGACTCCGGCCTGCAGTCTGACCGCACACCGAGGGCCGGGACAGAGCAACAGGCTCCGTCCCGGCCCTCGACCTCTTCAGCCACGAGGCTGGCGCCATCCGCCCCCGGCTACGCGACGGTCAGCAGCGAGCGAATCCGGTCCGCCCCGAGTGCCAGCAGCAAGGTGGGCAACCGTGGACCGGTGTCCCGGCCCACCAGCAGCTCGTACAGCAGCACGAACAACTCCCGCTGGGCCACCTTCAGCTCCGGCGAGGCCGGAGCATCCAACGGCAACCCGGCCTGCAGCTTCGGCACGCCGTACACCAGGGACGTCAGCCCGGTGAGCGACCAGTGCTCGTCCAAACCGTCCAACAGCAGCTTCAACGCCTCCCGCTGGACCGGAGCCAGCTGCTCAAGCCGCTCCCGGTCCGGGTCGGTGCGCACCTGGGTGCGTTCCTCGGCCGGAACGTAGGTGGTTACCCACGCCTGCGCGCGGTCGAGCCTGGGCCGGGCCTCCTCCAAATTCGCCAGCGGTTCCTCGATGGTGAAGTCCCGCAGGATACGCAGGGTCTGTTCCGGATCGCCGGCCGCCACGTCCGCCACCGACGCGAGCGTGCGGAACGGCAGCGGACGGGGGGTGGACGGCAGCGGCCCGGCCGCCGGACCGACCGAACGGGCCCGCACCGCCGACTCGAGATCCGTGGCGGTGCCCGCTTCTACCTTGCGTCCGAGCGCGTCCCACTCGTCGTAGAGCCGCAGAATCTCGCCGTCCAGGGCGATCTGGAACGACTGCCTCGGCTGACGGCGGTTGTAGAGCCACCGCAGCACCGGGGGCTCCACGACTTCCAGGATGTCGATCGGGGTGGGCACACCGCCCTTCGAGCTGCTCATCTTCGCCATGCCGCTGATACCGACGAAGGAGTACCCGAGGTAGGACGGCGGGAGACCGTCGAACACCTCGCGCACCAGCTGCGAGCCGACGGTGAAGCTCGACCCGGGGGATGAATGGTCGACGCCGCCTGCCTCGAAGGTCACGCCCTCGAACGCCCAGCGCATCGGCCAGTCGACCTTCCAGACCAGCTTCCCGCTGTCGGTCCCGGACAGGGCGAAGCCGCCATCGTGGCCACACTCGCACCGGTACCGGATCTCTGTGCTGGCATCGTCGAAGTCGGTGGCCGTGGTGGAGTCCCGGCCGCAGACCTGGCAGTAGGGCCGGTAGGGGTAGTAGCCCCCGGCGCTGGTAGGGGCCAGGTCCTCCTCGTCCTGCTCCACCTTGGCCTCGGCGGCGGCCTTCTTCGTGCGGTACCGGCAGAGGACGCCGTCGATCAGTTGCCGGTGGCGCATCGCGTGAACGATCTGCTCGCGGTAGGCGCCAGAGGTGTACATCTGCGTCTGGCTGATCTCGTCGACCTCGACACCCAGCTTGGCCAGCGCCGCGCGGAGCGGAGCCTTGAAGTGCTCCGCCCAGTTCTCGTGTTCTCCACACGGGTCGGGCACCGCGGTCAGCGGGCGGCCGATGTGTTCGGCGAAGTTCGCGGGAACACCGGCCGGCACCTTCCGGAGCCGGTCGTAGTCGTCCCAGGACAGCACATGGCGGCACTCCAGTCCCCGGCGCCGAAGTTCGTCCGCCACGAAGTGCGGCACCATGATCTCGCGCAGGTTCCCGAGATGAACTGGGCCGGACGGGCTGATCCCGGACGCGCATACCAGTGGAGCCCCGCCACGGCGTTTGCCCTCGGCGATCACCTGGTCCGCAGCTGCGGCCACCCAATCACCTTGCTTCACGCTCATGTCAAGATCCTCCAGCTGATGGGCGTTCAGTTGCTAATAGGGTAGAGGTGGTTTAACCCGGCTAGGACCGCGCCGCGACAGGGCGTGAGAGTTCCCCGGCTACGACCAGGGAGCAATAGTCAAGAGTTGGACGACGTCCATGCAGCTGGGGAGTCGGCCGGCGAGGGTGGTGGAGGAGCGTACGGCGATGGCGGCTTCGTCCTCGTAGACGCCTCCGGGGACGTGGGCGTAGGTGAGGATGACGCGGCGTCAGTAGCAGTCGTCGCGGGCCGGAGGCGAAGAACCACTTGGTGCCGTGGGCCGGGCGGGGGCTGGTGTCGCCATTCTCGTAGTGGAGGCGTGCGGCGGGGTTGGCGCGGTGGCGTCGCAGAAGTCCGGTGGTGGGGCCGAGGGTGGTGGGGTGCTCGGCTTTGGAGGGGGCTTTGGGGACGGTGGCATCGCCCACGATGAGCTGGCGGTGCTGGGGGCGGGCCCAGGTGCGGGGGCGCAGGGAGGGAAGAGGCCGTGGGCGAGGGCCTGGCGTACGGCATGGTGTTCGAAGGTGTCGGCGAGAGGAGGGGGTTGCCGAAGGTGTCGTCAGGCACCGGGTTCCTCCTCTTGCTCGGTGGGGTCGGGGTGCCAGGTGAGATGGATGACGGTGGCGGTGCGGGCGGTGATGGAGGCGGGTTTGACGCCGCTCTCGCCGGCGAGGCCGGTGCGCTGCAGGAGTTCGGTGAGGGCGACGTAGGCGCGTGCTTGCAGGGCCGCGTCGCTGGCGTGGCGGTTGGAGACCACGAGGCGCGCTGCGGGGACGGCGGCGGGGCGCAGTTGGCGGGCGGCGACGAAGCGGGCGCGGGTGGTGAGGACCGTCAGGGCCCAGTCGTCGAGGGGGCACCAGCGGGGGTCGGTCTTGGTAGAGCCGTGCATCCACACCTGCCGCCGAGCGGAGTCGGGGTCCTGGATGCGGGTGTGGCCGCTCTCGCCGCTGTGGCCGCCGGCCAGGGCGAGGGCGGCGGCCACAGCGTGGCGGGTCTGGCGGTCGATGAAGGAGGCTTGGTGGTGTCGGTCCGCCGTCGAGACCATATGGCCAGGCGTCAGCAAATTCAGCATCGAGTCAGCATCGGTCCGGGCAAACACTGTCACGGATAGTCGAACCCTGCGATGCGCCAGCCGCGGGAGCGAGTGTCGGCAAGGCAGGTTCGAAGGTTCGCGCAAGCATGCCGAGCTTGCTGCGGGTGGGGAGCACCGCTGTCGGGTTGTAGTGCTCCCCGTCCGTCGAATGCGCAGGTCAGCGGGTGCGGCCTCGGGGCTTCAGGGGATCCCGGGGAGTTCGGGGGCGGGGAGACGGTCGCCCGGGTAGCCCTGGACCTCGCAGAAGCGGTCGAGGTTCGCGGAGCTCATCCATTCCTCGCGCGCTTGGGTAATGTCTTGGTGAGACCGCCCGATGAAGTTCCACCACAAGGCGATCCTGCGCCTGGTCGGCGGGGAAGTGCACGTGAGCACCATGCACGAACGGACCGTCCCCAACCCCGGAAAGCAGTTCCCGGTGGCGATCGTCGGCGGCACCGGGAACACCACTTCCGACGACACCACCGGCGTTCTGAACTACAGCGTTCAGTAGGGCGCCGGGAGTTGAACCGCGAGTCGAGCTTGTCGTGTGACCTCGCAGGTCACCGGAACTGCTGATCTGCTTGCGGGCCGCCGCCCGTCCCGGTCGCCATCGCCCGTAGGGCGTCGACGGCGAGGCGGGCGGTGGTACCGATGGCGGCGTCGGCGGCGGGGAGGGTGATGGTGGTGGCGGCGGCGCGGGTGAAGATGGCGAGGGCGTAGCGGCCGCCGTCGGGGTATTCGACGACGCCGACCTCGTGGCGCAGGGTCGGGAGGGTGCCGGTCTTGCCGTGGACGCGGACGTCGTCGTAGGGGAAGCCGGAGGCGAGGCGGTGCGGCCAGACCTGGAGTCCGAGCAGGCGGCGGAGGGCGGCGCCGTGTTCGCCGGGGCAGGCGTCGCCGTGCCAGAGGGCGGCGAGCAGGGTGGTCATGTCGCGGGCGGTGCTGCGGTTGGTGAAGGTGGGGTCGAGGACTCTGAGGCGGGCGACGACGGCGGGGTCGACCGGGGAGTCCCGGCCGGTGTCCTCGGCGAGGGCGGCGATGAGGTCGCGGAGCTTGTGGACGGCGACGGTGCGGGTCAGGCCGAGGTCGGCCATGGTGCGGTTGACGGTGTCGAGGCCGATCTCGTCCCAGAGGACGTCCGCGGCGGCGTTGTCGCTGACGGCGACGGTCAGGTAGGCGAGGTCGCGCAGGGAGAGCCGGGCGGCGTCGAGCATGGCGGCCAGGCCGGTGCCTCCGGAGGTGCGGCCGGTGGCGGGGACGTCCACCTGCCGGGTGAGGTCGATCCGTCCGGCGGCGGCCTCGCGGAAGAGCGTGACCAGGAGGCAGAGCTTGTGAACGCTGGAGGTGCTGACCGGGGTGTCGGCGTCGAGGGCGATCTCGGTGCCGGTGTCGAGGTCGCGGACGTGCAGCCGGCCGCTGACGCCGGCGTCGGCGAAGGCGGCGGCGATGCGGGCGCGCGCGGTGCGGGCGCCGGCGGGGCGGTCGCCGGATCCGCGGTCGCCGGATGCGCGGTTGCCGAAGGCGCGGTCGCTGGTCACAGCGGGAACTCCATTGCGGGCCGGGGGAAGAGCGGGGGGTTGGGCGGCTGGGGCAGGAGGCCGCCGTGTTCGGTCAGCGCCTCGTGGGCGGCTTCGGCGAACAGCCGGACGGCGGGCCCGCCGCTCCCGGTCGGCCAGGCCGTGGAGGTGCGCCAGGCCAGCGGGGTGCCGGTCAGCGGACGCCAGACTGTACCCGGTGGCGGTGCGGTGCGTGGCACCAGGGCGACGGCGCTGCCGGTGAGCACGAGTGCGCCCGCGACGTCCGGGCCGGGCGGGTCGACGACGGCCTCGGGAGTGCAGCCGTGCCGGGTCAGGGTGGTGAGCATCTCGTCGTAGAGCGCGGGGGCGGTGGCGCGGGGGAAGAACACCAGGCGCCGGCCGGTCAGTTCGGCCACCGCCAGCTCCGGGCGGTCGGCGTCCGGGCTCCCGGCGGCGAGCAGGACGCCGAGCGGCTGGTGCAGGACCGGCCCGAACGCCAGCCCGGCGGCCGGACACGGGTGGCGGACGACGGCGACGTCCACCGTGTGCTGGGCGAGTTCGCGCGCCATGACCGCGACCGGCAGTTCCCGCAGTTCGAGCCGGGTGCCGGGGGAGGCGCTCTCGAAGCCGGTGAGCAGCGCGGCCAGGACGGCCGGCCCCAGCTCGGGCGGCACGGCCGCGCGCAGGGTGCCCGCCCGGCCGGTGCGCAGGTCGGCGGCGGTGGCGAGGAGGCGGGCGGTGCTCTCCAGCACCTCCTTCGCCTCCGCGAGTAGCAGCAGGCCCGCCGGGGTGAGCTCGACTCCGCGCGGGCCGCGGTCGAACAGGGTCACGCCGAGCTCGCGCTCCAGACGCTTGATCCGCTGGGAGAGCGAGGGCTGGGCGATCCGCAGGCGTTCGGCGGCGCGGCCGAAGTGCCGGTCCTCGGCGACAGCGCGGAAGTGGCGTAGGTGCCCCAACAGGTCCATGGCCAGCAATCATAGGCATTCTTATATCGATCTCTTCACCATAGTCGTCTTGGACTGATGGCCCGACGGCCTGTTTAGCTGAGGGTGACGACACGAACCACCTGGGAGACCACCGATGACGACTGCCCTCCGCCGCCCCCGTACCGTGCTGCCCGCCGTGGCCCTGCTCGCGGCCACCCTGCTGAGCGGGTGCGGTTCTGCGGGACTCAGTAGCCATGCGGGTGCCGGCACGCCCGCCGCGGTATCCAGCGCGATGCCTGCGGCAGACACGACGAGCGCTTCCTTCAAGGGACTTGAGCAGCAGTTCGGCGCCCGCCTCGGCGTGTACGCGGTGGACACCGGCAGCGGCCGGGAGATCTCCTACCGGTCCGACGAGCGGTTCGCGTTCGCGTCCACGATCAAGTCGCTCGCCGCCGGCGCCCTCCTGCGCAAGGCCTCCGACGCGGAGCTGGACAAGGTGGTCGCGTACCGCCAGGAGGACGTGCTGTCGTGGGCGCCGATCACCTCGCAGCACGTCGCCACCGGCATGAAGGTGCGTGATCTGGCCGCCGCCGCGATCCAGTACAGCGACAACACCGCCGCCAACCTGGTCATGGCCGAGCTCGGCGGCCCGGCGGCCGTCCAGCAGTCGCTGCGCGACCTCGGGGACCAGACCACCAGCGTCGACCGCAACGAGCCCACCCTCAACGAGGCGACCCCGGGCGACACCCGCGACACCAGCACCCCCAGCGCCTTCGCCGCCGACCTGCGCCGCTATGCCCTCGGCGACGTCCTCGCGGAGGACCGGCGCCGACTGCTGACCGACTGGCTCGTCGGCAACACCACCGGCGCCCCTTACATCCGCGCGGGCGTGCCCACCGACTGGAAGGTCGGCGACAAGACCGGCAACGGCGGCTACGGCACTCGCAACGACGCGGCCGTCGCGTGGCCCTCCGGCGGCCGGAGCCCGGTCGTGATCGTCGTCCTGTCCGACCGCGGCAAGGCCGACGCCACCTCCGACGACGCGCTGATCGCCCAGGCCACGAAGACCGTCGTCGGCGCCCTCGGCTGAACACCCCCGAGCAGCAGGAGCCCCGAGCACCAAGAGCCCTGACCGCCAAGAGCGCCGACCACCAGGAGCCCCGACCGCCGTGATCCACCCCACCCGCCGGACCGCCACGGACGCCGACTTCACCAGACGCCGCTTCGCCCAGCTCGCCGCCCTGGGCATCGCCGCCGGAGCCGCACCGATCGCCGCCTCGGCCCCGGCCTCCGCCTCGACCCCGGCCTCCACCTCCACGGGTACGCCGTCCGCCTCCCGCCCGCACTACGACCGCGCCCGCCGCCTCGCCGGCGACGACCCCGTGCTGCGCGCCCTGGTGACGGCGCTGACCTCCGGCTCCGACCTTCCTGACCTGCCCGCGCCGGCGCCCGTCAAGCTGTTCGACAACCTCGTGCTCCTGAGCGCGGGCTGGGTCTCCGCGATGGCGGTGCTGACGGACGACGGCATCGTGCTGATCGACGCACTCACCTCCCCGGCCGACGCCGACGGCATCATCGTCCCCGGGCTGCGCGCGGTCGGAGCCGATCCGGCGGCGATCAAGCACGTCGTCCTCACCCACGGCCATTCGGACCACTTCGGTGGCGCGCAAACCCTCGCCGACCGCTACGGCGCCCGCGTGCACATGTCCCCGGCCGACTGGGACCTCCTCGCCCGCACCCGCCCGGCCGACGCCCCCGCCCGGGACCTCGACATCGCGGACAGCGGGCAGCTCACGCTCGGCGGCACGACGATCGAGCTGCACCACACCCCGGGCCACACCCCCGGCACCGTCTCCCCGGTCATCCCCGTCCGGGCCGGCCGCCGGCACCACAGCGCGATGCTGTGGGGCGGCCTCAACCCGCCCTCGACGGTGGAGGAGCTGCGCACCTTCCTCGCGTCCGTCCAGGCCTTCCGGGGTGTCATGCGCCGGGCGAACGTGGAGGTCGAGCTCTCCAACCACCCGAACGACCACGGCCTCGAACGCGCCGAACAACTGCGCCACCAGCCGCCCGGTGCCGCGAACCCCTTCCTCCTCGGCGGCCCCCGGACGCAGCGGTACATGGCGGTCATCGACGCGATGCTGCGCGGCCGGATCGCCGACGCCGAGGCGCCGACGGCCCGGGCCGTCGCGGCACCGCTCGCCTGCTGCTGACCGTCCGGATCATTCCCGACCGGGGGCGGACGTGCCGGGGGCGGACGTGTCGGGGGAGTGCGGCGCCTTGGAGTCCTGTTCCCCGAGGTGGGTGTCCAAAGTGGTGTTCAGGTCGGCCATGAACGCTTCGAACTGCTCCAGGAGCCGGGGCGGGTAGTTCGACATCGCGGCGTCGAGGCGGTGGGCGACCGGGTCGAAGAACTCCTCCGCCCGTTCCCGGATGTGCCCTCCGCCGCGCAGGGTGACGATGCGCCGGTCGGTGTGTTCACGGGCGCGGGTGATGTGTCCCGCGGCTTCGAGGCGGTTCAGGAGTGCGGTGGTCGCTCCCGTGGACAGGGAGATCCGCTCGCTGAGCCGGGCCGGTGACAGGGGGGTTCCGCGCTCCTCGGCGGCGGTGATCTGGAGCAGCGCGATGGCGTCGGTGGAGTGCAGGCCGAGCCAGGCGGCGAAGCGGCGGCCGAGCTCCGTGTAGTGGGTGCCGTAGATCCTCAGCGCTTCCGTCAGCCGCTCGCGCTGTTCCGCGACCTTGTTGCGCTGTTCCGCGACCTTGTCGCGCTTGGCCTCTTCCACGGGACCCTCCACCCTCGTCGTCCGCCGCGCGGTCACATCGGCATTCCAGGTTGACAACCTATCTCCATCATTTTACCTTCACTGTGAAATTACTTCACCATGGAGGTATCTGCTCGTGTCCGCCCCTGCCCCCACCCTCGGCACCACCACCGAGCCCTACCGATGGCGGTGGCTGATCCTGGCGGTCATGATCACGGCCGAGATCATGGACCTCCTGGACGCTTCGATCGTCAACGTCGCCGGCCCGGACCTGGGGGAATCCCTCGGCTCCGGCCCCGTCGGACTGCAATGGGTCATCGGCGGCTACGCCCTCACCCTGGGCGCCGGCCTGGTCCTCGGCGGCCGCCTCGGCGACCGGTACGGCCGGCGCCGGATGTTCCTGGTCGGCCTGGCCGCCTTCACCGTGAGCTCGCTGCTGTGCGCGCTCGCGCCGAACATCGAGTCGTTGATCGCCTTCCGTCTGCTGCAGGGCACCGCCGGGGCGCTGCTGCTGCCCCAGGGCCTGGGCCTGCTGCGGGAGAACTTCTCCGGGCCCGAGCTCACCAAGGTCTTCGCGATCTTCGGGCCCGTGCTCGGTCTGGGCGGCATCATCGGCCCGGTCCTGGGCGGCTTCCTCATCGAGGGCGACTTCTTCGGCCTCGGCTGGAGATCGGTGTTCCTGATCAACCTGCCCATCGGACTCGCGGCCCTGATCGTCGCCGCGAAGTTCGTCCCCGACAGGGCGGGCAGTCGCACGGTACGGGTCGACATCACCGGCGCGGCCCTGATCGTGGCCTCGTGCGCCCTGCTCGTGTTGCCGCTGAACCAGGGAGAGGAGGACGGCTGGCCGCTGTGGACCTGGCTGAGCATGGCCGCCTCCGCGATCGGCTTCGCCCTGTTCGCCCTTCAGCAGCGCCGAACGGCCGCCGCGGGCCGCGAACCGCTGGTGACCCCCGCCCTGCTCCGCAAGCCCGCCTTCACCGTCGGGCTCGGCGGCATTGCCCTGTTCTTCGGCGGGATGATCGGCACCCAGCTCGTCCTGACCCTCTACCTCCAGATCGGCAGGCACTTCACCGCAGGTGAGGCGGGACTGGGCAACCTGCCCCTCGCGGTGGGCACCGCGATCGGCGGCGCCGTCAGCGGCGCTTTCCTCGTGAACAGGATCGGCCGTGGCGTGCTCCAGATCGGACCGCTGGTCCAGCTCGCCGGTGCGGCCGCGCTGTGGTTCGAACTCGACGGCCTCGACACCGCCACCTTCTCCATCTGGGACATCGTTCCCGGCACCGTCGTGGCGGGCATCGGCGCCGGCATGGTGATCGCCGCCCTGTTCAGCTTCATCCTCGCGGCCGTCGACGACCACGAGATCGGCTCCGCATCCGGAGTCCTGACCGCGGTCCAGGCCGTCGGCGGCTCCATCGGCGTCGCCGTCTTCGGCTCGGTCTTCTTCGGCCAGGTCAAGGCCGGCGACTTCACCACCGGCTTCCACCACGCGCTGATCGTCCAGGCATGCCTGCTGGTGGTGTTCCTCGCCATCACCTTCCTCCTGCCCAGGGAGGCCCGCCCCGACGAGGAGCAGCACGGCACCACCCCCGAGGCCGCCACCGACCCCGGCACCAGGCACCTCACCGTCTGACGCCGGGGCGGGAGACCGCGCCGCACCGGCGACCTGAGCGGCCAGGTCGGTGCCGAGACCCACGTGCACAACGACTACGTCACCGGCGGCCTGGAGCCGGCCCGGGTGGCCGGGGCCGGCTACCTGGTGCCTGCCGCAGCGCACGTGTCCCGCGCCCGCACCCCGGTGGCCGACGTTCCCGCGGAGGCCGTCATTCCCGCGCGCCGAGGTGGTAGACGGTGACGCCGCCGGCGCTCGCGACGGGACGGTAGCCGGCGGCGGGGAGGGCGCGAAGGGCTTCGGCCTCCTGGCCGGCGGGGAAGAGGCCGTCCCGCGGGTGGTCGTGGGCCGCGACCCAGTCGGGCTTCGCGCCGGGGCCTCCGGGGTAGTACGGGAAGAGGAAAACCCGGGTGCGGTCGGTGAGTTGGGGCGCGATGCCGTTGGCGGCCGCGACCTGCGCACCGTCCGGGATCACCCGCAGCACCCCGCGCACGGCGTCGGCCGTCGCGTCGCGCTGCCAGGTGGCGGGCCGGGCCAGCTCGGCGAGGGGGCGGAAGGGCAGGGCGGCAACCGTCACCGCGAGCCCGACGGCCACGAGGCCGCAGGCCGTCCACCGCCGCAGGCCGTGCCGCGCGCGGAGCCGGGCCAGGGCGTCGGCGAAGGCGACGAAGATGATCGGCATCAGGACGGCGCCGTAGTGGAAGCCCGTCCCCCAGTAGGCGGGGTTGGTGGACCAGAACCGCCAGGCCAGGGTGGGGAGCGCGAGCAGGATCAGTGGCGAACGCAGGGCCAGGAACGCGGTGGGGGCCAGCAGCACGGCGACGGTCCCCCACTTCTGGGCGGGCAGGAGCAGCCTGGTCACGGGGTCGCCGGACGGACCGTCCACGTTGGACAGGTAGGTGTAGACGCCGTCGGGATTGAGGGCCGGGATGACGACCAGCACCACCAGCGCCACGGTGGCGGTGGCGAGCGCGACGACGGCCACGCCGAGTCGGCGGCGGCCGTGCCAGAACAGGTAGCAGCCGACGGCCACGACCGTCGCCGCCTGGTCCTCCTTCACGAGCAGCAACGGCAGCACGCACCACGCGGCCGCGCGCCACCTCCGCAGCGTCAGCCGCTCCAGGGCGAAGGCCAACAGCGGTACGGCGAAGGCGATTTCATGGAAGTCGAAGGCCACCGCCTGCTGCAGGCCGACCGACAGCCCGTACCCGACGCCGATGCCCGCGCCCGCCCACGGACCGGCCGCCCGCGCCGCCACCCTGGTCACCGGGACGGCGGACACGGCGAGCAGCGCCGCCTGGGCGACCAGCAGGGTCAGCGGGGAGGGGAACGCCCGGTAGAACGGTGCGAGGGTGGCCAGAATCGGGTGGAAGTGGTCCCCGAGCAGGTGGAACCCCGGCCCCTTCAGCTCGGAGACCGGCGCGCGGCCCTCGGCGTAGCCGCGGACGGCCTGCTCGAAGATTCCCAGGTCGAAGCCGGACGTCCGCAGGTGCAGATGGCGGGAGACGGACAGCGCGCCGTAGGCGGCGAACAGCACGGCGGCGAGCGCCCAGGGCAGCAGGGCGGTCCGGCCCGGCCGGGCCTGGGGCTGGGACTGGAGCTGGGACTGGGCCTGGAGCTGGGGTTCGACCGTGGCGCGGGGTGCGCGGGTCAGGGTCAGAGTCACGGGGCTCACCTCGCGGTAGGGCGGACGTGGGGCGACCCCCGAAGCGTCCGACCCGCCCTCTGAAGATCCGCTGAAAGAGCCTGAAAGCACCTTCAGGAACCGCGACACCCCCCGTGACATGCTGAGACGCATGCGCGTACTGGTGGTGGAGGACGAGACCCGGATGGCCGATGCCCTCCGGGACGGGCTCGAAGCGGAGGGCTACACCGTGGACGTCGTCCACGACGGCCGCTCCGGCCTCTGGTACGCGCGCACCGGCGACTACCGGGCGATCCTGCTGGACGTCATGCTCCCCGGCCTCAACGGCTACCGGGTCTGCGCCCAACTGCGGCAGGAAGGCGTCACCACCCCGATCCTGATGCTCACCGCCAAGGACGGCGAGTACGACGAGATCGAGGCCCTGGACACCGGCGCCGACGACTACCTCGCCAAGCCCTTCTCCTACCCGGTCCTGGTCGCCCGGCTGCGGGCCCTGGTCCGCCGCGGCGGCGCCGAACGCCCGCCCGCGCTGACCGTCGGCGACCTGGTCCTCGACCCCGCCGACCGCTCCTGCCGCCGCGCCGGCACCCCGGTCGCCCTCACGCCCCGCGAGTACGCCGTCCTGGAGTGCCTGGCCGAACGCCCCGGCGAGGTCGTCGCCAAAACCACCGTCCTCGACCAGGTCTGGGGGAGCGGCTACGAGGGCGACCCGAACATCGTCGAGGTGTACGTCAGCGCGCTGCGCCGCAAGATCGACGTCCCGTTCGGCCGGAACTCCATCGTCACCGTGCGCGGTACCGGCTACCGGCTGGACTCCCGTGGCTAGGCCGCCGCGGCTGCCCCGGCTGCTGCGCTCACTGCACTCACTGCGCTCGCTGCGGGCCCGTTCCGCGGCGGCGGCCGGCCTGGCCGCTGCCGCCGCCTTCACCACGGGCGCGTTCTGGCTCAGCCACAGCCTCTACGACTCCCAGTTGGACGACGCGAAGGTCGCCGCACAGGCCCGCCTCGACGTGGCGGTCGCGGACATGCGCACCGGCCACGTCCCGGCGAGCGGCCTGCTGCTCGGCGACCGCGTCTACGCCCTCGTCCTGGACTCCGGCCGGCTCCTGGAGGTCAGCCCCGACCTCGAACCTTTCCGTGCCCAGGTCGCCGCCCAGCTCACGCCGCTGCCCGAAGGCGGGCAGGTCTCCCGCACCCTCACGCTCGACGCCCCCGTCCCCGCCACCGGCACCGGCACCGCGAACCGTCTGGCCCACCGCACCCTCCCCCTGTACGGGCAGAGCGCCGGCGGCATTGACGGCCGCGCCCTGCTGTCCGGCTTCGGCGAACCCGACCGGGGCGAGCGCACCGTCACCGCCTACCTGCTCGTACCGCCCTGGGACGCCGAACGCGTCCAGGAGTCCGTCCAACGGCTGCTGCTGGTCGCCGGGCCCTTCGCCGTCCTGCTGGTGGCCGCCATCGCCTGGGCGGTCACCGCCCGGGCGATGCGCCGGGTCGAGGCGATCCGCGCCCAGATGGCCTCCATCACCGCCCAGCACCTCGACCGGCGCGTCCCCGTCCCGCCCACCGCCGACGAGATCACCCACCTCGCCACCACCACCAACCAGACCCTCGAGAAGCTCGACCACGCCGTCACCGCCCAGCGCCGCTTCGTCGCCGACGCCTCCCACGAACTGCGCAGTCCCCTCGCCGGACTGCGCACCTCCCTGGAGGTCGCCCTCACCCACCCCGACCGCACCGACTGGCCCACCGTCGTCCGCGCCGCCCGCGCCGACACCGTCCGCCTCCAGCACCTCGCCGACGACCTGCTCCTGCTCGCCCGCCCACCCCTCGCCGCACCGGCCCACCACACCCGGGTCGAACTCACCGACCTCGCCCGCGACGTCGCCGCCGAACTCCCGCACGGCACCAGCCGGATCACCGTCCACGCCGACCGCCCGCTGGAAGTCCCCGGCAACGCCGCCCAACTCCACCGCCTGCTCCGCAACCTGCTGGAGAACGCGCTGCGCCACGCCGCCGACCACGTCACCGTCACCCTCACCGAGGACCCCGGCCCCGACGGCCACTGGGCCGTCCTCGAAGTCCTGGACGACGGCCCCGGCATCCCCGCCCCCGACCGCGAACGCGTCTTCGCCCCCTTCACCCGCCTCGACGAGGCCCGCACCCGCGACACCGGCGGCGCCGGACTCGGCCTCGCCATCGCCCGCGACCTGGCAACCCGCCACCACGGCACCCTCACCCTCGCCGATTCCCCCGCCGGCGCCCGCTTCCTCCTCCGCCTCCCCCTGCCACCCCACCCCGCCCGCACTCCGTGAGCCCGCCCGGCCCAGCGCTTGACCAGGTCGTCAACCGACTGCTGCGGCTGAGTGACAAAAGGAGGGCTCCCCAGGGAGGCTCACGATGTGACGAGTCGACTCCTCTTAACTTCTCCTGAGATTCGGACGCGTCGCCCAGCAGGCGGTCCAGCGCGTTCGCCACCCATGGAGGTCGTTGGATGAATCGCCGTCCCCGGGTCGCAGCGTCGCTGGCGGGCGCGGTCATCGCCCTCGCGTCTCCGTCGGCGGACGTCGCAGCGCAGGCGTCCGCGCGGCATGCGTTCGGCTCCCTGTGGATTCAGGACGGGGACGGGGTGGGGGAGGGAGGACACCACGACCACAATCCCCCGCGTGACTGCCACAGTGCCCGCCGTGTCATCCTCATCGACCAGAGCTTCCGAATCATCCTGAAGAACGGCCGGCACGGGCCGGAGGCTCTCGTTCTCCAGGGGTCCACGTCATCCCCGCCCTCGTCGCCGGCAGCACCATGGGACAACTTCGCTCCTTCAACGTATTTGGACGTGAACTATCCCACCCAGACCAGCAACCAGTACGAGTGGCAGATCCGTGACTTCTTCAGGGAGCACCCGCTCTTCGTGGTGAAGGCGTTCGACCGCCACGAACGGGTCTTCTCCTTCCCGGCCACCCACTGCATCGACAAGCGCGACGGCGGTGAGCGCGGTGAGGGCGACCGGGGTGACGGCGCTCTTCTGTACGGGGGCGGACCTGCCGACGGGAGCGACCCGTCCGGCTCCCCGTCGCCCCAGGCGACGGACAGTCCTCAGGACGGCCAGTCTGCGTCGGAAACCCCCAGCTCCGGGGCCACCATCCCCCCTCCTCCGCGCTCCGCCGCGGCCGAGGGCAGGCACAGCCGTCTGCTGAGTGCGAAGCACGTCGGGATCGCGATCGGCGGTCTGCTGGTGGTTCTGGGAGTGCTGGCCACGGCCCGGCTCCGACGTCGTTCCGACACGTGACAGAACACCTAGGGTCGCCGGTCGGTCGTGGCGGGCGGAGTGAAACCCAGTGCGGCCAGGATCGGCAGGTTCGAGGTCAGCTGGTGCGCCGGCAGCTCCGCGTAGATCTCGTGCGCGGCGTCCCAGGCCTGACGGCAGCGCTGTTCGCGCCCCAGTGCCCGGTGGGCGGCGGCCAGTCCTGCCAAGGCGTGGGCCCGCTGGGCGGGATAGCCTGTCAGGCGGCTGCTCACGGCGAGGGACCGTTCGTAGTGCCCGACCGCCTCCTCCGGCCGCCCGAGGGCGTGCTGCGCCGCGGCCAGGGTGTTGAGCAGAGAGCAGTCCATCGGCCCGTTCCGCTGGGCCCTGGGCCGGGCGAGCACACGGCTCGCGTGGTCCGATGCTTCCTGGTAGCGGCCCAGGAGCAGGTAGGTCGGGGCCAGGCTGGTACGGCAGAGGTCGGCCGTCCAGTCATCGGTCTCCGGGCCGTCGGCCGTCAGCAGGTCGAGGGCCTGCTCGTAGTACTCCCCGGCGTCGGCGTAGCGGCCCGTGAAGTAGTGGTAAGCGCCGAGGTTGGCCAGGGCCCGGCCTTCGGCGCACCGGTCGCCGGCGTTGTGGGCGAGGCCCCTGGCCCGCTGGAATGTCCGCCGGGACAGGGTGAGTTCGCCCAGGGCGCCCCAGACGTGGCCCAGGTCGTTGAGGCTGTGCGCCTGGGCGCTCAGGTCGCCCAGGCGGCGGGCGGCGGCCACGGCCGTCCGGCCCAGGGCCACCCCTTCGGTCTGCGGCGAAGCGCGGTGGAGGTAGCTCCACAGCAGCGCGGGCAGTTTCCAGGCCGTTTCGTCGTCCCCGCGCTCGTGAGCGTGGCGGACGGTGGCGAGCAGGTTCGCCCGCTGGTCGTCGCACCATCGGGTGGCCTGTTCGGGGCCGGTGAGGTCGGCCACCCGCAGGCCGTCGGGCGGCGGGCCGAGGGGGACCCGCCGCCGCCCGGGGGTCAGCACCCGGGCAGCGGCGTGCGCGTGGTGCAGGCACCACGCGTGCCAGCGCTCGTGTAGTTCCCGCTGTTCCTCCGGGCTCTCCTCGCGGGCGCCCAGCTCGGCCGCGAAGAGCTTCAGCAGGTCGTGGAAGCGGTAGCGGCCCCGTGATGGCTCGGCGAGCAGGTGGGCGGTGGTCAGGCGGCCGAGGAGCCGTTCGCACTCGTCGACGGCGTACGCGGACAGGGTTGCGGCGACGGGGGCGCTGATGTCCACCCCCGGGAACAGGCCGAGCCGGCGGAACAGGCGTCGGGCGGCGGGGTCGAGCGCCTGGTAGGAGAGGCCGAAGGCCGATCGCAGGGAGGAGCGGTCGTCACCGTCGGCCTCCAGGGCGCCCAGGCGGTCGGTGGAGGAGGCCAGCTCGTCGGCGAAGGCGACGAGATCACGCTGCGGCCGATCGCGTAGCTGGGCCGCGGCGATGCCGAGCGCCAGCGGGAGGTGCCCGCAGGCGTCGAGCAGCCGGGCGCCGGCCTGCCGTTGCGCCTCGGCGGTGTCGGCGGTGTCGGCGCCCAGGATGCGGGCGAGCAGCGCCTGCCCCTCGGCGGGGGTGAAGCCGTCGAGCGCGACCCGGTGGGCGCCCTCGCGGGCGACGAGTCCGGTGAGACGGTCCCGGCTGGTGATCACGACGGCGCAGCCGCTGCCGCCCGGTAGCAGTGGCCTGACGTGCTCCGGGCCGGCGGCGTCGTCGAGGACGACGAGCATCCGCCGCCCGGCCAGCAGCGACCGGTAGAGCGCGGACGCCTCGTCCAACTGGGCCGGTATGGACTCGGCCGGCACACCCAGTGCGCGCAGGAACGCCGCCAGCACCCCGTGCGGGGGGCGGGGGCCGGCGGCGGACCAGCCCCGCAGGTCCGCGAACAGCCGTCCGTCGGGGAACCGCTCCCGCGTGAGGTGGGCCCAGTGCAGCGCCAGCACGGACTTCCCGACTCCGGCGGCACCCGTGATCACGGCGCACGGTGCCGCCGCCTGGCGGGCGCCGGGCTCCCCGGTGGCCAGCACCCGGTCCAGTACGAGCAGTTCGGGGGCGCGGCCGACGAACACGGAGAGGCCGGAAGGGAGTTGCTCGGGTCGTGGGTCCGCCGGGGGCGCCGCAGGGGCGACGCCGGTGGTCGGGGCGGTCTGGTCCGGACGGGCGGTCGGTGCCGGATGGGTGGTCGGTGCCGGACAGGGGAGGAGGAGGGCCCGTTGGAGGGCCTGGGCCTCAGGTGTCGGGTCCAGCCCGAGGTCCTCGGAGAGTCGGGAGGCATGGCGCCGGTAGGCCTCCAGCCCGTCGCCGTGTCGGCCCGAGCGGTGCAGGGCAGTCAGCAGCTGCCGCACCAGGCGGTCACGGAGCGGGAAATCGGCGACCAGGCCGGTCAGTTCCGCGGCGACCTCGCGGTGCCGCCCCGCCTCCAACTCCAGTTCGTAGAGCCGCTCCAGCACGGCCATCCGCTGCTCCTCCAGGCCGGCCGCGAGAGCGGCGAAGACCAGGCCGGGCAACCCGTCCAGCGCGGGGCCGCGCCACAGCTCCAGGGCTTCGCGCAACCGGGGGACGGCCTGCGTCGCGTCCAGGTCCGCTGCCGCCGCGACCCGGGAGGCGAACAGGCGGTGGTCCACCCGGGCGTCGTCCGCCACCAGCCGGTAGCCCGCGCCGTCGGTCACGATGGGGGAGGCCGCCCCCGTGCCGAGCATGCGGCGCAGCAGGCCGACCATGTTGCGGATCTGGCGGTCCGCCGTGGCCGGAGGGTCCTGGTCCCAGACCGTGTCGACCAGTCGGGCGACCGGGACGGTCCGGTTCGAGTGCGCCACGAGCATCGCCAGCAGACTCCGCTGACGGCGTCCGCCCAACCGTACGGGAGCGGCCCCGGCCCACACCTCCAGGGACCCCAGGATCCTGAACTCCATGCCCCCCCCACCGGCGATACCGAGGCACCCCCCTTGGGGGGCGCCGGTGTTGACGAAGCGTCACCCCGCGCCCGGGTGTGTCACCTGAGCTGTCACGTGCCGGCACGCGGCAGCGTGCGTCACGACAAAGCAGTGATCAGATCATGCCAGAATCGTGCAGCCGATTGAGAGGGTTGCCGTGCACCGGCCGAAAGGCGCCGGTCTTCGACCCAGGAGTTGATCAACCATGGCACGCTCCCTCAAGCGCATCGGAGCCGTCCTTGCGGCGACGGCGATCGCACTGTCCCTGTCCGGCGCGGCCACGGCCGTCGCTCAACCCACGACGGCCGGAGACTCGACCCGACACTGCGTGGTGAACGCGCAGGGCGGCCAGGCGCAGTGCTTCGGCACCTACCGGGAGGCCATCGGCTATGCCACCGGCGGGCGGGTCGCCGACGCTCCGCCGACCGCCGCCGAGGCCGCCCGCGACAGCGCGTTCGCCGAGGAGCTGAACAGCCCGGCCGGCCTCTCCGACCTGGTGGTCCTGGGGACGATCTACCAGGACTTCTTCTTCGGGGGCCAATCGGTGACCTTCACCGGCCCGCACGCGTGCTACAACGGGAACGCCGCCGACTACTCCTTCGACATCCCCGCCCCGCTCCAGGACCACGTCTACTCGGTGCGCCCGTACGCCAACTGCTGGTTCAACCTGTTCACCGGATTCCAGGCCACCGGCTACGAGAGCCCCAGTTACAAGGGTGAGACCGTCTCGGTGGACGAGGCCTGGCGGACCCACGCCAAGTCGTTGACGCTCGGCTGAGCCACGGTCCCGACGTCCTTCCCCGGCAACCTCGGCAACCCCCCGTAGCCGCAGGGGCAAGGCCGGGGCAGGGGCGCATGACCTGCCAGCGATACCTGTCCCGCATCGCCACCAGCGATGACGGGACAGAGCCGTTGGTGCAGAACTGGTCACCAGGTGATCAGGACGTAGCCGTCGCCCCGCGGGCTCCGGAGGCGTTCTGGGCGTTGGCGCCAGCGGCGCCGCTGGCGCTGTCGAGGTGGGGCTGCTGGCGGGGTCGAGTTCGGCGAGGGAGAGCGCCGGAACGTCCGGGCTGGCCGGAACGGGCCTGGGCCGATTCAGGCCAGCCGAAGGCCCTTTCGAGGCTCCTGACCTGTGGTGAGACTGGTGACTGCCGCCAGGGAGCACCTGCCCGGGGCAGCACACCGGACCAGGTGTCACCGACCGCTGCTCCTGGAGGACGGCCGTCACGGCCCGGTGTGTGCCGAGCACCACGCACGGCCGATCCCACCCCTCTCTCCCCGCTGGAGCACCGTCATGCCTTCGAAGACGTCCAAGCTGCTGCGCGTCACGCTCGCCGCCGCCATCGCCGCCTCCGGTGCCGTGGTCGTCACGGCCGTCACCGCCGGGAGTTCGTACGCGGCGACGACCTCCTCGGTCGGCGGCCAGATCACCCGCTCGGAGATCCTTGCCCGCGCCCAGTTCTGGTACGGCAAGAACATCAACTACGACCAGGGCGGCTCGTACCCGGACTCCTCCGGCCGCGGCTACCGCACGGACTGCTCGGGCTACGTCTCGATGGCCTGGCACCTCGGCACCAGCGCCAACACGCAGGGCCTCGCGGACAGCTTCACCTACCAGATCAGCCGCAGCGACCTGATGCCGGGCGACATCCTGAACTCGTACTACGACCACGTCATCCTCTTCGAGAAGTGGGACGACGCCGCCCACACCACCTTCTCGTACTACTCCTTCGGCAGCACACCGGTGAAGCACCGGACCGGCGTCTCGATCAACGCCGCGTCCCTCGACTCGCACCCGAACGGCGACTACAAGGCGCTGCGCTACAAGAACGTCGTCGACGACCCGGCGCCGGGTTCGGCGTGGGTGCCGGCGTTGGGTGACGGTGGTTCGGTGAGTGGTGCTGATGGTACGGCTTACACCTTCACTCGTAGCGTTGACGGTCATCTTCAGGGGACTGCCAGGTATCCGACCGACAAGTGGGCGACCGTTGACCTCACGAATGTCGTGGGCACTCCGATTTCGGCGGGTGGTGCGCCCAGTGCCTTCGCGATGAAGAACGGTGTCACCGGTGTGGCCAGTGCCAACGCCGCCAACGGGCACCTGCAGATCACGTATCGCGATGCCGCCGACAAGTGGGTGACCAGCGACCTCACCAACCAGGTCGGTACGCCGGTCACCGGAGGTGCGGTCCGTGCAACGACGGACCCCGATGGCACGCTTGCCATCTACTCGCGTGGTTCGACGGACGGCGGGCATCTGAGTCTCACTGCTCTTCAGCCGAACGGGAGTTGGGCGACCGTCGACCTGACGAACATCGTCGGCACCCCGGTTTCGGCGGGTGGGGTGCCTGCGACCTTCACCCAGAAGAACGGGACCGTCGGCGTGGCCAGCGCGAATGCTGCCAACGGTCATCTCCAGATCACCTACAAGGATGCCGCCGGCCAGTGGGCGACCACGGACCTCGCCAACCAGGCCGGCACACCCGCCACCGACGGCGCCGTGAGTGCCACCACCGACTCCGATGGCACGCTCATGATCTACTCCCGCAGCACGGACGGCCATCTCCAGGGGACCGCCAGGTATGCGAACGGCCAGTGGGCGACGGTCGACCTGACGAACGTCGTC